>NZ_JADDUM010000138.1 GCF_015163715.1 Pseudomonas cyclaminis
GCAAGCCCGCTCACTACAACAATGGTGCAACAACTGGCTCCTGCCTTGGCCACGCATCCAGCACGGCCTTGAACAGCGTTGCCAGGGGAATCGCAAAGAACACCCCCCAGAATCCCCACAACCCGCCAAACAACAACACCGCGCAGATGATCGCCACCGGGTGCAGGTTGACCGCCTCCGAGAAGAGCAACGGCACCAGCACGTTGCCATCCAGGGTCTGGATGATCCCGTACACCGCCATCAGGTAGATGAACTGATCGCTCCAGCCCCACTGGAACAGCGCAATCAGTGTCACCGGCACCGTCACCACCACCGCGCCGACATACGGCACTACCACTGAAATACCGACCAGCAATGCCAGCAGGGCCGCGTAATTCAAGTCCAGGGCAATAAAGGCGATGTAGGTAACGCCGCCGCAGATAATGATTTCGATGACTTTGCCACGAATGTAGTTGGCGATCTGGCGATTCATCTCCTCGGCCACCCGGGTAATCAGCGCTCGCTCACGCGGCAGGTAGCCACTCACCCAGCGACCGATCATTGCGCGGTCCTTGAGGAAGAAGAACACCAGGATCGGCACCAGCACCAGGTAGATCATGATGTTGACCAGCAGCGGCAGGCTGGACAGGGAAAACGTCAGCGCCCATTGCCCGAATTTTCCGATTTCGCCGCGTGCCACTTCGATCGCCTGCAACACCTGCTCGTCCGACACCAGATGCGGGTAGCGCTCCGGTAACAGCAGCAACAGCGACTGCCACTTGGCGAGCATGCCCGGCAGCTCGTTGAACAGCGTGATCAGTTGGTGCCACAGCAGCGGCAACACCACCACGATAAACACCACCAGCAGGCCCATGAACAAGGCAAATACCAGCCCCACCGCCGCACCACCCGGCAAGCGCAAGCGTTCAAGGGTAGTGACCAGGCCCTGCATCAGGTAAGCCAACACCATCCCCGCGAGGACGGGCGCCAGCATGCCACCCAGGGTGAGCACGGCAGTAAAGGCCAGGAACAGCAGGACGGCCAGCACCACAGCTTCTTCATCCGAGAAGTAGCGCTGGATCCAGTCTCGTAACACTTTGAACATCAATCAACCTCGGTTGGTAGGGGCAGCGGTTCAGGCCTTGCGCAACCAGTAACGGTAAACACCGGCGGCATCTTCTTCATGCAGCAGCGTGTGGCCGGCCAGCTTGGCAAATGTGCGGAAATCGCGCTGGGAGCCTGCGTCCGTGGCGATCACCTTGAGCACAGCACCGCTGGCCAATCGATTCAGTTCCAGCTTGGCCTTCAGCAAAGGCAACGGGCAATTGAGGCCGCTGGCGTCAAGCTCGGCATCAAAGGCTACAGCGTCGGTCATGGGTTTACTCCGGGCAAGCGTTCGGGGTGCTTAGAATATCTGGTCCGACGCTCAGTGTCCGGCTACAGTAAGCTCTTTGTCCAAAGGCTCTGTGCATGACTTTTTTGCGCCCTACCCTGCTGACGCTGGCTTGCCTGCTGGCCTCTCCGGGCTTTGCTGACGACCTGCCGTCGCTTGGCGACGCCAGTTCTGCCATTGTCTCGCCACAACAGGAATTCCAATTGGGCCGTGCCTGGCTGGCTTATCTGCGTGGGCAGGTTTCCCAACTGAACGATCCGCAACTCAAGGATTACGTCGAAACCAGCGTGTACAAGCTGGTGGAAACCAGCCAGGTGAATGACCGTCGCCTGGAGTTCATCCTGATCAACAGCCCACAACTCAACGCCTTTGCCGCGCCAGGCGGTATCGTCGGCGTAAACGGCGGCCTGTTCCTCAACGCCCAGACCGAAGGGGAATACGCCTCGGTGCTGGCCCACGAATTGGCTCACTTGTCCCAACGCCACTTCGCCCGGGGTGTTGAAGCGCAACAGCGCATGCAGATCCCGATGATGGCTGCCCTGCTCGGCGGCATCATCGCGGCAGCCGCCGGCGCAGGCGACGCAGGCATTGCTGCGATTGCCGGCACCCAGGCGGCGGCGATCCAGGAACAACGGCGCTTCTCTCGGCAGAATGAACAAGAGGCGGACCGTATCGGCATCGTCAACCTGGAGAAAGCCGGTTACGACCCGCGCTCCATGCCGACCATGTTCGAGCGTTTGGGACGCCAATACCGCTTCGACGCCAAGCCACCGGAATTCCTGCTGACGCACCCGGTCACCGAATCGCGGATCGCCGACACCCGCAACCGCGCCGAGCAATCCAAGCCCGGTGGCAAGGAGGACAGCCTGCGCTACCAACTGATCCGCGCACGGGTGCAGTTGCAATATGAGGACACCTCGGGACTCGCCGCCAAGCGCTTCCAGGCGCAACTGGACGAGAACCCGAAAAACGATGTGGCGCGTTATGGCTTGGCCATCGCCCAGATCAAGGCCTCACAGTTCAAGCAGGCGCGAGATAGCCTGCAACCGTTGCTGGCCAAGGCCCCCAATGACATCACTTACAACCTGGCGCAGATCCAGCTGGATATCGACAGCAGCCATCTGCCCGATGCCCAGCAACGCACAGATCGGATGTTGACCCAATACCCTGGCAACTACCCACTGAATCAGATCCGGGTCGACCTGTTGCTTAAACAGAATCGTACCGCCGATGCGGAAAAGGCCCTGGATGGCCTGCTCAAGTCCCGCCCAGACGATCCAGACGTGTGGTATCAAGTCGCCGAGACTCGCGGCCTGTCGGGCAACATCATCGGCCTGCACCAAGCCCGCGCTGAGTACTTTGCGCTGGTTGGCGACTTTCAGCAGGCGATTCAGCAACTGGACTTCGCCAAGCGCCGTGCGGGCAGCAACTTCCCGTTGTCGTCACGTATCGACGCACGCCAACGTGAGCTGATCGAACAGGAACGCCTGGTAAAAGGGATGATGGGCTAAACCCATCACCCACAAAAAAGCCCCGCCATCGTTAACCGACGGCGGGGCTTTTTATTGGCTTAGCGGATTACTCGGCCAGCTTGAAGGTAATAAAGCTGGCACGCCCCTGACGCAACACACGCATCGACACCGAGCGATTCTTCGGCAGCGCCTTGGCGATGTCGGTGAACTGCTTGGTGGTGTCGATTGCTTGATTGTTCAGGTGGGTGATCACGTCGCCCGGCTGCAGGCCGATCAAGGCTGCGGGGCCATCCTGCACTTCCTTGATCACTACGCCGCCCTTGAGGTCGAAGGTTTTCTTCTGCTCGTCGGTCAGCTCAACCACTGCGATGCCCAGGCGGTTGCTGCTGCGCTCAGCACCCGGCTTGTTATTGCCCAGGGCGTCCAGGGTCGCACCCTCTTCAGGGATGGCGCCTACGGTCAGCTCAACGTTCTGGCGCTTGCCTTCACGAATCACTTCCAGCTTGGCCTTGCTCCCCGCCTTCAGTGCACCTACCAGATGTGGCAGGTCTGCCGACATGACAATCGGCTGGCCGTTCATGCTCAGGATCACGTCGCCGACTTGCAGGCCGCCTTTGGCAGCAGGGCCGTCATCCTGGATCTGTGCAACCAGCGCGCCGGCCGGTTTGTCGAGACCGAAGGACTCAGCGAGGTCTTTGTTCACTTCCTGGATCACTACACCCAACCAACCACGGCTGACCTTGCCACCACTTTTCAGTTGGTTGGAAACATCCATGGCCACGTCGATCGGGATAGCAAACGACACGCCCATGAAGCCGCCGGAACGGGTGTAGATCTGCGAGTTGATACCCACTACTTCACCGGCCAGGTTGAACAGCGGGCCACCGGAGTTACCCGGATTGATCGGCACGTCGGTCTGGATGAACGGCACGTAGTTTTCGTTCGGCAGGCTGCGACCAATGGCACTGACGATGCCCTGCGTCACGGTGTGGTCAAAACCGAACGGAGAACCGATGGCAACAACCCACTGCCCAGCTTTCAGGTCCTGAGACTTGCCCAGCTTGAGCACTGGCAGGTCCTTGCCTTCTATCTTCAGCAGCGCGACGTCGGAACGTGGATCGGTGCCCACCAGCTTGGCTTTCAGCTCGCTACGGTCGGCCAGACGCACGAGAATCTCGTCGGCGTCGGCAATCACGTGGTTGTTGGTGAGGATGTAGCCATCAGGTGAAATGATAAAGCCCGAGCCCAGGGACTGTGCTTCACGCTGACCGCCACCACCGCCACGAGGGGTGCGTGGCTGAGGCATGCCTCGCTCGAAGAACTCACGCAGCATCGGCGGCAGGCCTTCAAGGTCTGGCATCTGCTGATTCGACACTTTGCGATCCGGCAGTTTCTGCGTGGTACTGATGTTCACCACAGCTGGCGAGGCTTGCTCAACCAATTGGGTGAAATCAGGCAACTCGGCCGCTTGCGCAGGCACGGCCTGGCCCAGCACAAGCACCGTTGCGACTATGGATAGGTAGGATTTCAAACGTGGTATCGACATACAGCTCCCGTTACGACGAGCAGGGTTGAGCGACAGGGTTCAAGAAACGCCGAAAACTGCGACCGACATTTTTGTTCCGCGAACAAAACAAGGCCAGAGCCGACAAGCCCTGACCTATAAAAAACATGGGGGATTTTTGCAAGTGAAAATGCTGATCCAGACATTTCATGCTCTCGGCAGCCAACCTGGCATGGACGTACAGTGAAAGAGCCGGATGAACATAGGATTAACAACTCACGGCTGGGTGGCGGCCTTTTTTTCACCGCGCACTGACAGCGCGATACGCTCGGCGGTGCCGATAGGAATTTCACCCACGACCGTCACCATCATTTCGCCGTCCACCGTATTGAGGCGACGGGACACTGCAACCGTGGGGCCTAACTGGGTGCGCGTCTCGGTCACGCTCACATCGCTGATCGGCTCGAGAAACACCGAAAACCGTGCGAGCCCGTCTTCATACATCAAGCTGTCGACCGTGGCCTTGGTGTGAGTGTCTTTACGGGCACTGCTACTGGTCAGTTGAAAACCCGGTGGCAACCATTCCAAGTGCCAAGCCTCAGCGGACTCGACTTCCGGCGCCTTGGTGTCGGCCACTGCGATAGGCGTGCACTCACTGCTGGGCTGCAAGTCTCGATCACTGGGCGCGGTGGACGTATCCAAGCGGGTGAACTGAAAGCGTTCGAGCAACTGCCCTTGATCGTTCAGCAACAAGGATTTAAGTGGCAGTGCGGTCTCACGATCCAGGTGAAGTTCAAACCCATAACGGTATTGATCACGCGGCGTGATCGACACGATGACAGCATTACGACCGGCCACGCGGGATTTTCCGATGACGGCCAGTTCATAGAATTGATTGAGTTTTTGCGGATCAAGCGCGCGCGAAGGGGCCTCACGCGAATTGCCAAGGCCAGCGACCAGCGTACCGCTGACG
This sequence comes from Pseudomonas cyclaminis, assembly GCF_015163715.1. Lineage (GTDB taxonomy): Bacteria > Pseudomonadota > Gammaproteobacteria > Pseudomonadales > Pseudomonadaceae > Aquipseudomonas > Aquipseudomonas cyclaminis. Next base: position 5,322 of record NZ_JADDUM010000138.1, read on the forward strand.
CATTGGGTGCGGCCATCCACTCGCACAACTTCCTGGGCAGAACCATCGAGCTGTAAAAGCCGCTCGCGGACCTGACCGTTCTGGACAAGATGCCAGATGTCATGGGTGGAAAAACTGCTGTTACGCTCGTAGACGAACGTACCTTCAAAGCTTTGTTTCTGCTCGGCACGCCCAAGTCGAGTCAGCCAGTCTTGGGCTTCATCGGCATGGGCGGGTAGTGCAAACCAACCACTGAGCAACAGCGTAAGGAGCGGTATGGCGCGCATAATGCTCCCTAGCGGTTTAGCGGTTTTCCAGGCTTGCAGCGCGAGCGTATGGCAGAGCGCTTTCAGTGCCTTTCAGGGCTGATTCCTGTGCGTGTTGGCGCAGGTAACCTGGAAGACGCTGGTCCTGCCAGCCGGATTGCCCTTGAAGTACACCGTTGGCCATAGGGCCGGTGGTGTCTGAGCTTTCCTTGTAGCCGGCCAGTACTGCTGGGCCTTTGACTTGCGGACCGGCCATGACCGGTTGCTGAGTCTGTTGGGCCAGTTCGGCACCAGCGATATCGTCCTGGTTGTACAGGCGAACACCGGCAAGCACTGCAACTGTCACCGAGGCAGCAACTGCCAGGCGACCGAGGCTACGCCAAGGACCACGAGCAGCTTTTGCCGGAACGGCTTCATCGGCCAGCGCAGCAGAAACGGCCGCAGCAATATCCAGACGAGGGATTAGAAGATCCTTGTGCATCACCGCCCGAGCGACTTGGTAACGAGACCAGGTATCACGGGTTTCGGCATCATCAAATGCGTTGAGCACTCGACGAAGTTCCAGTTCATCCGCTTCGTTATCCATCACTGCGGACAGCGATTCCTGCAGGGCATCACGACTCATGGCGGTTCCTCTCTTGGCTGTCGCCGCTGTCTTTAGTTCTCTTGCAACAACGGTTGCAAGGCTTTATCGATGGCTTCCCGGGCCCGGAAAATCCGTGACCTTACAGTCCCCACCGGACACTGCATGACGCTCGCAATGTCTTCGTAACTCAGACCATCGAATTCACGTAAAGTTAACGCTGTACGCAAATCTTCTGGCAATTGCTGAATAGTGCGATGGACGGTGCCTTCAATCTCGTCGCGCAGCAATGCACGCTCCGGCGACTCGAGATCTTTGAGGCCGTGATCACCATCGTAAAATTCTGCATCTTCCGAACTAACATCACTATCGGGTGGGCGGCGCCCGCGAGACACCAGATAGTTCTTCGCCGTGTTGATGGCGATGCGGTACAGCCACGTGTAAAACGCACTGTCACCGCGGAAATTGCCCAGTGCACGGTAGGCCTTGATAAAGGCCTCTTGTGCAACGTCCTGCGCTTCATGGGTGTCGTGCACAAACCGCACGATCAACCCGAGAATTTTGTGCTGGTATTTCAGCACTAGCAGATCAAATGCTCGCTTGTCGCCGCGTTGAACGCGCTCGACCAGCTGCTGATCCTCTTCCTGGGTTAGCATGAACACTCCTCGTTGTACTTGAAGGAGGCTTGCATAACTAAACGATCAGGCTTGCAAACATAGACTCGGACTTTTCGCAAAAGTTCTCCCCCTTCAAGCAAGTTTCCGGCATGCACTGATTTGGCACACACGAAAAACGCAGCGCGGGCAACGCCGGCTGCGCGAATAATCTTGTCGCCGGTTTTCTGACGCGTCCAATGCTCCCGACGGGCCAATAAACTCAACGTTTTCCCAGCTTTCGGGCAACCTGCTATTGAGTCGGGGCTTATGCAAAAAGTTCCCGCTCCAATAACCGGCGGATTTTACCCAAGCCACGCACTGTAATCTCACATTGCCACGAATGCCCGGCTATTGTGCCGCTCCCCCCCTCTATATACTAGTGGTCCGTGTGACCCTTTGATTCGCCGATCCAGGCGTCCTGTCTGCGCCTGCCCTTTGGATCGCTTTTTGCGGAATCCTTCAAATGAGCCAACAGTTTCAACACGATGTCCTGGTGATCGGCAGCGGCGCGGCCGGATTGAGCCTTGCACTGACCCTTCCCAGCCATCTGCGCATTGCGGTCCTGAGCAAAGGCGACCTGGCCAACGGCTCCACATTCTGGGCCCAAGGCGGTGTCGCCGCTGTGCTGGATGACACCGATACCGTGCAATCCCACGTCGAAGACACGCTCAACGCCGGCGGCGGCCTGTGCAACGAAGACGCGGTGCGTTTTACCGTCGAGCACAGCCGCGAGGCGATCCAATGGCTGATCGACCAGGGCGTGCCGTTTACCCGCGACGAACACGCGAGCAGTGACGACGGCGGCTTCGAATTCCACCTCACACGCGAAGGCGGCCACAGCCACCGCCGCATCATCCACGCCGCCGACGCCACCGGTGCCGCGATCTTCAAGACCCTGCTCGACCAGGCTCGCCAGCGCCCCAACATCGAATTGCTGGAACAACGCGTCGCCGTCGACCTGATCACCGAAAAACGCCTGGGCCTGGACGGCGAGCGCTGCCTCGGCGCCTACGTGCTCAACCGCGCCAGCGGCGAAGTCGACACCTATGGCGCACGCTTCACGATTCTCGCCTCGGGCGGTGCGGCCAAGGTCTACCTCTACACCAGCAACCCCGACGGGGCCTGCGGTGACGGCATCGCCATGGCCTGGCGATCGGGCTGCCGGGTGGCCAACCTGGAATTCAATCAATTCCACCCCACCTGCCTGTATCACCCGCAGGCCAAGAGCTTCCTGATCACTGAAGCCCTGCGCGGCGAAGGTGCGCACCTGAAACTGCCAAATGGCGAACGCTTCATGCAGCGCTTCGACACACGCGCCGAACTGGCCCCACGGGATATCGTCGCCCGCGCCATCGACCACGAGATGAAACGCCTGGGCGTCGACTGCGTATACCTGGACATCAGCCACAAACCGGAAGACTTCATCAAGACCCACTTCCCCACCGTCTATGAGCGCTGCCTGGCGTTCAACATCGATATCACCAAAGGCCCGATCCCCGTGGTGCCGGCCGCGCACTACACCTGCGGCGGCGTGATGGTCGACCAGCATGGCCGCACCGACGTGCCCGGTCTGTATGCGATTGGCGAAACCAGCTTCACCGGCCTGCACGGCGCCAACCGCATGGCCAGCAACTCGTTGCTCGAATGCTTCGTCTATGCCCGCTCGGCCGCTGCGGACATTCTCGACCAACTGCCGCGCATCCCGGTGCCGACCGCCCTGCCCCGCTGGGATGCCAGCCAGGTCACCGATTCGGACGAAGACGTGATCATCGCCCACAACTGGGACGAGCTGCGACGCTTCATGTGGGACTACGTGGGGATCGTGCGCACCAACAAGCGCCTGCAACGGGCTCAGCACCGCGTGCGTTTGCTGCTGGATGAGATTGATGAGTTCTACAGCAACTATAAAGTCAGCCGTGACCTGATCGAGTTGCGCAACCTGGCGCAGGTCGCTGAACTGATGATCCGCTCGGCCATGGAGCGCAAGGAAAGCCGGGGCCTGCATTACACCCTCGACTATCCGCAGATGCTGCCCGAGGCCCGCGACACTATTCTGGTGCCAACCACCTACGGCGGCTGAACTTCAGGCGTACCCGCAGGCGCCGGTGCACATCGGCGACCTGCGAATCCCGCGGCACACAGACCGAACGCACCCACCACTCGCCCTGCACCCGATAGCGCAACACCACAATCAGCGGCAACGCCAGGCTGTCTGGGCGCAACTGCACGCTGTGCCATCCCCGCTCATGACTGAACAACTGCCAACCGTCCTCATCACGACGCAGCCCAAGAACCGACGAGCGGTGGGTCAAGAGGATATGACGTGGCAGCATCCAGGCCGCATGGGCCAGGCATAACAGAACGCCAAGGAAAGCAAAGGGGAAATCGAGGGCCAAACAGGCGCCCAGCGCGAACAGCTGGGCAAGCACATACGCCGCCAGCAACAGCCGTGAGGCCTGCCAGCGGCATTCAAAGCGATTACTTGGGCTGAACACGGTCCAGAATAATCCGAACCATACGCTGCAGCTCAGGATCTTCCGATTCGGCGCGTTCCATGAACCAGCCGAACATGTCCTGGTCTTCGCATTCCAGCAGACGGACATAAAGGTCGCGATCTACCTGATTGAGCGTCGCATAAACCTCTTTGGTGAAAGGCACCAACAACACATCCAGTTCCAGCATGCCACGACGGCTGTGCCAGTAGAGGCGATTGATTTCTACATCTTCGACCATGGAGCGCTCCTCAAATAGAGCGCAAGTATACAGGCCCGACGGCACCGGAACAGTCGGCTTTGGTCGCCCCATATGGAAACTATCCATTTGCCGGGCGCCCCTCTATGATGCACCCATGACTTTTTGACCTGCGATGACCCATGGCTGACTCCGCTTTTTTCTGCTCGCTGTCCCACGAAGGCATTCTGGCCGTCCGCGGTTCCGACGCTGCCAAGTTCCTGCAGGGCCAGCTCACCTGCAACCTCAACTACCTGAGCGACACCCAGGCCAGCCTGGGTGCGCGCTGTACGCAAAAAGGCCGCATGCAATCGAGCTTCCGCATCCTGCTGCAAGGTGACGGCGTGTTGCTGGCGATGGCCACTGAGCTGCTGGAACCGCAGCTGGCCGACCTGAAGAAATACGCAGTCTTCTCCAAGTCCAAGCTCACCGACGAAAGCGCCGCCTGGGTGCGTTTCGGGCTGGCCCATGGTGACCAGGCGCTTGGCAGCCTGGGCCTTGAGCTTCCAGCCGAGACCGACAGCGTGGCGCGTGCCGAAGCGCTGGTCGCCATCCGCGTCTCCCCGGCCCGTGCCGAACTCTGGGTGCCTGCCGAGCAAGCCGACACCGTGCGCAGCCAACTCGCCGCGCACTTAAAGGAAGCCGACTTGAACGAATGGCTGCTCGGCCAGATCCGCGCCGGCATCGGCCAGGTTATGCCGCAGACCCGCGAAGTCTTCATCCCGCAGATGCTCAACCTGCAGGCGGTGGGCGGCGTGAGCTTCAAGAAAGGTTGCTACACCGGCCAGGAAATCGTCGCGCGCATGCAGTACCTGGGCAAACTCAAGCGTCGCTTGTATCGCCTGAGCCTCAACGCGGCTGACATGCCCGAGCCAGGCACCCCGCTGTTTTCCCCCAGCCACAACAGCTCGATCGGCGAAGTGGTGATTGCCGCAAAAGCTGACCAAGTGATTGAACTTCTGGCCGTATTGCAAGCCGAAGCTGCCGATAGTGGCGATGTGCACCTAGGCACACTGGAAGGCCCCGGCTTGCAGCTGCTTGAGCTGCCTTACACCCTCGACCGCGATCGAGAAATCCAGCGTTAGTCGCCGTACCTTTTTGCAGCACCCTAGAGAGCATGAATGAACAAACTGGCGGAAAAAGTCCAACAGGCGTTGGTTAAGGCCATCAACAACGATGACCTGGTTCTGCCGACATTGCCGGAAGTGGCCCTGAACATCCGTCAGGCCGCTGAAGACCCGGAAATCAGCATCAGCCACTTGAGCAAAGTCATCGGTCGCGACACCGCGCTGTCGGCGCGCCTGATCAAAGTGGTCAACAGCCCTCTGTTGCGCGCCACCCAGGAAGTCACCGACCTGCACACCGCCATCACCCGGCTGGGCACCAACTACAGCAGCAACCTGGCCATCGGCCTGGTAATGGAACAGATCTTCCATGCCCGTTCCGAAACGGTAGAACAGAAAATGCGCGATGTGTGGCGCCGCAGCCTCGAAGTGGCGGGCGTCAGCTATGCCCTGTGCCGCAGCCACAGCCAGCTCAAGCCGGACCAGGCTGCGCTGGGCGGCTTGGTGCATCAGATCGGCGTGCTGCCGATCCTGACCTATGCCGAAGACCATTACGAGCTGCTGTCGGACCCGGTCAGCCTCAACCACGTGATCGACAGCATCCACCCGGCGCTGGGCGACAAATTGCTCAGCGGCTGGGACTTCCCGGAAATGCTGGCGAAACTGCCGGGCCAGTACCTGAATCTGGAGCGCGACTCCGCCAGCCTCGACTACATCGACCTGGTGCAGATCGCCGTGCTGTACTGCCATCACGGCACCGACCACCCCTTGGCAAGGGTAGAAGTCTCCAACCTGCCGGCAATGAAGAAACTGCGCGTCGACCCCTACAGCGAAAAACTGCGCGCAGAGCTGGATGAAGCCCGCTCGATGTTCGATTGATCAACCGGCGATAAAACTCACCCGCACCTTCAACCCCGCCTGTGCACCATCGTGCAGGCTGATCTGCGCCAGATGGGCGCGGCAGATTTCGCCGACAATCGCCAGCCCCAGGCCTGAGCCCATGCCTTGCTGGCTGCGGCGGTAGAAGCGCTCGAACACCCGGTCGCGCTCATCCAGCGGAATACCTGGGCCGTCATCTTCCACCTCCAATACCGCCGGCGCCGACACCCGCAGAATCACGTTGCCGCCCGGCGGCGTGTGGGCCAGGGCGTTGTCCACCAGGTTGCTCAGCAATTCGTTCAGCAGCGTCGGCTCGCCGCGCAACCACACCGGCTCGTCGGCCTCCAGCGCCAACGCCACGCCACGGCATGGGCCAATGGCGCCATGGCCATGCCCAGCTCGCGGGCCAACTGGCTCAAATCCAGCAACTGCGCGCCACCTTCGGCAATCGCCCGTGCGCCGTTTTCAATGCGCGCCAGGGACAGCAATTGATTGGCCAAATGAGTCAGACGGTCAGTGCCTTGGGCGGCGGTTTCCAGGGTGCTGCGCCAGGTCGCGGGATCTTCGGCGCGCAGGCCGAGTTCCAGGCGTGCCTTGAGTGCCGCCAATGGCGTACGCAGTTCGTGGGAGGCGTCAGCGATAAACTGCGCCTGGCGTTCGAATTGCCCGCGCAGGCGTTCAGTGAAGTGATTGAGGGAACGCACCAGCGGGCCGAACTCGTGCTGCACTTCCACCAGCGGCAAGGGCCGTAAGTCGTCGGGCTGGCGCTCTTCGACTGCCGTGCGCAGGCGCTCCAACGGGCGTAGCGCCGCACTCACGGCAAACCACACCAGCAGCAACGCGCCAACGGCCAGCATGCCCAGGCGCAGCAAGGTGTCGGCCATCAGGCTGCGGGCCATGCTCACGCGGGCTTCGTCGGTTTCGGCCACGCGGATTTCCGCCATGCCGTTCATGTTCGGCTCCGAGACAGCCTTGAGCAGGCTGACCACGCGCACCTCCTGGCCCAGATACTTGGCGTTGTAAAACCGCGCAAGCGCTGGATAGTCATCGGTGCGCGGCGTGCCAGGCGGCGGGCCGGGCAGGTTTTCGTACCCGGAGATCAGCTTCTGGTCGATGTCATTGACCTGGTAATAGATACGCCCGGCGCTGTCGTAGGCGAAGGTGTCCAAGGCCACATAGGGCACGTTGGCGCTGAGGGTACCGTCCACTTGGGTCAGCCCGGCGGCGATGGTCCGCGCCGAGGCCAGGAGCGTGCGGTCGTACGCAGTGTCGGCGGCTTCGCGACCGTTCCAATAGGCGCTCATGCCGCTGGCCAGCATCAACAGCACCAGCAACAGCGCCAGGTTCCACAGCAGGCGCCAGCGCAGGCTGCTGGGCTTATGCATCGCGGGCTTCCAGCAGATAGCCGAGGCCGCGGAAGGTCACGATGGCGATGGGCTGGCCATCGAGTTTCTTGCGCAGGCGGTGCACGTAGATTTCGATAGCATCCGGGCTGGCCTCTTCGTCCAGGCCGAACACCTGGGATGCGAGTTGCTCCTTGCTCATCACACGGCCCGGGCGCGCGATCAACGCTTCGAGCACGGCTTGCTCGCGGGAGGTCAGGGTCATCAGCTCGCCGCCCACGGTGAAGCGCCGTGTATCGAGGTCGTACACCAGCACCCCGCAGGTCTGCTGGCGCTCGCCGCCCAGCACACTGCGGCGCAGCAGTGCCTTGACCCGTGCTTCCAGCTCCGTCAATTCGAAAGGTTTGGCGAGGTAGTCATCGGCGCCCAGATTGAGGCCATGCACGCGGTCTTTCACGTCACTGCGGGCGGTCAGCATCAGCACCGGCAGATTTTTTCCACGGGCGCGCAGGCGGGCCAGCACCTCGAAACCATCCATGCGCGGCAGCCCCACATCAAGGATCGCCGCCGCGTATTCCTCGCTGCTCAAGGCCAGGTCCGCGGCCACGCCATCGTGCAGCACGTCGACGGTCAAACCCGTGCTCTTGAGCGCCTGGGCGACACTTTCGGCGAGTTGCAGATGGTCTTCAACCAGGAGGACACGCATGGATTTCTACCTCGTTCATGGGTGGTCGATGCCACGCCTTGGCGGGCAGTTTACAGGCGCCGCCTGCCCTGTGAAGCCCGAAAACATTGAAAGGCAACTGAAAGGTTAGTGAAAGCTTCGCCCTTTAGCATCCAGCCACGGTAGGCCATGCCTGCTCAGCTACCTCAACCGTAGCGCCCGAAAAACGCCTCGATGCGTTTTCGCCAGAATAAGAACAATAACGGAGTGCACCACGATGCTGTCGACCCAGCCCCAGGCTTGCCCGCCTGTTCGTTTTTCCCGCCTGACCCACACCGCCCTTGCCAGTGCCGCTGCCCTTGCCGGCTTTTCGCCGCTTAGCCAGGCTGCCTTCTTCGAAGACAGCAGCGCGACCCTGGAAACCCGCAACATGTACTTCAACCGCGACTTTCGCGACGGCACCAGTGCGCAGCAATCCAAGCGCGACGAATGGGCCCAGGGCTTCATGCTGAACCTGCAATCAGGCTACACCGACGGCACCGTCGGTTTTGGCGTGGATGCGCTGGGCATGCTCGGGGTCAAGCTCGACTCCAGCCCCGACCGCACCGGCACCGGCCTGCTGCCGACCCATGACGATGGTCGCGCCGCCGATGAGTACTCCAAGCTGGGTTTGACCGGCAAGGTGAAGATCTCCGCCACCGAGTTGAAGATCGGTTCGTTGATGCCTGAACTGCCGATCCTCAAGCCCAACGACGGCCGCATCCTGCCGCAGACATTCAACGGCGGCCTGCTGACCTCCAGGGAATTCAAGAACCTGACGTTCACCGGCGGCCGCCTGGACAAGGCCAAGGACCGCGACGACAGCAACTACGAGGACATTGCCCTCAACAACAAGAACAGCCGCTTCCTCAGCGGCGCCACCGGCAAGCACTTCAACTTCGGTGGCGTGGACTACAAGTTCGCCGACAAGATTACCGGCAGCTACCACTTCGCCCAACTCGACGACGTGTATCGCCAGCACTTCCTCGGCCTGGTGGCCGCACGCCCGATGGGCCCCGGCACCTTCGCCACCGACCTGCGCCTGGCCCTCAGCGATGACACGGGTGCCGCCCGTGGCGGCAAGATCGACAACACCTCCCTCAACGGTCTGTTCAGCTATGCCCTCAATGGCCATAAGCTCAGCGCCGGCTACCAGCACATGTCCGGCGACAGCGCCTTCCCGTATGTGGATGGCAGTGACCCGTACCTGGTCAACTTCGTTCAGATCAATGACTTTGCCGGCGCCGACGAGCGTTCCTGGCAGGCGCGCTACGACTACGACTTCGCCAAGCTGGGCATTCCAGGCCTGAGTTTCATGAGCCGTTACCTGTCGGGTGACAACATCAAGCTCAAGAACGGCGAAACCGGCAAAGAGTGGGAGCGCAACACCGAGATCAAATACGTGGTGCAAACCGGCACGTTCAAAGACGTTGCCGTGCGCCTGCGTAACGCCACCTACCGCTCCAACTATTCAGCCCGTGACGCGGATGAAATGCGCGTACTGGTCAGCTACAGCGTTGCCCTTTGGTAAGGGTGCTCTGGCAGTAGAACCTCACAACAAAAAAAGACGGAGATAACCATGACCCCTTCACTGCGTAAATTTGCCCTCGCTGCCGGTTGCATGCTGTTCGCCGGCCAACTGCTGGCCGCCGATGAACCCAAGCGCCCGGAATGCATCGCCCCGGCCTCCCCCGGCGGTGGTTTTGACCTGACCTGCAAACTGGCGCAAAGCGCGCTGGTCAACGAGAAGTTGCTGAGCAAGCCGATGCGCGTGACCTACATGCCTGGCGGCGTGGGCGCGGTGGCTTACAACGCGGTGGTCGCCCAGCGCCCTGCCGATGCTGGCACTCTGGTGGCCTGGTCCAGCGGTTCGCTGTTGAACCTGGCACAAGGCAAGTTCGGGCGTTTTGATGAAAGCGCCGTGCGTTGGTTGGCGGCCGTCGGCACCAGCTACGGGGCTATCGCGGTGAAAAGTGATTCGCCCTACAAGACCCTCGACGATCTCGTAAAAGCCTTGAAGAAAGATCCGGGCAGCGTGGTGATTGGTTCCGGCGGCACCGTCGGCAGCCAGGACTGGATGCAGACCGCCCTGATCGCCAAGGCTGCCGGGATCAACCCCCGCGAGCTGCGGTATGTGGCCCTCGAAGGCGGCGGCGAAATCGCCACCGCCCTGCTCGGTGGTCACATCCAGGTGGGCAGTACCGACATCTCCGACTCCATGCCGCACATCCTGAGTGGCGACATGCGCCTGCTGGCGGTGTTCTCCGAGAAGCGTCTGGACGAGCCGGAAATGAAGGACATTCCGACCGCCAAGGAGCAAGGCTACGACATCGTCTGGCCAGTGGTACGCGGCTTCTACCTCGGGCCAAAAGTCAGCGATGCCGACTACGCCTGGTGGAAAGACGCGTTCGACAAACTGCTGGCCTCCGAAGAGTTCGCCAAGCTGCGTGACCAGCGCGAGCTCTTCCCGTTCGCCATGACCGGCCCGGAGCTGGACACCTACGTGAAGAAACAGGTGGCTGACTACAAAGTGTTGGCCAAAGAGTTCGGCCTGATCCAGTAATCGCCCCTCCTTCCCAGCGCGGCCACGCCCTCCTTCTCCGGGGGCGTGGCCCAGGAGTTCTACATGCTTTTACAACGCATTTTTGCCGCTGTGCTGTTGCTGGCCTGTGCCGGCCTGGCGCTGATGGCCTGGCCGTATCAGGCGGCGTTTTCCTATGAGCCGGTAGGGCCTCGCGCCTACCCGCTGCTGATGCTCGGGCTGATGAGCCTGGCACTGATCTACATGCTGTTTCGCCCGCAACCGACCAAGCACACCGAGGAAGAGCCGGCGCTCGACCGCGAAACCCTGGTCAAGATCGCTATTTGCGTCGGCCTGTTGATCGTGTTCGCCGGCACCTTCGAACCCCTGGGTTTCATTCTCAGCAGCATGCTGATCGGCATCCCGATGGCGCGCCTGTATGGCGGCCGCTGGTTGCCCAGTGTGGTGATCGTCAGCCTGATGGCCATCGGTCTTTATCTGCTGTTCGATAAAGCCATGGATGTTCCGCTGCCCCTCGGCCTGCTCGACGTTCTGGAGAACTGATATGGATACTTTCGGCTATTTGGGCCAGGGCTTCGGCGTTGCACTGTCCCCTTACAACCTGGTGACCGCCCTCTGCGGCACCTTGATCGGCACCGTGGTCGGCCTGTTGCCTGGCCTGGGCCCGATCAACGGCGTGGCGCTGTTGATCCCCATCGCATTCGCCCTGGGCCTGCCCCCGGAGTCGGCGCTGATCCTGCTGGCGGCCGTGTACCTGGGCTGCGAATACGGCGGGCGTATCAGCTCGATCCTGCTGAACATCCCCGGCGAAGCCTCCACCGTGATGACCACCCTCGACGGCTACCCGATGGCCCGTAAAGGCCTGGCGGGCGTGGCACTGTCGTTGTCGGCATGGAGTTCGTTCATCGGCGCGTTTATCGCCACCTGCGGCATGGTGTTGTTTGCGCCGCTGCTGGCCAAATGGGCGATTGCCTTCGGTCCGGCGGAATATTTCGTACTGATGGTGTTTGCGATTGTCTGCCTGGGCGGCATGGCCGGTGACAAACCGCTGAAGACGTTTGTGGCGGCGCTGATCGGCCTGTTCCTGTCGGCGGTGGGCATCGACGCCAACAGCGGCGTGTACCGCTTTACCGGCGACAACATCCACCTCACCGACGGCATCCAGTTCGTGGTGTTGGTGCTGGGCCTGTTCTCCATCAGTGAGATCCTGTTGCTGCTGGAAAAAACCCACCGTGGCCAGGAAGCGGTAAAAGCCACCGGACGGATGATGTTCAACCTGAAGGAAGCCGGTTCGGTATTCGTAGTGAATATCCGCTGCGGCCTGCTCGGTTTCATCATGGGCGTATTGCCGGGTGCCGGCGCGACCTTGGCTTCGGCCGTTGCCTACATGACCGAAAAACGCCTGGCCGGTGCCAGCGGCAAATTCGGCCAGGGCGACATGCGCGGCCTGGCGCACCGGAAACCGCTATCGGCGCGTCTGCCTGCGGCGCCCTGGTGCCGATGCTGACCCTCGGCGTACCCGGTTCGGGCACCACGGCGGTGATGATCGGCGCGCTGTCGCTGTACAACATCACGCCGGGCCCGCTGCTGTTCCAACAGCAACCGGACATCGTCTGGGGCCTGATCGCGTCGTTGTTTATCGCCAACATCATGCTGGTGATCCTCAACATCCCGATGATCCGCATCTTCACACGCATCCTCGCCGTGCCGAACTGGGCGCTGGTGCCGGTGATCGCCATCATCACCGCGATTGGCGTGTACGCGGTGCATGCCACCACCTTCGACCTGTTCCTGATGGTCGGTATCGGCATCTTCGGCTACATCCTGCGCAAGCTGGATTTCCCGCTGTCGCCGGTGCTGCTGGGCTTTATCCTCGGCGGCCTGATGGAGCAGAACCTGCGCCGTGCGTTGTCGATCTCCAACGGTGACCTGCAGATTCTCTGGTCAAGCCCGATCACCTTCGGGGTGTGGGTACTGACCGCGTTGATGCTGGCCTTCCCGCTGATCCGCATCTACCGCAAACGTGCCCTGCAGCGTCGTGCCGTGGCCGATGTCTGAAGTCACCTTTAAACATTGGTGGGGAACACCGCTGGTCGGCCTGGCCGGCGGTTACCTGGCCAGCCTGGTCGGCTGGCCGTTGCCGTACATGGTCGGCTCATTGCTGGCGATCATCCTGGTGCGTTGCCTCACGCTTGGCAGTTGGCCGAGATTCCCGGCGGGCGCAAATGCGGCCAATGGGTGGTGGGCATCGGTATCGGCCTGCACTTCACCCCGGTGGTGATCGAGCAGGTGATGAGCCACTTCGGCCTGATCTTCTTCGGCGCGCTGGTCACCAGCCTGTCGAGCGTGGTCGGCGTGTGGCTGATGCGCCGCAGCGGTGAAGATCGCGCCACTGCGTTTTTCTCCAGCATGCCGGGCGGTTCCGGTGAGATGGTCAACCTCGGCGCACGCAATGGCGCAGTGCTCAGCCGCGTCGCGGCGGGCCAGAGTTTGCGGGTGCTGGTGGTGGTGTTGTGTGTGCCGGCGATCTTCAAGTACTTGCTGGATGGCGGTACGCCGCAGTTTCATCCGGCGCCGGTAAGTTGGGCCTGGCTGGCGGTGCTGTTTCCGGCCGGTGCGCTGGTAGCCTGGGGATGGCAGCGCTTGCGTCAGCCTAACCCGTGGTTGTTCGGACCATTGCTGGTCAGTGCGACGGCCAGCGTGATGTGGGACCTGCATATCGGCCTGCCCGACGGCGGCAGCCAGATCGGCCAGTGGCTGATCGGCAGCGGTTTGGGCTGTCACTTCAATCGGCAGTTCTTTCGTCGTGCGCCGTCCTTCATGGGCCGAACCTTGATCGGCACGGCGCTGACCATGGCGCTGGCGACGCTGGCAGCGGTGGGCTTGAGCGCCCTCACCCATCTGGACTTGCGCTCGCTGACCCTGGGCATGATGCCCGGCGGCATTGCCGAGATGAGCCTCACGGCCGAAACCCTGCAACTGTCGGTGCCACTGGTGACGGCGATGCAGGTGATGCGTTTGTTGTTTGTGTTGTTTCTGGCGGAGCCGTTGTTCAGGCACTGGAACCGCCAACCCTGACATCAGCGGTTCAAGTGGCCCGTCCTGGGCCACTGACCACTCGTCGTCACTGTCATTTCTCACAGCTAGTCAACGCCGGGTCGCAGGGTATTGAATCCTTTGGCGGCCCCCTCACTTCACGGTCGCCTTTCATACGGTTCACACAGGATTGCGACCATGAATCAAGACATCGACCCCGCGCTGTTGCTCTTGGAAACGCCCGCTACGCCTTCCTCATCACAACCCGATGATTTGCGCCTCGAGGGGTTTACCCTTCCCCAACCCGCCGATGCACTTCTGACACCGGCGTCCTTTGCCAGCGTACCGTTTTCTGACCTGCCCCTTTATCTGCCAACCCTGAGCAACCCGGTGGTGGGCTACGATGGCGGGCTTAATGACGCGGCGCTGAATGTCGACGGCAAGGGGGTGATCTGTATCCTGCTGCCCTATCTTGACCAGTCCGAAGGCGACTTCATTGAACTGCGGCTCAATGATGTCCGGGCCGACTTTCATACCGTCACTCAGGACGAAGCAGAAAACAGCAATCAAATTGTCCTGTATGCGCCCAGCGGCCGTTTTTTACGCGAGGTCGGGAATACGCTGCAAGCCT
>NZ_JADDUM010000139.1 GCF_015163715.1 Pseudomonas cyclaminis
GCCCAGCTTCAGGCGCGGTTGCAGGCCTTGCTCGGCATTGCGCCGGGTAAACACCTGGATCACCCCGCCGATGGCATCGCTGCCGTAGATCACCGAGCGCGAGCCGCGCAGCACTTCCAAACGCTCGATCTGGTCGACGTTCAGGTATTGCAGGCCGCTGTCGCCGGAGGTGGTGTTGGCAATGCGCTGGCCGTCCACCAGCACCAGGCTCTGGGCGGACTTGGTGCCGCGCAGGTAGATCCCCGGCAAACTGCCACGCCCGCCGGTTCGCGCCACTTGTACGCCGGGCACGCGGCTGAGCAGGTCGGTGAGGCTGGTGGGTTGCAGGCGGTCGATGTCGTCGCGGGTGAATACGGTATTGGCGGCGCTGCTGTCGTTGCGTGCCTGGACCTGGCGGTTGGTGCTGATGACCACATCGGGGAGTTTGAGGGCGTCGTCGCGGGTCTCGGCGAGCAACTCAGGTGCGGGCAGCAGCAGCAGGGCAAGGTACAGACGTTTCATGGGCTGTCCATAGCGTTTGAAGATGGCAAAAATCAAATGTGGGAGGGGCAAGCCACCTCCCACAGTTTGATGCGATTTCTACCGGGAGAGCAGCGCCATGCGCGCGCGCACCGATGCTTCGATCCCCGCTTCGTCCAAGCCACACTCCGCCAGCATCTGCGCCGGCTTGGCGTGTTCGACGTAGGCATCGGGCAAGCCCAGGTGCAGCACCGACTTGAGGATGTTCTCCCGCGCCAGGAACTCACTGACCGCCGCACCGGCACCGCCCATGATGGCGTTCTCCTCAACGGTCACCAGCAACTCATGGCTACCGGCGATCTCGCGCACCAAGGCTTCATCCAGCGGTTTGACGAAACGCATGTCGATCACGGTCGCGTCGATCTTTTCGGCGACTTTCAGCGCTTCGGCCAATTGCACGCCAAACACGAGGAACGCGACCTTGTTGCCCTGGCGCCGCACGATGCCTTTACCGATGTCGATCGGCTCAAGATCTTTTTCGATCAGCGCATTCGGACCATTCCCACGCGGGTAACGCACGGCGGCCGGGCCGTTGTACAGGTGGCCGGTGCTGAGCATCTTGCGCAGTTCGTTTTCGTCGCTGGGCGTCATCACCAGCATGCCGGGGATGCAGCGCAGGTACGACAGGTCGAAACTGCCGGCGTGGGTCGGACCGTCTTCGCCTACAAGCCCAGCGCGGTCGATGGCGAACAGCACGTCGAGGTTCTGTACCGCCACATCGTGAATAAGCTGGTCATAACCACGTTGCAGGAACGTGGAATAGATCGCTACCACCGGCTTGGCGCCTTCACAGGCCATGCCCGCGGCGAAGGTCACTGCGTGTTGCTCGGCAATCGCGACGTCGAAGTAACGCAGCGGGAAACGCTCGCTGAATGCCACCAGGTCGGAGCCTTCCTTCATCGCCGGGGTAATGCCCACCAGACGCGAGTCGGCGGCGGCCATGTCGCACAGCCATTCGCCGAACACACCGGAGTACTTCGGCCCGCTGGCCTTTTTCGGCGCGGCGGCGGGGGCGTCCACCGGTTCCAGCTTGGTGATCGCGTGGTAGCCAATCGGGTCGACTTCCGCCGGGGCGAAGCCTTTGCCTTTCTTGGTGACGATATGCAGGAACTGCGGGCCCTTGAGGTCACGCATGTTACGCAGCGTGGCGATCAGGGTCGGCAGGTCATGGCCGTCGATAGGGCCGATGTAGTTCCAGCCCAGCTCTTCGAACAGGGTGCCGGGGACCAGCATGCCCTTGGCATATTCTTCGGTACGTCGGGCAATTTCCCACGCGCCGGGCAGACGCGAGAGCACCTTCTTGCTGCCTTCGCGCATGCTGGCGTAGGTACGACTGGAAAGAATCTTTGCCAAATAATTCGACAGGCCGCCGACGTTGCGCGAGATCGACATGTCGTTGTCATTGAGGATCACCAACATGTTGGCATCCACTTCCGGCGCATGGTTCAGCGCTTCGAAGGCCATGCCGGCAGTCAGTGCGCCATCACCGATCACCGCAATCGCCTTGCGATCGCTGTTTTGCAGACGGGCGGCAATCGCCATGCCCAGCGCTGCACTGATCGAGGTGCTGGAGTGGCCGACGCCAAAGGTGTCGTACTCGCTCTCCGACCGGCGTGGGAAGGCAGCAACGCCGTCCTTCTGGCGCAGGGTGGCCATGCGCTCGCGGCGGCCCGTGAGGATCTTATGCGGATACGCCTGATGGCCCACGTCCCACACCAGCCGGTCGTCCGGGGTGTCGAACACGTAATGCAAGGCGATGGTCAGCTCGATGACGCCCAGGCCGGCACCGAAATGCCCACCGGTCTGGCCGACCGTGTAGAGCAATTCCAGGCGCAGTTCATCGGCCAGGGTTTCCAGCTCGGCTTCACCCAGACGACGCAGGCCGTCCGGCGTGGCAGCACGGTCGAGCAGGGGCGTGGACGGGCGCTTGCGGGGAATCTCTTGAAACGTCGTGGGCATCAGGCGAATCGTTATAGGTATAAGAAGAGGCGGCAGTTTACCTCAAGCATCGCGAACTGCCCACGCAGAGCGCCGAACTTGGCCGATATACGGCGGCAATGGCCGCCGTTTTCAGTGGCGGCGTTCGACGATATACCGAGCCAGGTCACGCAGCGGCTCGGCTGCCGCGTCGAAAGGTCGCAGGGCGTCCAGGGCCTGGTCGCGCAGTTCCAGGGCGTATGCCTTGGCAGCATCAAGCCCAAGAAGCGCAGGATAAGTCGGTTTGTCCCGTGCGATATCGGCACCTTGGCGCTTGCCCAGGGTGGCGGTGTCACTTTCCACGTCGAGAATGTCGTCCTGCACCTGGAACGCCAGGCCGATGGCTTGGGAATAGGTCTGCAATGCCGCCAATCGGGCCGCGTCGGCACGGCCGCTGGCCAGGGCGCCGAGGTGCACGGCGGCTTCGATCAGCGCGCCGGTCTTGTGGCGATGCATATGTTCAAGGGCTTGCTGATCCAGCTTGAGACTGACCGAACCCATGTCGATTGCCTGCCCGCCGACCATGCCAGCCGGCCCTGCCGCGTGGGCCAGGGCGGTGACCATGCGCAGGCGGATCTCGGCGTTGACGCTGCTCAAGCGCGGGTCCAGCAGTGCGCTGAACGCCAGGCTCTGCAGGCCGTCACCGGCCAGGATCGCATAGGCTTCATCAAAGGCTTTATGGGTGGTGGGCTGTCCGCGACGCAGGTCGTCGTCGTCCATTGCCGGCAAATCGTCGTGTACCAGGGAATAAGCGTGGATCAACTCCACCGCACACGCCGCGCCGTTGGCCTGCTCGGCAGGCGCACCGAGGGCTTCACAGGCTGCGTACGCCAGCAACGGGCGCACACGCTTGCCGCCATTCATCACGCTGTAGCGCATGGCGGCATAGAGGCGATTCATTTCCGGGCTGGGCGCAACAAACAAGGGCTCCAGCGCCGCATTCACCCGGGCTTGGCTACTGGCCTGATACGCGTCGATCATTCGGGTTGTTCCGCATCGAAAGGTTCTTCGGCCAACTCCCCATCACGCTCCAGCAACACCTGCACCTTCTGCTCTGCCTGCGCCAGCGCGCTCTGGCAGTCGCGAGTCAGGCCGATGCCTTGCTCAAACGCTGTCAGTGAGTCCTCCAGCGACAACTCGCCGTTCTCCAGACGCTCGACCAGGGTTTGCAGGTCGGCGAGGGATTGTTCGAAATCGAGTGCAACTTTTTTGCGGGCCATGGCGGCTATTCCGGTAGACGGTAAACCGGCGGGACACTAGCAGACATGGGGATTGTGGGCAAATGAGTGGGGCATTAGTCGCGTGTTGTATTGACTTGATAACGCGTGCGGTGGCGGCTTACCTGACCGTCTGTCGCCGTGCCAGTGACGAGCACACCGAGCCGACATTCAACTGCTCACCCTCAATCGCCGAGCATGCCCAACAACTTGCCTTGGGCTTGTCCACACTCGCACAGCAACGCCGCGGGGCGACCGGGTTGCCAGTGGAAGTGCGGCCAGATTCAGTGCGGATGAGCCATGGCGGAATGCCTGGGGTGCGTGAGCCGAATAAAAAGGTTATTCGGCTCATTTGGTGAGCCGATTGTGCTTCGGATTCGGCTCGGGATCTAATTTGAGGGACGATTCTGGGTGCTTCTTCTAGTTGTTGGAGCTTTGCGCAATATGCCTCGTCACAAACCGCATCACCCACAATAATTATCTTATCGTCGGCGACTTTTATGATTTTCCTGATCGGTCGTGAGGTTGCCAAGTTCGGGCGGTTGTCCGCAAATTCAATGCTTTTGTGCAGTTTGTTCCAGGTAATGGCTTCCTGAAAGGCTATGTTTTCATTGGTTTTTCTAACAATGGAACCGTGGTCATATGTGGGTAGAATATCAAAGTTAATATTCTGGGAGCTCTGCTCCGTAATTAGCTCGTCATCAAAATAGCTCATTTTTTTCGCGAGCCTTCCAAGTGGGTCATAACGGTAATTAGCGGTTTGCCCATTAGGACTGTTGATCAGTGTTTCATAACGTTGGGTGGTCGCTCAAACTTGGATTTTTGGTCTGGAGAGGTTATTGCGTTTTGAGTCATATCTTTTCAACGCTGTATCCGTCTGAGATCACTGTAAAAATAATCTCTTTACTGAGGGCTGCCTTGAAGCAGTAACTTTTCGTATCTTGCAGAGGGGCAATGCATTTTGCGTCTTGCGAAAGGGTAAAGTGTTCTTCTTCAAAAAGGCCATCTGTTTCGACTCCAATCGCACTATTGCTTTTGAATTCCATGGGGTTGTAAAAGGTGATTAGTAGGAATTCATCTTTCTGGTTGGTAAAAACCACCAGTAATTCGTTACGCTTGCACGTTACTTGTTGAATGGTTCCCTTCGAAACTTCAAGTGCTTCTGTTTCAGGTGTTTTTCTGTTCAAGGGTTGATTGGGTTTCCAGAATTTCAGATCTGAAAAGTGTCTCTCTATATCATCCAGTTCATCATCGCCGAGAGAGTCATCAAAGTGTTGAGAAATTATCGTACGTACCTTTGATAGCCGCTGGGTAACGGCGCAATCATCGATAAAGTCAGTGGTCGCTTTGCGATATTCTTCTAGGGCGCCAGGCTTTTCAGCATAAAAGCTGCCCATTTTATGTAGGGATATTAGTATGTATTCAATTTCTTTGAGAGCATCAAGTGCTTCTTTTCCGGTAAGAACTATTTTTTGATTTTGCTCTAGCATTACTTTCTCCTCGTAAAGGTAGGATTGTTTAATGTCAGGTTGCCTTTTATGGTTAGCTCCATGGTGCTGTACCTGGGGTTTTTTACCAGTTCTAGTTGTGACTCATGTACGTCCGTCTCAATGTAATCTCGGCCTTTGCTTTTGTCGATCTGATATTTTTCCTGTGCGTCTCTAGGACTTAGCACTTTGCTCTTTGCAGGTTCAAGATAGACTCTGTTGTTATCTTGGGCCAATATCACTCCTGTTTTTTCAATGCCTTTTGAGCCTGCTCTGCTAGTGTAATGCCGTACTCTAACGATGGTTTCTTGTTTTGACGCGGGAGCGGGGAGGGTTGGCTCGCCATTGTCAGCTTTTGTGTGCTTTGTTGAGCTCTCAGCGTTGTGTGATGGCTTACATCCATCGCCACCTGGGCAATTGCTCAACCCCAACGGATCCACCCACCCGGTTGGATTCGGCACGTACTGATACGCGTTGATTCCACCCGCCAACTTCACCGGATCCGGCGTCAGGTAACGACCAACATCCGGATTGTAGTAGCGATGACGGTTGTAGTGCAGTCCGCTTTCCGGGTCGAAGTACTGACCTTGGAAGCGCAGCGGGTTGTCGATTTTACCTTTGTCGAGGCGGGTGATCTGGCCGTAGGCGCGGTAGTGCGCGGACCAGACGATGTCGCCGTCTGGGTCGGTGAGTTCCTGTGGCGTGCCGAGGTGGTCGAGTTGGTAGTGGTAGGGCTGGGTTTCGCTTGGCCCAAAGCCTTCCAGCAGCGCCAAAGGGCGGAAGCTGTCGGGTTCGTAGATATAGCTTCGGTGTCGATCTGCATGGTGCTCGGCGATCAGCTTGTCGCCTTGCCAGAAAAACTCCGTCGTTACACCTTCAATGGTCTTGCTGATACGCCGTCCAAACGGGTCGTAGCGGTAGCTGGCGGTTTGCCCGTTGGGTTGTGTAACGCCGATCAACCGGTGCTGGCAGTCGTAGCGGTATTCGGTGACGAGTTGATGGCCTTTGCCACGGCGTTCACCGATCAGGTTGCCGAAGGCGTCGTAGTCGTAATGCCGGTCGCCCTGGATCATCAGGCGGTTGCCGGCGACGATGTCCGGGCCGGGGCGGTCTTGCATGAGCAGGTTGCCCGCCGGGCTGTGGCCGAAGCGTTCCTGCAGGTCTTGGGAGTGGTCGGCGCGGGTCAGGCGATTCAGTGGGTCGTAGTGGTAGTGGTGTTCGCCTTTGCGGGTGTCGTTGAGGCGGGTGAGGTTGCCGGATTTGTCGTAGTCGTAGTGGCGTTGGAGCAGGTGGTGTTCTTGCTGTGTTACGGCATGGGCGTGCAGGCGCTGTTGGTCGTCGTAGTGGTAGTGGCTGAGCAGTTGGCCTTGTTGGCGCTGGTGTTCCTGGCCTGCTTTGAATAGATGCGAGGTAAGGGTTTTACCGTTAAGTTCGACGGTGGCGAGATGACCGCCCTTGGCATGGTTGAACGCCACACGATTGTTGTCCGGCAGGCGCAGGTGTTGAAGTTGGCCGCAGGCGTCATAGCCATAGCGCAAGGTGCCCCAGCCTTGGTGTTCGGCGGTGAGGCGGTTCTGTACGTCATACTCGTAGGCCAGCGCCCAGTGACCGTCGTCGACGCTGAGGAGATTGTCTTGGCGGTCGTAGGCGTAATCGACTTTGTTGCCGTCGGGGAGGGTTTTTCTTACGAGACGACCGGCGTAGTCGCGCTCGTAACGAGTCACTAGCTGACTGCCATCATCGCCGTATTCAGTTTTTTCTCGCAGGTTGCCGTTGAGGTCATAGACGTAGGCCGTGCGTTGCCCATCAAAGCCGATTTCCTGCTGGATCAGGCCGTTTGCGTGGTAATCCAGCCGGTAGGTTTCGCCAACTTCGTTTTCAATCTCGGTCAGCAGCAACCGCACGTTGTCGTAGCGGTATTTGACCTGGCTGCCGTCGGCATTGATGCGGCGGCTGATCAGGTGCAGGCCGTCGGCGTATTCGTAGCGGGTGACGTGGCCCAGTTCATCGCGTTCGGCGGTGATTTTTCCGTAGGGGTTGTAGCTGTATTCCCTGCACGCGCCGCCGGGCAGTACGAGGCGAGTCAGCCGACCGACAGCGTCCCACTGGTATTGGGTCAGCGCGCCTTGTTCATCCTCACGGGCAATCTGCCGGCCCAGGTCGTCGTAGCGATAGCGCTTGATGCCACCATTGGGCAGTTGTTCTTCAAGCAACTGGCCGCGTTCATTCCACACCAGTCGCTGGCAACTGTGATCCGGGTACCACACCCCAATCAGTTGCCCGTATTTGTTGTAGCTGTAGTCCGTCACATGACCGTCGGGATCGGTCCTGCGCGTCACGTCGCCCTGATCGTTGCGCTCGTATTTCCAGACCGCTGAGCCTCGCCTTACAACCCGTACGAAGCCATTGTCATGCTCGTAGGATGTCGGCTCATCGTCCCCCGGAAACAACGCCACCAAGCGTCCGGCATCGTCGTACTGATACGCCGTCACTGCCCCGAGCGGGTCCTGTTCGACCGTCAGCCGACCCTTGTCATCGTAAGATTTGAAGTGCTCGGCACCGTCCGGATCAATGCGCTGCACCAGCCGTGCGCGGTCATCATGGACATACACTTCCTG
>NZ_JADDUM010000014.1 GCF_015163715.1 Pseudomonas cyclaminis
AGTGGGGCGAATTATAGGCTTCCAGAATCTGGCGTCAACCCTTAATTTGGTTTTTCTATCAAATGGCATGTAGACCTGCAAATCCCTCTATATATAGAACGCCCCTTACGTCAGAAGGTGTATTTGAAGCTCGTCATGAAGTCACGGGGCACGCTGGTAGACCGGCAGGTTGTCCTGATCGATCTTGAACAACGCCGAGCTGGCATTGACTTTGTCGTCTTTGAAACTGCCCTTGACCCCCCACCTCATAACCGGTGCCTTCCTGGGGGGCCAGCGCTTTGTTGTTCCCATCGTGGATGCCATAGACCTGCGGGTTGAAGATTTTGGTGTAGCCCACAGGAGTGGCATTCGGAACGTTGGCGCCGCTGCCGTTCCAGTTGAATAGGTTCGGTACGGTGGGTTGGGATACGGCCAACTAATATCAATCCGCCTGCATCCAAGCCGGCAGGTCTTTTTTTTCACGCCCAGAACAGTGATCATCGCCCTCCCCCAAAAGCCACGAGAACCCAAGACCATGGAACTGACGCTGGAAGCGGTCGCGCTGTTTGCACTGAAACTGGTGCATGAAACCGATGACGGCAGCCCGCTTTTGCGCGACGACCTGGTGATGGATGGGTATGAGCGGGAGGTGTTTGGGTTGCTTGTGCGCCAGGGAGACTTGCCGACGATCCAGCTCAAGTTGCGTGCGTGTGTTGACCAGGCACTGGCCGCACTTGGCGGCGCGGATACGGTGTTGGGGCGGGAGTTGCAGCGGTTGGCGGGTGAGGTGCGGCAAGCCCGCACGCTGGAGGAACTGAACCCACCGCTTGACGCACTCATGGACTACCTAAAAGCCATCCAATGACGCACGTGGGGGGCTTGCCCCGATGGACGTCAACGATAACGCGCTCTAACTGACTCACCACAAGGACCGTCAAATGATCGACTTCAACAACAAAGGCTTCTTCAAGCTCAAGCAAAACAACGAATACGCCGAACGCGTCTCGGCCCTGCTGCTGGACGGCGAAGAAGTCATCGACGCCTATAAAGCCATGCGCGACGGCGTGGTCTTCACCACCAAACGCATCATCGCCGTAAACGTGCAGGGCATTACCGGCAGCAAGAAAGACTTCACCTCACTGCCGTACAAAAACATCGTCGCGTACTCGGTAGAAACGTCGGGCACGTTTGACCTGGATTCGGAGCTGGAGATTTACTTTTCGTCGCTGGGGAAAGTGAAGTTTGAATTTACAGGGAAGACGTCGATTGTTGAGATTTCGCGGATTATCTCCAAGCATCTGCTGAGCTGATCAGCGGATATACACCGATCAAAATGTGGGAGGGGCGGTGCGACGATTCGACTTGCCCTGGAACGTAGCAAACGTCCCGCTGATATAGAGAAGACCGCAAAAAATTGGAACATTCCTACCTAGGTCCAACATGAAACAGCACGAGACGATATTTCTGGCGCACGCTCATGAAGCACCTTAAATACCTGCTGTCTCGGTCGCTTCAAACACGCTTACTTTTCCCACAACCACCATCGAACAATGCCAATTCCATCCCCCTGATCCCTCCCCGTAGCCTCACTCCCTCGCACAAGGAAGTGAGCCCCTCATGTCAGAACGCTTTTACCCTCCCACCGAGGAGCAACTACGCGAGCAGCGCATCCTGACGCCGCAGCCAAAGCGTGCCGCCTATTCACCGTTGATTGATTTATTCGAACCAGGCCCTGCTGCGTCCCCTGCACCCGCCAAACCGCCGGGCTGCGTTTTTGTGAAGCCCTGCAAACTGCCTGACGGCCACACCCATTACGCAGACCCTACCGGTTACGTTCCTCTGGAGCTGATCAAGGAGTACGGCAACTTCACACTGCTGGGCGGCCGTGAAGTGGACCGCCGGGGCGCTGTTGCCCTGCGCAAGATCAGCGGCAGCGCCTTGCCCGTTGGCGTGGGGCAGCTGGCGTTGCGTACGGCGGTGGTGGAGTCGGCCGCTACCGCAATCGGTTCTGTGGCCGCGCCTTTGTTAGGCGGGTTGGTAGCGCTGGTGTGGCCAGCGGAGCTGGGTGATAGCGCGCTGTATAGCGAGGAGCAATTACGCTCGATGCAGCAGGCGCGTTCGCAGATGCGTTTGCATATCGAGCAGCGGGAAGACGGTACGCTCAAGGGCTATGGTTTTTACACCGGGGACAACCCCGCCTGGCAGATGATTGAAGTGGTGCAGTTCCAAACACGCAGCGATCAGTTCGTAGCGGATTTGGGTGAGGGTGTTGAGCTGATCTGGACGCCCGCCGTTGACCCAAGTGACACGCTGGGGATTCCGGCGTTGCAGGCTGCGCCGCAGGCGCCGGTTATCTGGATTTACCCGCCTACGGATAAGGCGGCGCAGATTCTGGTGAACCCGATTTACCCGCCGCAGTATCGGGATTTTATTCTGGTGTTCCCCGTGGCGTCTGGGGTTCGGCCGCTGTATGTGGTGGTGAGTGAGCCGCGGAAGGGGCTGAGGAATCCGGACCATGATTACTTTCCGGCCCCCCGAACAGAAGACATAACGGGCTTTCCTGGCTTGATCCCCCAAAGGCCTGTAACACCAAGGAAAGGCGGGAGTGGCTTACGCGAGCGCTGGATAGATGCAAAAGGCCGGAAATTATTCGAATGGGATGCCAAGAAAGGCGAGCTGGAAGTTTATCGAAACAGTGACTTGGAACACCTCGGCGCATTTGACCCATATACAGCTGAACGCCGAGGACCTGCGAAACCAGAACGCCGAATTTACAGATAAACAGGAATTCAAATAATGGTTATGAAAATCCGATTGCGCTGGTACGAAAAGCACAGCAATGACTTGAAAGCGGATGAGTATTCAGCCGACGTCGATGATGCAGACAGTGTTTTTGAAGCGTTAGATCTAGCCGAAGAAACCGCGATATATGCCGACGTTTTCAATCTGCTGCCTAGCTGGATACCGATCATTCAGCCGCACTTTCAGCACGTGATTGAACCCGCCAATCTCGACTACCAAATCTCCTTCCGCTACCAAGGCGCCTGGCCGCCACCTCCAAAACAACCCAAGGAAGCGTCATGAGAGCCACAGCGAAAAAGCCCCTCCTCTACCGCTCCGTCAACACCCGAACCCATGGCGTGCGCCACGGCAGTGGTGGCGCTTACCGGTACGAACGGAATACCAAGACCGAAAAAGACACGCTCGCCACCCGAGGTTCAATGCACAGCCATCAACGCCACGGTTTAGATTACACGCCGCTGTTCCGCTTCCTGCTGTCCAAGGTCGGTCAGCCATGGCGCGCGGTTTTCAGCGAAGCCAACGCACGCCTGGATCGGCCGAATCCGGTGTTCTGGGTGGTTGCGCTACATGAAAGCGAGAAACAGGATTACGTGAGAACGGATGAAAACAGCTACTACAGCGGCCTATACGTCGACGAGGCAGGTCTGCTGCAAAAGGTAGAACCACAACTGACACCTGAAAACATGAAACCTTATTGCGACTGCTGCACCCACACCTTCAACGGGGTGGTCGTCACGCAAGCGGTGGGCTATGCCCACCGCTGAATAACCGCTTAACCCGCCTTCGTCTCACCCCCCGCCCCACCAATCAACACCCGATTCGCCGGGTCCGTAATATCAAACACCTGCTGCATGCACGCCGAGCGACTTGGCGTGAACTGAAACTCCACCAAATACACCTTCGCCTTCTCCGGAATGAACGTGCTCTGCGGCGGCACGCAACTGTAGAAATCCCCATTGCCAATGCTTCCCGCGCTACTGAATACAGTGAGCTTTTTGCCTGGGTCCGCCTGGGTTTCCAGCTGTGGAAAACGCCGGAACCCGGCGCTGGTTACTGTTTGGACAGTTTTGGCGATCCAGTTGAAGACTTGGCCTTCGCCGTTGTACACCACGGTGCCGAGGATTTCCGGGCGCTGGTCGGGGTCGCCTTCGCGGCTGATGGCGAATTTGACGGGGTTGTTGCCGCCCACGGCTTTCATGATGACTTTGGCGTGTTCGGCGTCGACGGTTACGGTTTTCTGGCGAAACTGGATGCCGTCTTTAAGCAGGGTCGGCGAGGAGTCGCGTTGGTTGGATTGGCAGGCGCACAGGACCAAGGTGAGGGATAGCAGCGCAATTCGCTTCACAGGAAGATGTCCTTATCGGTGTGAGTTAAGTGTGATGACTGGACCCGTGTTTACACGGAATGTTCCGCCTGCCGCAAGATTGATAGCAGGGTGTTTAGTGCAATGACCTGTTAACTCTGACAGTAGATCTGTGCGCAATCCCGGTGGACCATGTCTTCAAGCCCAGCCTGTAGAAATTGCCAAGGAGGGAGTCCAGACCATGAGAGCCGCCTGTCGCCTGCTCTACTGCATCGCCTTGATCGTCTCGGGTGCTGTTTGGGCATTGGATAACAATGAAGAAATCACCCCCAGCGACGCGGGCTTCCAATACTGGATCTACTCAGTTACCTGGCAGCCGAGTTTCTGTGTATTGAAACCCGAGACCGCCGGCTGCGAAGCGCCACCGGAAAAATTCCTCACCCATGGGATATGGCCATACAACCGCAGCACGCCGGAAAAAACCAATCGCCACCCAGCCTTCTGCAATACGGCGCCAGGCTGTGAGCAAGGTAAAGAGTGCGAGATCAGCCCTGGCAACCTGGAGCAGATTGCCCATGAGCCGGCCATCGCGGAGCTGGTCACGGTTAATCCGGAGGGCATGTTTAAACACGAATGGAAGAAACACGGTACGTGTTCAGGCAAAGCGCCGCTGGCCTATTTCAATGACATCGTAAGGCTCAGGCCGGTGGTTCAATATGACCAGGCAAAGTTTGCCGCGTGGGTGGGCGCCAGCGTGATGTTTGAAGAACTTACCAGCGCGTTCCCTGCCAATGCGTCCTATCGGTGTTTTGTAAAAGACGAGAAACAGTACTTGCATGAGGTGTTCTACAGCGTCTCGCCCGACGGCGCCGCCTATGACGGGGACGCAGCGTTGCAAATCGGCATTCCTTGTAAAGACCAGCAGACCTTTATCCCCGCGGGCAAATGACGAGGCCCCTTCTGCGGGTTATTCACGCACGGCTTGGTTGAACACCAACCGCGCGCGCAACCCGCCCGACGCCAGGTTATGCAACGCCAACCGACAGTCGATCTTGCCGACGATCATCTGCACAATCGCCAATCCCAGCCCGACGCCATTGGCGTTGCCTCTGCTGTAGAAGCGTTCGAACAGGCGCCCCATGTGCGCCTCATCAATCCCCGGGCCCTGGTCAGCAATTGGCTACCGATGCGCGTGGCGGGATCGACGCCGTTGACCAGGAACTCCAGGGCCTCGCGGTGTTGCTCCGGGGTTTCAGCACTTTGTGCGTTCTGCGCGTGAATGCGCAGGATCGCCAATGGCGTGCGCAGTTCGTGGGCGCAATCGGGTTGGTGTTTGCCTTGCTGGCGGCGTTGCGGCTGGTGTTTGCGCTGGCGTCGGGGCCTGGCCGACCTGCTGGCTGGCGTGCCGTTTCGCAATGGCACCATGGGCCGTGATATCCAGCAATCGGCGCCGGAAAGCGAGCGCGTGGTGCCGTTGGTACTGCGCGAAGGCACCTTCCCAATCATTGGCGGTGTGACCCAGGACTTCCTGCTGCAGATGCAACACGACGGCAGCTCGCCGACCCAACACGACCTGGCGTGCATGAAAGTGCGCGGTTGATGCTGTTTCGCAATGTGCGGGAGTAATTATTTGGGCTGGAACGTTTCGAGGTACGCCAGGATGTTTTCAATTTTCTCCTGATCACTGATCCCCCAGAAGATCATCCGCGTACCACTCACTACCTTCTTCGGCGCTTCGATATAGGCGGCGAGTTTGTCCCGCGTCCAGACCACGCCGGAATTTTTCATCGCATCGGAATACTGATAGTCGGTGGTGGTGCCGGCAGGCCTGCCGATGATGCCGTTGAGTTCCGGGCCAAACCCGCCGCGCGCGCCTTCGCCGACGCTGTGGCAACCGCCGCAGGTCTTGGTGAACAGCTTGCCTCCCGCCTCGGCATCGCCGGCCGCAAGGGCTGCGTGGGTGCTGAAGATCAGGGCGAGGGTCATCACGGCACGGTACTTCATAGGGACTCCATATCGGCTAGTGCGGCGATTATGCCTGTTTGTCAGGAACGCATACCCATCCAGATCACCGCTTCGGTCCATGCAGTGACCACGGGCGTCAGCATCTTGAACCAAGGATCATTCACGTCGATCTGCGCCGCCGACTGGTCGTGATGGTGCTGTTCCTCATCCACAATCGAGGCAATGACCGCCACCGCCAGCGGGTCGATGTTGCACAGGGCGTGCAACTGATGGGCCAGGTGTCTAAGCACCACGCTTTCGACCGCCACGGTGGTGGTCATGATGGCTTTGCGACCACAGAGGCCGGTGAGCAAACCCAGCGCCAGGCCGCCGAGCCCGCACAGCCAGTAGCTGCGGCAACGCGGATATCCTCGGCGCTGCAACTCGGCCTTGAACACGGCACGGTGACGGCGCTCGTCGCCAAGGAATTCCGTGAGCTCCGCGACCAGGTTCGGGTTGAACAGCCGCGCCATGAACAGTTGGCCGCTGTAGATGCAAATCGCGCCATGCTCACCGGCGTGGTCGACTTTGATCATGCGGTTGCCAAGGTCAGGGTCGGTCAAGGGAGCGTTCACGGTTGATAGCCTTTTGCGTGGGTTACAAAGCACAGCCATCGTGCCGCACCTCCCGCCAAATACGCAAACTAGACACTCTGAATGACCACCCATCGTTTAGGACATATCCAATCGAACCTATCCCGCCGCGTTCGACTCCACCTTACTGACCCCTGATGGTGGAGTAAGGATCATGGCTCAGCCATCGATTTTAGTGCTGGAAGACGACGAGATCATTCGCTCGTTAATGGTGGATGTACTGGAGGAATTCGGGGCGCATGTAACGTCGTTTCCTTCGGCGGATGAAGGGATGATTTTTCTGGAACGTGATGATGAACAGGTCGACCTGATCGTCAGTGATGTTCAGATGCCCGGTTTGCTTAACGGCTACGACTTGAGTCGGGTGGTGGCCCATAGATGGCCGGAAGTGCAGGTGGTGCTGACGTCCGGCAACACCAAGATCGCAGAGCAACTAGGGGGCTCTGTACGGTTTCTGCCGAAACCGTGGAGCGCCGAACACCTGCTTGAGTGTGTGCAGACGGCGCTGACCCAGCAAGGCTCGCGCCTGCATTGATGGCGTCGCAACATCACTTAAACCGAACTTAGGGACACGCGCTACGGTCATTAATGAGCAAGAAGAGACTTTTCTGATCCACTGGTCAGGCTTTTCGCCCTGTACACACAGGCAATGGCCATGAGGTGTGTAGAATCATCGCCCACTTCTACGTCATTCATGGCCGGCAGGCCCACAGTTCGAGCTTATTGAATGCATTCACAGGTCCCTGACGTTGCTGCGCCCTCATTGCTGGAAGCGTTGCGCACAGGCACGGCCCTGCTGCATGTTGCGTTGGAAAAGCGCCTGCCATTTTTCAGCGAACATCTGGATGCCGACTGGTATCGACGCTTGCTCCAGGCGTATTACGGTTTTTATGAACCAATGGAAGCAGCGCTGTATGACTGTGAGTTGATCCCCGAAGGATTCGACACTGTATTGCGTGTGAAAACCCCGACGCTGTTGAACGATCTTCATGCCCTTGGCCTGAATGACGACGCCATCAACGCGCTCTCCCGCTGCCCCCATCTCCCTTCACTCGACACCCCCGCTGCCTGCCTCGGCGCCTTGTATGTGCTGGAAGGCGCTACCTTGGGCGGTCAGGTATTGCGCCGGGAAATGGCCCGACGCCTGGACCTGGATGCCGACAACGGCGGTGCGTTTCTCAATGTGTATGGCGCCGAGACCGGTCGGCGCTGGAAAGACTTTCTCGACTATCTGGGCTGCCAGCCATTGGACGCGTCAGCCAGACAGCGTGCAGTGGACGCGGCCGTTCGACATTCAGCTGCTTTGAGCAATGGCTCGACAGCCAGGAGGTACTGCTATGAAACCCGATGATTTTGAGGAACTGCTTGCCAACTGTGCCGACGAGCCGATCCGCTTTCCGGGGGCGATCCAGCCCCATGGTGTGTTGCTGACGCTGTCCGACCCCGACCTGAAGATCATCCAGGTCAGTACCAACGTCGCCAGCCTGTTCAACCATGCGCCCGAAGCCCTGTTGGGCCAACCACTGCATACGCTACTGGGCGCCGAGCCCGCTGCTGCCGTGCAACACATGGTTGAGCACAACAACTTTATCGACGCGCCGCCGCTGCACGTGGCCTTCAACGGTGTCAAATTCGACGGCCTGCTGCATCGCCATCAGGGCGTGCTGGTGCTGGAGTTCGAACCCTTGCTGGAAAACTTCCGGCCACGGGCAGTGAAGGGTCGCACCAGTGATCTGGGCAAGATGCTGCAACGTTTGCAGGCGGCGAAAACCCTGCAAGCGCTGTACGAAATCAGCGTGAATGAAATCCAGGCCATGACCGGCTACGACCGTGTGCTGATCTACCGTTTCGAAGAGGAAGGCCATGGCCAGGTGATCGCCGAAGCGTCGGCGCCGTCCATGGAACTGTTCAACGGGCTGTTCTTCCCCGCGTCCGACATCCCCGAGCAGGCCCGCGAGCTGTATCGCACCAACTGGCTGCGCATTATTCCCAACGCGGCCTATGAGCCGGTGCCACTGCTGCCCAAGCTGCGCCCGGACAGCGGCGAGCCGTTGGACCTGAGCTTCGCCACCCTGCGCAGTGTGTCGCCGATTCATTGCCAGTACATGCAGAACATGGGCGTACTGTCGTCCATGAGCATCTCGTTGATGAAGGGCGACAAACTCTGGGGCCTGATCAGTTGCGGCAACCGTGAACCGCTGCTGGTACCCAACGAGTTGCGCACCGCCTGCCAGACCATCGGCCAGGTATTGTCATTGCAAATCAGCGCCATGGAAGCCCTGGACCTGAGCCGACAGCGCGAGGAAAAAGTCGAGGCCCTGGCGCTGCTGGATCAGGCGATGAAAGCCTCGGCGGACAACGTGTTCGATGGCCTCGCCCAGCAAGGCCAAGTGCTGATGGACCTGACCCTGTCCAGCGGCATCGCGATCATCGAAGACAAACAACTGCACCGCTACGGCAACTGCCCGGAACCGGCGCAGATCCGCGCGTTGCACAAGTGGCTTCAGGAGAGCGGCGAGCCAGTGTTTTCCAGCCATAACCTGGCCTCGGTCTACCCGCCAGCCGCTGAGTTCCAGCAAATGGCCAGCGGTGTCCTGGCCATGAGCCTGCCTAAACCGGTGGACAACGGCGTGCTGTGGTTCCGCCCGGAAGTGAAAGAGAACATCAACTGGAGCGGCGACCCGAACAAGCCGCTGGACCTGGAAAACTCCAACGCTGGCCTACGCCTTCGCCCACGTACCTCGTTTGAAATCTGGAAAGTCGAAATGGCCGGCATCTCCACCAAGTGGAGCCATGGCGACCTGTTCGCCGCCAACGATTTGCGTCGCTCCGCCCTGGAAAACGACCTGGCCCGCCAGGTGCTGCGCGAGCAACAAGCCGTGCGTGCCCGCGATGAACTGGTGGCGGTGGTGTCCCACGACTTGCGCAACCCGATGACGGTCATCTCGATGCTGTGCGGCATGATGCAAAAGGCCTTCAGCTCCGACGGCCCACACACTTCGCGGCGGATTTCCTCGGCCATCGACACCATGCAGCAAGCCGCCGGGCGCATGAATGTGCTGCTGGAAGACTTGCTCGACACCTCGAAAATCGAGGCCGGGCGCTATGTGGTCAAGCCGGTGGCGCTGGATGTGAGCCAGATGTTCGAAGAGGCCTACTCATTGCTCGCACCGCTGGCGATGGAAAAAGGCATCGACCTGTCGTTCAACGCCGAGCCCGGTCTGTTGATCAACGGTGACCCCGAGCGGCTGTTCCAGGTGCTGTCGAACCTGATCGGCAACGCCATCAAGTTCACGCCACGCCAAGGCAATATCGGCATCAGCGCCATGAGCAACGGCGAAGAAATCGTGTTCTCGGTGCGTGACTCCGGCGAAGGCATTGCGCCGGAGCAGTTGCCCCATGTGTTCGAGCGCTACTGGACCCAGACCGAAAACAACCCCACCGGCAGTGGCTTGGGGCTGTATATCACCCAAGGCATCGTCCAGGCCCATGGCGGCAAGATCGTGGCGGAGAGTGAGGTGGGCCGTGGCAGTGAGTTCCGGTTTACCGTGCCGAAGGTGATTGGAGACTCACACACCTGACACTCCCACCGTGATCTGGTGTTGTCGTCACACCGGCAACACCACCACCACCTCCAACCCACCGCCCGGGCGTTCTGCCAGGGTTAGAGTGCCGCCGTGCTCCAGCACAATGGCGCGGGCAGTAGACAGGCCAAGCCCGACACCGCCGGTGCTTTTGTTGCGTGAATTTTCCAGGCGATAAAACGGCAGGAACACCTGTTCGCGGTGCTCGGCGGCAATCCCCGGCCCGCGATCCCGCACGCGGATCACCACTTGATGCGCCCCTTGTTGCAGTTCGATTTCCGGCGCGTGCCCATAGTGAATGGCGTTGTCCATCAGGTTGGTCATCACGCGCTTGAGGCCCAGGGGCCGGCCGAAGTACACCAGGCGTGGCGGGCCGCTAAAGGCCAGGTCGATGGCCTGGTCGCGGTAGTCGTCGATCAAGGTTTGCAACAGTTCCGACAGGTCCAGCTGAGTAGCCTGTTCCAGGCGAGCGTCGTCGCGAAAGAACGCCAGCGCGGTGTTGATCATGGCCTGCATTTCATCGACATCACGAAACAGCTTTTGCTGCTGCTCAGCGTCCTCGATGAACTCTCCACGCAGGCGCAGGCGGGTCAGAGGGGCGCGCAGGTCGTGGGAAATCGCCGCGAGCATCTGGGTGCGGTCCAAAATGAAGTGCCGCAACTGCGCCTGCATACCGTTGAAGGCGAGGATGGCATGGCGAATTTCGTGAGGGCCGACCGGTTCGATGGACGGCGCACGAAAGTCGGCACCAAAGCGCCGCACGCCCTGGGCAAAGTGTTGCAAGGGGTGAGCCAGCCGACGGGTGGCGATCAGGGTGACCAGTGCGGTGGAGATCAACACCAACAGCACCACGATCAGGCTGCGCGCGCCCTCGTCCAGGCCCCAGCTGCGCGCACGGGCACTGAACATCAGCCAGGATTGATCGGCCAGTTGCATCAGCAGCACATAGTGACCGTTGCCACCCGGCCAGTCGGTGGGTTCGTAGGCTTCCATGGGACGCACCGGGCCCTTGAGCAGCTGTTTGAAGGCCTGTTCGCCTGAATGGAAATCCGGGTCGTCCAGCGGCGGCAGATCGAAGGTTTCCCGCCGCTGCGCCCACGCCACGCTGAAGGACTCATCGCCCATCACTTGGGCCAGGTGCGGCCGCTGCGCCGGCTCCGATCCTTCGACCACACGCACTGCCACGGCAATTTTTTCCAGCAACCCGGTTTCGGTCAATGG
Source organism: Pseudomonas cyclaminis (assembly GCF_015163715.1). GTDB lineage: Bacteria > Pseudomonadota > Gammaproteobacteria > Pseudomonadales > Pseudomonadaceae > Aquipseudomonas > Aquipseudomonas cyclaminis. The sequence continues at coordinate 11,487 of NZ_JADDUM010000014.1, forward strand.
CGGCCGCGCCCACACGCCCGCCAACTGCACAAACAAGGCGTTGAACGCCAGCGCCGTGAGCATCGCAATCAAGATCGTCAGGGCGATCCAGCGCGCCACCGTGTCACGTGGGCGGCTCATGAGCGGGTCACGCTGGCAGTGAACTGGTAGCCACCATTGCGCACGGTGCGGATCATGGCCGGACGCTTGGTGTCGAACTCCAGCTTGCGGCGCAGGCGACTGACTTGCACGTCGATGCTGCGGTCGAAGGCGTCATGGTGGTGGCCGCGGGCCAGGTTCAGCAGTTGTTCGCGGGTCAACACACGTTGGGGATGCTCGACAAACACCAGCAGCAGGTCGAATTCGCCGGAGGACAGCGGGATCATCACCTGATCGGGCGAGCGCAGTTCGCGCCGTGTGAGGTCCAGTTGCCAGCCGGCAAAACGGATCAACGGGCGAGCCACCTCGCCATGGGCAGCCGGTTGTCACCTGCGCGGCGCAACACCGCACGTACCCGGGCCAGCAGCTCGCGGGCATCGAAGGGTTTGCTCAGGTAGTCGTCGGCGCCCATTTCCAGGCCCACCACGCGGTCACTGAGTTCCCCCATCGCAGTGAGCATGATCACAGGCGTGGCGTATTGCTGGCGCAAACGCTGGCACAGCAGCAGACCGTTATCGCCGGGCAGCATGAGGTCGAGGATGATCAGGTCGGCGGGCTGGCGTTCCATGGCCGCCCACAGTTCGGCGCCACTGGGCGCGGTCTCCACCGCGTAGCCGTGTTGCAGGAAAAATTTCTTCAGCAGCGCGAGGACTTCAAGGTCATCGTCCACGATCAACAGGTTGCTCACCGGCAGGCATCACTTGGCTGGGTCAAGGCGTCATCTAAAACCATTCGACGCGGCCCGTCATATATTTCAATCGTGCAATAAAGCGTCAACGGCGCAATAAACCGGACATCTTTGCGCAAGGCACCAGCGCCAGAATCGGCGTCCCTTTTGCGGAGACTGTGCCCATGCGTGCGCTGACCTACCCCCACCACCTGGCTCGCCAGGCGGTACTGTTGCTGACTGTGTCCTACCTGGCGGGCTGCGCGAACCCGACGAAAGCGCCGTCCACCCGCTGCGCGCAGGTGAACTACCCGGTGCATGATCCAGCCGAACGGGTCAACCGTAGTGTGTTTGCATTCAACCGGGCGGTGGACAACTACGCCCTGGCGCCTGTTGCTCGCGGTTACCGCTACCTCCCGGAATTTTTCCAGCAGGGTGTGCATAACTTCGCGAGCAACTTCAGCGAGCCGAAGGTATTTATCAACGATCTACTGCAAGGCAACCCACGCCGTTCGGTCAACACCCTTGGCCGTTTTGCAGTGAATACCACGGTAGGTGTGGTGGGGCTGATTGATGTGTCCGACCGCCTGGGCATCCCGCGCCACTCCGCCGACTTTGGCCAGACGTTCGGCGTATGGGGCGTGGGTGCCGGGCCGATTGTCGAATTGCCATTGCTCGGCACCAGCAACAGCCGCGATGCGACAGGCAAGGTGTTGAGCTTCCTGGTTTCGCCGCTGGGAGACAGCGATACCGTGCAGACATTGGGCACCATCAGCCTGGTGGGCGGAACGGTCGACACCCGGGCGTCATTGTTGCCGCTCACCGACAGCCTGCAAAAACTGCCGGATTACTACAGCGCGTTACGTAATGTGGTGGCACAAAACCGCGCAGCCTTCGTGCTGGAAGGCAAGGAAGGCGCGACATCCCCTGCCACCGAAGGCTGCGCAAAGGGCACCGCTGATGACTTCTGACTACGGTCGTCAACGGCCGTCATATCTTGCAGCAGGGCGTTTATAGCTCGCCCCTCCTCGCCCTCTGTAAGTTTGGCGCCACTTCGCTCTAAAGGGCGAAGTCCCCCTAGACTGATAGAAGGATACTTCCATGCTCAGCCCTATCTCCGCAGTGCCCCCACTTCAATACCCCGCTGCGCCGCAGGATGACGCCGCCCTTCAACGCAAGAAGCGCAGCATTGATGACCGTCAATCGCAACTGGAGCCTCAGGAGTCCGACGGTTCAGCGCGCAACCGCCGCCGCACGGGCGGCGGTGGCCTGGACAGCCTGGGCAAGGGTAACCTGCTCTAAATCGTCGCACGAAGGGCTGTGCACAGCC
>NZ_JADDUM010000140.1 GCF_015163715.1 Pseudomonas cyclaminis
CGACGTCGACAACTCCACCTTCAGCAAAGTGGTGGTCACGGTTGATCACCTGGTGTCTGGTGATCTGCTCAGCAATGCCGATGTGCTCAAGGCCCTGGCTGTTGCCGGTATCACCATTACCGAAACCGGCAGCGCCGCGGATGGCAAGGTCGTCTACACGCTGACCAGCAACTCGCCAGCCGGCAGCAGCGCGGCGGACTTCATCAAGCTGGTTGAAGCGATTACCTTCCAGGCCCCGGGCAACAATCCGGCGGGTACTGATCGCACCGTCACCATCGACGTCACCGACATCGGCGGCGGCAACCTTGACCGCGAGCCACCGGAAACCGGCAGCGCCACCGGCAAGGTCACCATCGACCTGTTCAACGATGCTCCGACTGCCTCGGCTGAGCCAGCCAGTGCCAACGAAGACCACGCCGCAACCATCGTCCTGAGTGGCGCCGACGTGGATGGCTCCGTTGCCAGCTTCGTCATCACCACCTTGCCGACCAACGGCACGCTCTACAGCGACTCGACGCTCACCACCGCCCTGAAAGTCGGTGACTCGGTACCCGCAGGTGCCGACGGCAAGGCTTCGGTGTACTTCTCGCCGACCGGCGACTGGAGCGGCAGCACTTCGCTGACCTTCACCGCCGTCGACAATGCCGGCAAACCAAGCGGCGACACCACCGCCGCAATCACCATCGCGCCAGTCACCGACACCCCGCACCTGGGCCTGCTCGGCGGCGGCGTGGTGAGCGCGATCAACTTCGACAGCGCCCCGATCAACGGCGGCTGGGGCACGGTCGCGGTTGGCGATGCCAATAACGCAGCCGGCACGGGCACCAATCCGAACACCCAATGGCTGACCGGCAACGCCGACGGCAAAGTGGAAATCGGCCAAGGCAGCGTCTACGGCGTAGAGACCCCAGGCAACAGCCCGGTCATCGAGCTGGAGAAAAACGCCGGCGACGACGCCAGCCTGTACACCATCATCAAGGCTGAAAGCGGCACTGCTTACACCATCTCGGTCGACTACTCGCCGCGTGCGGGCGCCGAGAACAACTCGGTGATCGACGTGTTCTGGGGCGGCGTCAAAGTCGGTACCCTGGACACCACCGTCGTGGGCATGAAGACCTACACCTTCACCGTGCCCGTCACCGCAGACGGTGACGCCAAGCTCGAATTCAAGGCACCGGCCGGCGACACCAACAACTCGCTTGGCGGCGTGCTGGACAACATCAGCGTGACCCAAGTGCTGAACACCGGCCTGGAAGACCACGCGATCAAGTTGTCCGCGATTGATGCTTACGCCACTGACACAGATGGTTCCGAGACGCTCAAACTGGAAATCAGCGGCATTCCGGAAGGCGCGACCATTTCCGATGGCACGCCGGGCCACAGCTTCACGGCCACGGCTGGCGTGCAAAGCATCGATATCAGCAGCTGGAACAAGGCCACACTGGTCTACAACCCGGTGCCAAACGCCAACGGCCTGGTGAACCTCACCGTTACCGCCACTGCGCAAGATGGCGATGCGACGCCGAAGTCCGAGTCGATTACGCTGCCAATCAACGTGATTGCGGTCAACGACCTGCCGGTGATTGAAGTCGTCGCAAACGACCTGGTGGAAAAACAGGTCGACGAAGGCACCGTCGCCGGTACCTTTACCGTCAGCGACGTCGAAACCCCGATTGCCGATCTGAAAGTCACCTTCACCGCCGACAGCAACAAAGACGGCTACTACACCCTCGTGGGCAACGCCGTGGTGTTGACCCTGGCGGGCGCGAACTTCGTCAATACGGGTAACAAACTGCCGGCCATTGACCTGACCGTAACCGACGCCGACAAGGGCAGCTCCCACGATGCGGCTACGCCGGGTGTGACGCTGGTCAACGATGTGCCGCTGATTGATGTAACGCCAGCCACTATCGTTGAGAACGCTGCTGAAGCGGGTACCGTTGCCGGTACCTTCAACGCACGTGACGAAGAAACCCCACGCGATGGTCTGACCGTTAGCTTCACCGCTGGCACCAACGCAGACGGCTACTACGCCATCTCCGGCAACAACGTGGTGCTGACCGCTAAAGGCGCCGAATTCGTCAACGCTGGCAACCGCTGCCGAAGATCGACCTGACTGTCACCGACGCTGGTGGCCTCAGCTCTACTG
>NZ_JADDUM010000141.1 GCF_015163715.1 Pseudomonas cyclaminis
AGGCTTTGGAGCGTGGGCCGCCGCGATGGGCCATCCTTGGCCCAGCGCGGCTAACCCGGCGTCCTGCCGGGTTACCCACGCTCCAAAACCTGCGTTCGGCCAGCGTGGTTAACGGGGCGACCCGAGATCAAAAGCAAGAGCGCGGCGGCCTTAGAGCCGACCGGTATTTCACGTCAGTCACCATTCAAAATGTGGGGGCACTACCTCTTCGACGTACCGCGCGACAAGCTGGGGGCGCCTACAAAATCTCAGTTTTAGAGGTGTTTTTTAACTCTTTAAAATCAGTAAGTTATTTTATGTTTGATAAGAGGGGACAAGACCCCTCCCACATTTTGTTTCGTGCATGACGGGGACTCAGCGCAGTAGCTTGCTGTCCAGCACCACCGACGACTCGCCGATGATGCTTTCGGCCAACTGCACAAACTCTTTCGTCGCAATGCTATTGGCGCGCATCACCGCCTGCGCGAGGTCATCCAGGGAGCGCTTGTTATGGGTCTTCACCCGAATCTCGCGGTCCAGCTCCTGCAATATCACCACTGCCCGCGCCACGGTTGCGCCGCTGACGTGGTCGCCGCGCAGCGTGGTGACGTCCTTGCCTTCCCTGGTCAACCGCGCCTGTATCGCCTGGTAGCGCTCATCGGTGATCCCGCCGGCACGGCGCACCAATTCGATGGCGTAGTACTCGCCAAACCCTTCGCTGATCCAGTCACTGGTGTCGTGATCGTTGAAGCGTGCAATCGCCTGCACCACTTCACGAATCAACGGGCTGCTGCCGTTTTCGCTGACCAGCGGCGTGCGGCTGTTGAGGTAGATCGAGTCATGGGCCGAGAACACGCCCCGGCGCATCGGGTCGCTGGCGCCCACCACCAACAACTTGGCCGGATGACGCGGGAACGCAGCCTCGACCTGGGGCCAGACAAAGGTCAGCAACGTCAGCACATCCATGCGGCGCATGGCCTGGCCCTTGGGCGAGGCCACGGTGACTTCGGTTTCGCCCAGGCGCACGCGGCGGCTGCCCAGGGTGCCGGCGAGCATCCAGCCGGTGGGCCGGTCGAACAGGCGGGAAACGTTGTCGATGCGGAATTTGTTCTTGCCGATACGCGGCCAGGCGGTTTCCACGCTCTTCCAGCCCGCCGGCAGTTCGAACACCAGACGCGAGACCAATTCGACACCATCCTGCTGGTCGAGCCGCGCTGTCGGCACCAGGTCTTCGCCGCGAAACAGCGCCCAACTCGGGGTCATGCGCGCTTCATAGCTGCCCGGCTTGCGCGCTTGGGTGAGGTGCACGCGGTAGGTCAGGCTCGCCTTGTCGGCGCTGGGTTGCCACACGCCACGCTCGCCACTGACCTGCCACTGGCCGTCGGCCTTGAAGTCGCTGTAACTGCCTGTACGGCCCAGGTCGAAGTCGAGGCTGCGTACCGCCGAGCCTTGTGACAGGCTCAGGCGCACTTCAGCCTGATCGCTCTGGGGCAGCAGTTTGACGTGATAATCCAGGTCGACTTTCTTGGCGCACCACGCAGGCACGCTCAGCGCCAGCAGCACGAGGCTTGCCGCCAGCTGGGTTGCCACCTTCATACACACTCCTTTTTTCAGCCTGCGCGGAAGATCAGGTAATCCTCCCAGTCGTCTTCGGGCACGCTGCCTTCGCTGAGCATGCGCCCGGACTGGGAAATGCGTTCATGGTGCACGGCGTCGCGGTCGCCGCAGACCAGGTGGTGCCACAGCGGCAAGTCTTTGCGCTCGCTGACCAGCCGGTAGCCACAGGTGGGCGGCAGCCATTTGAACTGGTCGGCCTGGCCCGGGGTGAGCTGGATGCAGTCCGGCACCGAGGCGCGGCGGTTAGGGTAATCGGTACACTGGCAGGTTTTGAGGTCGAGCAGTTTGCAGGCGATACGCGTGTAATAGACGCTGTTGTCGTCTTCGTCCTCGAGCTTTTGCAGGCAGCACAGGCCACAGCCGTCGCACAACGATTCCCACTCCTCCTGGTCGAGGTGTTCAAGGGTTTTGCGTATCCAGAAAGGTTCGACTTTGGCGGCCATGGCTCTACATCAGTTTCGGTAGGTGAAAAGGCCGCCAGTCTAGTGCCCAAGCCCCTTGGAACCAAGCGCTTACGACTGGCGGTGTTACAACACTTGTCAGTCTAGCGGGCGCGCAGTAGCTTTGAGCGCCGAATCGACGATCAGGAACAGCTCATGACACGTGTTGCCGACTATCCGATCCACACCCAGTTCACCGACCGTTGGTCACCCCGCGCCTTTACCGGCGAGAGCATCTCGCAAGAGACCCTGCTGAGTTTCTTCGAAGCCGCCCGTTGGGCGCCGTCGGCCTACAACTCGCAGCCGTGGCGGTTTCTCTACGCACGCCGTGACACGCCGGACTGGGAACGTTTCCTGGGTCTGCTCAATGAGTTCAACCGCGGTTGGGCGCAGCATGCCTCGGCCCTGGTGATCATCGCCTCGAAAACCGACTTCGTCGCGCCCGGCGCCACCGAAGAAACCCCGGCGCTGTGGCACACCTTCGACACGGGCTCGGCCTGGGGCCACCTGGCGCTGCAAGCCAGCCTCAGCGGCTGGCACACCCACGGCATGGCCGGTTTCGACCAGGAGCTGACCCGCAAAGAGCTGAAGATTCCAGAAGGGTATGCGCTGCATGCGGCCGTTGCGGTCGGCAAGCTGGGAGACAAGTCGACCCTGCCGGAGTATCTGCAGGGTCGTGAAGTGCCGAGCCCGCGCAAACCATTGAGCGAGCTGGTGTCCGAGGGTGACTTCAGCCTTTGATCGCGTTGAAACCCTGCCGTTGAAAAACGGCAGGGTAACTCCTCAAGACCCTGGGGCGATAAGTGCCTGGAAGGCGTTGCGCAGCTCGCTGATTTGCCTGTCGTAGACGCGCTTTATAGGCGGTACCATAAATTCCCCCGGTACGCCGTCCATATCGACGGGGTAGATCTTGTTGTCTTTCTTCGAATACATGAAATTGCTCAATTGCGGATCGTTGTGAAAAATATCTTTCGCCTCCATCTGCGCCACGACGTCTTCCAGCAATGATCGCGCGCTCGGCGGCAAACTGCCTTTCTCAATTTTGGAAAGACCAACACCGTCAATCTTGCCCATTTTCATGTATTTGCGGCCGTCCTCAACAATCAGTACGGCAAAGTCATCCCCGTAGTATTTGTTCATATTGACCACCGCCATGTCGATATACCCCTGGGCAGTGGTCAGGTGTGTTGGCCCCATGTCCTTGTAGGCGCTTTTCCCATCGAGGCTTGCATACACGGCCCCCTCCGCGCCGCGGCCAATTTCAGGCCCCAGGTCGGCCTTGACCGAGGCCGGACTACCGCCACGCGCGCCCAATCGCTGCCATTGATCCCCCTGGACATGCTCAAGCAGCAAGTGGGTCTGTCGATTGTTGTGATACACCCGCGCCTGGACCTTACCTTGCGTGGTGCGCGTGACCTGGCGTACTTCATAGACTGCACTGTTGCCAGCACTGTCAGTGTTTCGGATGTGCGACAGGTGGCCATCGGCGGCAACATAAACCCCCTGGCTGTTGCGTGAAAGCCCGGAGATTCTCGACTCGGGCACCTTGAGTTGGCGAAACAACCCGTTGTCCAGTGCGCCGTCCACCCCAATCGGCAGCTGTGTGATCGTGCCCTCGACCGCACGGGCTCCAACCACGAAGTCTTCAATCGGGCGTCCATAGGGGCGCATCGTCTGCACATCGAAGGGATACCACTTACCATTTTGAAGCACGGCGGCGCCTTCAACGGACTCCCCCGCCACCTTGAAAACCCCCGTTGCCGCATCCCCATACTGCTTGCTGACGGCCTTGAGCACATCATAGCTGCCGGCAGCCCCCCTCAATTGGTTGAACTTCGCTGCGGCATAACGAGTACCTTTCACGGCTAACTTGCCACCGCCCACCAGCACAGCCCCCACGCCGCTCAACGGGTTCAAGGCCTCGACAGCGGCAGCCCCGACGAACCGTGCCGCTTTGCCCGCATGGCGCACCGTTGTCAGGGCTTTACCCAAAACCTTGCCGGCCTGCGCGGCCTTTCCCGCGCCCAACGTAATCAGGCCGACGGCATCCAGCGCCAGGTCGAAAATGCCTTGGCCGACGTGGCCGTTCTGAAAGTTGACGATTGCCGACCGTAACGGGATGAGGTTCAGAAAAAACTCGGAAATCGCCTTATTTCTGGCGCTGTCCTGATCAAAGGACGTGCTGCCCCGGGCCTCATTCAACAGATCGTCGTTTTTCAGGTTGAGGGCCTTTACGAACACATCAGCGATCGCGTGGCTGCGCCTGGAGTTGAAACTGTCAGGCTGACCGGTGCCATCAGGTTGTTCCTTGAACTGTTGCGCGTGTTCGCCTTTGTCGGGTTCAAACAGCACGGTTTTCGAGAGGATATTCGCCTCGCGCGTTTGCAGTTTGTTTTCGGTAAACGGCTCCGTTCGGCGGCGTATCAGAAAATTCTGTTTCTCGATGGTACCGAGCCGCGTGTCGATGGTGTAGAGATTGACCTGCCCGCTTCTCGTCGTCTTCACTTCCAATGTGTGCCCTCTGACATGCAGAGCAGGCGGGGTCAATAAATCAACGGCGATTTGGTATTGGTTGGTATGGAAGAATTCCAGCTTGCCGAGTTCCAGGTTGGTACGGTCTTCCAACGGCAAAGTGGCGACCAGTTGCCTGACTCGGCTCTGGTGTCCCTCTTCATGGGCGTTGATTGCAGCGTCGTACGCGGCCTTGAAAGGGGTGGCGACACCCAGTGCCCCCCGGCGAAAGAGTTCACAAAACTTATCGATAGGCAGACGCTTGTCATTGCTGATCCAATGATCTTCGGTATCCAGCGTGCCTCCGTCCATGACGATGTCCAGCATCGAACGTGCGCCAGGATGAAGGCCCGGCCTTCCTGGTATCAAGCGGGCCTTTTGTATATGCCGCACCTCAAAGAGGCTGGGGTCCAGGTCTGGAAACGCCTCTTGCAGTTGGGCAAGCGCCAGCGCTTTTCGACTGGGAATGTGGGTTTGCAACAGGTTGCTGGTGGTTTTCAGTGAGTTCAGGTGGCTGTTATAGGCAGCCCTCACCTGCTCCAGATCGTTGGCCGACGGCGCCTCATCGGCGCTGGAGAGAAAACCGTTCGCAGCTCCCCAGTCCAACAGCGCCAACGCATCAATCTGCCGGCCGACGACGGCATCGGTATTCAGCTTTTCGGCGCCCAGCAGAATCTCGGCATAGCCCATGGAGAGCGTACGACCCGGCGTTTGCGCTTCTATCTTGGCCACTGCCATCGCCAACTGTGCCCATAACACACTGCCATAGGTCACACGGGCAGGAATGTCCTTGACCAGGTATTCAGGCGCCGTCCTGGCCAGCAGCAGATACGCCCCCAAAGGGGCGGTTCGCGCATTGGCCCGACCTTTATCAATCAGGTGCTTACCCAATGCCTCAACCACTCTACAGGCCGGTTGCCCCCAGTAATGAGGATGTGCCAGGTTAAAACCGGCGATGCGATTGCGGGCGGGCGCCGCCTGGGCCTCCGGATCCAGGTCCAACTGGATAGCCGTCATCACATAATCGTTGCTACCGCCTTCTGTGGCGACTCCGTCCAGCCGGGTTCGGATGGCTTGCTCCAGGGTCTGTGCCTGGGGCGAACCGAGCAATTTCTCCATCGCGAACGCTGGTTTGTTCAAGTCGGCGTCGGACACCGAACTACCGCTAATCAAATAGCCCAATACCCCTGCTCCACCCGCGCGCAAGGGCAAGCCGGGTAATCCGCTGGTGTCGCTGTGCAGCAAGGAAATGAGCGTACGCCGGTCCGGCTCGGGCATCGGCAGCGGCCAGGACAGCCCGCCACTGAAGTTGCCCAGGGGATGAACCTGGGCCTGCCTGGACATGGTGTCAGCAAAATCGACCAACGCCTCCAGGGTTTTCGGGACCTGCAGCCCACAACCGAGGATATACGCTTCAAGACTGATCAGACGGTTGGCGGGCAGGGACGGCGGGGTCGGGAAGGACGAGTCTTCACACAGGTACATCATTGTAGTTTTCAAGTGTGGTGCCAGTGCTGCCTGCATCAGGCCCCTGGCCTGGCCGAGGGATAACGCCTCATCAGAAAAGGCGTGCCTGGGGAGTTTCCGGATAGTGTCCAAGAGTTTATCGGCCAGAGCGCGCCGGTTGCAGCGATCCCCCAAGGCGACTTTCAACGCGGATGACTGCGCGAGCAGCGGGATGTCGGGCTCACCGGCAGTTGCTGCAGGCAAAGTATCGGCGGAGGTGGGCGGGTTGCTGGAAATTGCCGCTGGTCGCGGATAAACAACGGGCGAAACGAGGGTGGTCATGCGAGTACCTGTCCATAGTCAAGTGGGTATCCTTAAGAAGGCGCAACCTTGCGCCCTCTGCGGTCACTGGGTGGGAAGCCCCACACCACCGGTTCCATCTTGACTGTCAGGTTTTATGTCCATGACCCGCTGGGAACGAATACGCCCGACTACCGGGCGCAGCCGTCAGTACCCGCGTATAAAATCCACTTCCCCGCGCAACGTTTCCTTGGCCCGATAGGCCCCCAGGTTCTCCAGGAACAACTCCACCATCATCGGCGGCGACGTCGGCGCAGAGCTGTGCCCGGTCAACAGCAAACCCCAGGCGGTCCAGAACGGATGGCGCTGTGGCAGCGGTTCCTGGCGGCACACGTCGATCACGGCGCCGGCCAGGTGCCCTTCTTTCAGGGCTTCGACCAGATCAGCATCCACCACCGCGACACCGCGCCCGACATTGATGAACAAGCCGGTCGGTTTGAATTGTTTGAACAGCGCCGCGTCGTACAAATCGTGGGTGTTCGGCGTGTTGGGCAGCAGGTTGATCACGTAGTCCACCTCGCCCACCAGACGTCCGAGCTGATCAAGCCCGGCCACTTCGATAAACGGCGCCTGCTCACGCTCAGTACTGGCAATGCCATACAGCTTGACGCCAAACGGCACCAGGAACTCGGCCACACTCTGGCCAATATCGCCGGTGCCCACGATCAACGCCTTGCGCCCCGCCAGGCTTTGGCCGGTGCGGCTGTCCCACTTGCGTTCCACCTGGCTGACCAGCCGCGCCAGCACTTCGCGCTCATGGCCGAGCATATACGTGAGCACAAACTCAGCCATGACCTGGCCGTAAATCCCGACGGCGCGGGTCAGGCGGTAATCGCGGGGCAAGCCTTCGGCCAGCAGGGGCGTGATACCGGCCCAGGTCGATTGCAGCCATTGCGGTTGGTGGCCCTGGCGCAGCAACGTGGCCAGCAGGTCCGGCTGGCCCAGCCAGACCGGGCAATCGGCGGCCAGGCGTGACAGTTCGGCCGAGTCGCCACTGGTGAGCACCTCAAGGTCCGGCGCCACATCGTTGAGCAGTTGGGCGTAGAGCGGGTGATCCTGTTCAGCAATCAGAACACGCATGGTTCAAACCTTTCAAAAACAATGCAGACGGCCGCCCGCATCCTTACGGCCACCGCCCACTAATACAATTCCATTGAAACCTGTGCCCTGAAGCACTGACCGATTACATCGGGTCGTTGCGGCGCAGCAGCTCTTCGGGCAAGTGTTCGATGTACTCGTCCTCGGCCGGCGGCATTTGCAGGTGGTAGCCCTGTTTGTCGAGGTTTTCCAGGACCACCAGGATGTCTTCGCGCGACAGCTTGCGTTCCGGCGTCAGCACCATGTCGAACGCGTGGTGCGGCTTGCCGAAGGCGGCCATCAAAGGCTCCGGCACGCGTTCGAGGGCGTCGCTCTTGAGCACGTAGAGGTACATGCCGTCTTTTTTCAGGCTGCGGTAGATGGAGCAAATACGTTTCAAGGCTGTTCTCCGGCAGTGGCCAGGCTGTCGAGCAGCGCCTGGCCCATCAACTCGCGGCGCCAGCCACGCAGCGAATCTGGCAATTTATAAGGCCCATCGGGGTAGCCACTTTTAACCAGGGCTTCGAGGGTTTTCTTGCGCAGCATCAGTTCCGGCGCCATCTCCAGGCGTTCGGCGAACGTTTGGCCCAGGGCGCGCAGTTGCTTGATCAGGTTGGCGGCGTCCACCGGCAGCGGTTCTGCCACGGCGGGCGGCCATTGGTCCATGGGCACGCTGCCGGCACGTTTGATCAGATCCAGCAGGAACTGGCCATCCTGACGCACGGTGCGCGGGTGCATGTCTTCGATCTTGCCCAGGGCGGCGAGGTTATCCGGCTGGGATTTGGCCAGGGGCCACAACGAGTGTTCGCGAACGATGCGGTTACGCGGCAGGTCACGGGCGCGGGCTTGCTGTTCGCGCCAGGCGCACAGTTCACGCAGCACGGCGAGTTGGGCGCGGGACAGTTTCCACGCCAGCTTGGCGTCGCGGTACACCTCGTACGGGTCGACTTCGCGGCGCAGGTTGGCCACCAGTTCGGCGCCGTCTTCCAGCACCCAGGCGTATTTATCGTCCGACAGCTGCGGGCGCAGGCGAATGTAGACCTCGGCCAGGTGCACAGCATCTTCGGCGGCATAGCTGACCTGGGTCTCGGACAATGGCCGCTGCAGCCAGTCCGAGCGGGTCTCGCCCTTGGGCAACTCGATGTCGAGCACGGCGTGTACCAGGCGCGAGTAGCCCATGGAGAAGCCAAGGTTCAGGTACGCGGCTGCCAATTGGGTGTCGAACAACGGCACCGGCAGGCTGCCGGTCAGGCGCAGCAACACTTCCAGGTCTTCGCTGCAGGCGTGCACCACCTTGATCACCGCCGGGTTTTCCAGCAGGTCGGCCAAAGGTTGCCAATTGTCGATGGTCAGGGGATCGATCAGGTAAGCGCGTACGCCATCACCAATCTGGATCAGCCCGGCAATGGGATAAAAGGTGTCGACCCGCATGAATTCGGTGTCGAGGGCGACGAATGGCAACTGCTGCCATTCGGCGCAATGCTGGCCGAGGCTATCGTTGTCGCAGATCCAGTGAATATCGATGGCCACACGGCTCTCCCTTGAAGAATGGCGCGCAGTATATATCGCGAAAGGGGCTAGCGAGCATCCGCAGTGCACTGGCAACCATGAAAACTCAGACAGGAGATGAAGAATAGCCCTACGGGCCAGAGTTATCCTTTCTTACGCAGCACATAGACCCGCCACAGGTTTGAGCCGGGCATGAATTCCTGCTGGTTCAGGACTTTGAAGCCGGCCTGGCGAAACTCCTCGTCGACCGGGGTCCGCGAATTGACCGAGACAATCACCGTATCGCGGCTGACGCGGTGAAACTCGCGCAGCAACGCCAGTCGTCCCTCGCTGCTGGGCACATGGCGAAACAACTCCAAACAGAAAATGCAGTCCACCGCGTTCTCCGACAAACCGATGGAAAACGCCGAACCCTGAAAGGTCTTGATCCGCTTGAGCAGCGCCGCCGGGTGGTGGGTGCACGCGTGGTCGAGCATGTCCTGGGAATTGTCCGAAGCGAGGATCACCCGGTTGATGTGTTCGGCCAACACCGGCCAGAACCGCCCCGAACCGCAGGCCAGGTCAAGGATCAACCCCGGTTCGCCGGCAACCTTGAGCGCCTGGCGCACCAGCCACTCGTCACGCCACGACGCCAGGCGCCGCCGCAGTCCGGGTGGGCGCGTGTCTGCACAGACCTTGGCATGTTCAAGGCCACAGCGCTCGGCGTATTCGATCTCGATGGAGGATGGTGGTTGTGGCGACATCACGGGCTCATTGGGGTTAAACAGGGGGTAAACGACCTTGATTCGCAGCTTAACCAGCGCAACGTGAAAAAAAAGGTCGAAGCCTCCACTCCCGTTAATCCACTCAGGCCTGATGCAAATACCAGCGCCAATCCTGCTCGCCCACCTCGCCCATGAACTGGCGATACTCAGCGCGTTTTACCGCCAGGTACACACCGAGGAACTCACTGCCAAACGCCTCTTTGGCCCAGCTTGAGCCTTCCAGCGCACGCAGGTGGTGAGCCAATCGGTGGGCAGGAACTCCGTGGCCTGGGCGTAGCCGTTGCCTTCCACCGGCGCGCCGGGGTCGCGCTGTTCACGGATACCCCGGTGAATGCCGGCCAGGATCGCGGCAGCGGCCAGATAAGGGTTGGCGTCGGCGCCGCAGATGCGGTGTTCGATATGCCGCGAATGTGCCGGGCCACCGGGCACGCGCAGGCTGACGGTGCGGTTGTCCACGCCCCAGGTGACGGCCAGGGGCGCATAGCTGTTGGTTTGGAAGCGGCGATAGGAATTGGCGTTGGGGCAGAACATCAGCAGTGAATCGAGCAAGGTGCTGAGCATCCCGCCCACGGCCTGACGCAGCAGCGGCGTGCCGTCGGCCGCCTCGCTGGCGAACAGGTTGTTGCCTTGGGCGTCCGCCAGGCTGACGTGCATGTGCATGCCGGTCCCTGCCAGGTCGTCGAACGGCTTGGCCATGAAGCAGGCAGCCATCCCGTGCTTGTGCGCCACGCCCTTGACCAGGCGTTTGTAACGCACCGCTTCGTCCATGGCTTGCAGCGCGTCGGCGCGGTGTTCCAGGGTGATTTCCACTTGGCCGGGGGCGTATTCGGAGATGGCCGTGCGCGCCGGGATGCCTTGCAACTTGCAGGCGCTGTAAAGGTCGGCGAGAAAGGGTTCGATCTGCTCCAGTTCGCGCAGGCCGTAGACCTGGGTCGAGCGCGGGCGACCGCCGTCCATATCCCGCGCCGGTTGCGGGCGGCCGTGGCTGTCGGGCTTCTGGTCGAGCAGGTAGAACTCCAGCTCCGCCGCCATCACCGGGTAATAGCCATCGGCGTTGAGCCCGTCGATGACCTTGGCCAGCACATGCCGGGGGTCGGCCACAGTGGCGGGCAGACCTTCGGTGGGGTGCATGCTGACTTGCACCGCTGCGGTCGGGATCAACCGCCACGGCATGCGCTGCAGGCTGCCGCTGATCGGGTATGCACGGCAGTCGATATCACCCACCTCCCACACCAGGCCGGAGTTCTCCACGTCATCGCCATTGATGGTCAGGCCGAGGATGGTGCTGGGCAATGGCCGGCCGCTTTCATACACCGCCAGCAGTTCATCGCGGTGCAGCAACTTGCCACGCGGTACGCCGTTGTTGTCGAGGATAAACAGCTCGAACATCTCGATGTCCGGGTGCTGCTCAAGGAAAGAGTGGGCTTCGTGCAGGTTGGCGAAATCGCGCATAGGGTTTCTCATACGTTTGCTTCAGGCAGATGCGCGCACAGGCGCGTCATCCATAGGGTAGATCAACGTAGGAGAAGGGCATCGGGCGGGCGCGCATGCCGGCAATGGAACAGCGCCCAGAACGCCAGTATGAAAGGCAGTGTCGCGAGGTAGGTGGCGGTGGAACCTTCCATGGGCGCATCACGGTGATGGAGATGCCCGCAGCCTCACACGCCTGGATAGGCGCGTAAATTCAGGGATGACGGAGTTTGGTTGCACACTGGCTAAACATTCGCCACGCCTTGCCACCCTGCCCCGCGCTGGAAATAATGGCTGCCCCCACCATGCCCCAAGGACTCGACCGCATGAAAGCTCCCTTAGCCCTGTGTGTACTGGCGAGCCTGGCCACCAGCGCCCTGGCCGACCCTGCCCCGTCACGCCTCGACGACGTGCTCCAGCGCGGCACCCTCAGCGTATGCACCACCGGCGACTACACGCCCTACACCAAGCTGCGCGCTGATGGCACCTATGAAGGCATCGACATTGCCATGGCCGAGTCCCTGGCCAAGAGCCTCAACGCGAAGATCACCTGGGTGCCCACCACCTGGAAAACCCTGATGCCGGACTTCCTCGCCCAACGCTGCGATATCGCCGTTGGGGGGATTTCGGTGTCCCTGGAACGTCAGAAAAAAGCCTTCTTCAGCCAGTCCCTCGGCGTCGACGGCAAGATTCCGCTGGTGCGCTGCGCCGATGTGCAGCGCTACCAGAGCGTCGAGCAGATCAACCAGCCCCAGGTGCGGGTGATCGAACCGGCGGGCGGCACCAATGAAGTGTTTGCCCGTGCTCACCTGGGCCAGGCGCAGATCCGCCTGCACGACAACGTGACCATCTTCGACGAACTGCTCGCCGGCAAGGCGGACGTCATGATCACCGACGCCAGCGAAGCCCGTTACCAGCAGAAGCAAAAGCCCGGCCTGTGTGCGGTCAACCCTGAGCGGCAGATGCAGTACAGCGAAAAAGCCTTTTTGCTGCCCCGCGATGACGTGGCCTGGAAAAGCTATGTCGACCAGTGGTTGCACCTGAGCGTGGCGACCGGTGTGTACCAAGGCATTGTCGACCAATGGTTGGCAGCGCCCTAGCCAAGGCCGTCTACGCTCTTGTCACATCAATAAAAACGAGGACGGACCATGAAGGGAATGCTCCGCGTCACCTGGCTGCTGCTGTTGTGTTTCAGTCAAGTGCACGCCGCCACAACTCAGGATGAGGACGCCCAGGCGGCCAAGGCCCTGCTGGAAAAAGCCCTGGCCTATTACCAGAGCAATGGCGACAAGGCCTTTGCCGCGTTCAGCCGCCAAGGGGAATTTATCGACCAGGACCGTTATGTGTTCGTGATCGATACCCAGGGCGTGCTGCTGGCCAGCGGCGGTCCCTCCTCCGCGCTGATCGGCCGGGACGTCAACGAGGTATTGGGGCCGGACTTGCGCCAATCGTTCAAGTCCGCCCTCACGACACCGGAAGGCCAGGGTATCCAGCAGGCGGATTACCGCTGGCAGAACTGGAACGACGGCAAGGTCGAGCACAAGCACGTGTTTTATCAGCGGGTGGGTGAACGCATCCTGGCCGTGGGCTATTACCTGCCACGGGCGACCCCGGAACAGGCCCGGGCCTTGCGCAACAAAGCGGTCAACGCGCTGCTCAAGGACGAAGCCGGTACGCTCAAGGCCATCAACTCATTGCAGGGCGGCTTCTTGCAGGATGACCTCTACGTGTTCGTGGTGGACCTGAACACCCAACGCTACGTGGCCCACGGCACCAACCTGCGGCTGATCAACACCGACTTCAGCAAAATCAAGGACCCGGACGGCAAACCGGTGGGCGAGCCTATCCTCAAGCTGATGGCGGAGCAGGATCAGGGGGAATACAAGTACCGCTGGAAAAACCCGGTGACGGACAAGGTCGAGAACAAGCACGCGTATGTGCGCAAGGCCGGGCATTTCATGGTGGCCGTGGGTTACTACAGCCCCTGAAACTAAAACGCAGTAAAAATGTGGGGGGGGCGGTGGGCTGCGAAGCGGCCCCCCCAAACGTTCACCTCGATTGATTCTGGCACTCCCCGGTGGCCTTGTTGGGGCATGGGCAACTACACAACGCTCGAACGCTGACACATAACCTGTAATGAGCGGGCTTGTCGAATCGTCGTACGCCCCACCTCTTGATCTTCATCGTGTCAGTTACTTAGCGTTGTCTTCCCGCCCGCGCAGCACCCGATTGGGCATCGCAATGGCCGCCGCCAACCCCAGCAACGACACCGCCGCACTCACCATCAGCAAATGCCGGAACGTCACCCCCAACTCCCCGCGCAGTGCATCCTGCGCCGGGCCTGGTGCGGCGTTCAGGCCGTCGAGCAGCACATTGCCAGAACTGCCCTCGGCCACCAGCGCACCGCTGGCCAGATGCGCGAAGCTCGAATCCTGCAACAACGCCAGCAGCAGCGCCGACATGCACGCCACACCCACCGCACCGCCTAGGGAACGGAACAGGTTGGTGGTGCTGGTGGCGACGCCGATGTCCTGCTGTTCCACCGAGTTTTGCGAGCCCACCAGGGAGGTGGGGAATTGCATGCCGGCGGCGATCCCGCAGAGCAGCATGAACACACCGGTCAGCAGCACATCCTGGGGCGCACTGAAGGCCATGCCCAGGATCGCCAGCGGGCTTAACAGTGCGCCACTGAGAATCATCGGTTTATAGCGTCCGGTCACTGAGGTCATGCGCCCGGCGGAATACGCGCCAATCGGCAAGCCAATCGCCAGGGGCAACAAGTGCAAGGCGGCGCTGTCGGCACCGCCTCCGGTTACGGTCTGAAAGCGCAGGGGCATCAGCACTGTCAGGGAAATCGCCTGGAAACTGGTGAAAAACACCGTGCACCAGCACAACACTGCGCTGCGGTTGACGAACAGGTGCATCGGCAGCAAAGGCTCCTGCGCACGGCGTTCGTGCCACACAAACAGCGTCAATGCCACCAGCGCGCAGGCCAGCAGGCCCAGCACCTCAGGGTCACGCCAATGATGGCCCTGGCCGATTTCGGTAATACCCAGCAACAAGGCAGTCAGGCCGACGATCATCAATACGGTGCCGAGGTAATCGATGATCGGCTTGCGCTGCGGCACCGGCAGCCCCACCAGCGTGCGATGAGCCACAAACCAGGCGCCGGCGCCCAGCGGCAGGTTGATCAAGAACACCCAGCGCCACGACAGATACTCGGTCATGTAACCGCCCAACACCGGCCCGGCCACGCTGGCCACTGCGTACATGCTGCTGAAGTAGCCCTGATAGCGCCCACGCTCACGGGGCGGGATGATGTCGCCGATGATCGCCTGGCTCACCGAGATCATGCCGCCGGCGCCAATGCCCTGGAGCACCCGCGCCAGCACCAGTTGCTCCATGTTTTGCGCCATGCCACAGAACAGCGACGCCACGGTGAACAAGCCCATTCCGATCAGCATCATCGGCCGGCGCCCGTACAGGTCGCCGAGCTTGCCGTAGATCGGTACCGCCACGGTCATTGCCACCATGTAGCCGGAGATCACCCAGGCCAGCAGGTTGACGTCGTGAAATTGCGCGGAGATCGCGGGCATGGACACGGCGACGATGGTCTGGTCCAAGGCTCCGAGGAAGATCGCCATCATCAACGAGGCGAGAATACTGCGCACCGCCGGGAGCGGTGGCGTAGGCTGATTGAGCTGAGTCACGACAGAACCTTCAAGCAAGGCCCGTGGGAAAAGGCGGCCCACGGGAATGCTGAATACGATAGCAGGCTATTCGATAGCCTCGTAAGGAAGCCCGACGTAATTTTCCGCAATGGTTTTGCGCCCGGCCTCGGAGTGGATGAAGTACTCCAGTTCACTTTGGGCAATGCGCTGGCTGAAGCCGTCCGCCTCCGGGAATTGATGCAGCATCGAGGTCATCCACCACGAAAACCGCTCGGCCTTCCACACCCGGCGCAGGCAAATGGCCGAATAGCGCTCCAGCAAATCCACGCGCCCCTCGCGATACACCTTGAGCATGATCCGGAACAAGGTACTCACATCACTGGCCGCCAGGTTCAGGCCCTTGGCGCCGGTGGGCGGGACGATATGCGCGGCATCCCCAAGCAGGAACAGGCGCCCGTACTGCATCGGTTCCACCACAAAACTGCGCAGCGGCGCGATGCTCTTTTCGATCGATGGGCCGGTGACCAACTGCTCGGCCAGGCGGCTGGGCAGGCGGGTTTTCAATTCATCCCAAAAGCGTTCGTCCGACCATTCTTCCAACGGTTCTTCGGCAGGCACTTGCAGGTAATAACGGCTGCGCGTCGGCGAGCGCATGCTGCACAGGGCAAAGCCACGGGGGTGCTTGGCGTACACCAGTTCGTCGTGCACCGGCGGGGTGTCGGCGAGAATGCCCAGCCAACCGAAGGGGTAGACGCGCTCGAAGGTTTTCAGTGATTCAGCGGGGATCGACTGGCGCGCAACGCCGTGGAAGCCGTCACAACCGGCGATGTAGTCACACTCCAGGCGAAACGCCTCGCCCTGGTGCTCGAAGGTCAGCCAGGGTCGATCACTTTTAACATCCTGGGGCTGCACGTCACGCGCTTCGTAGTACGTGACGGCACCGGCAGCTGCGCGGGCGGCCATCAGGTCGCGGGTGACTTCGGTCTGGCCATAGATCATGACCGACTGGCCGCCGGTCAGCGTCTTGAGGTCGATATGGGTGAGGTGCCCGTCCAGCGCCAGTTCAAAGCCATCATGCACCAGGCCTTCGGCATCCATGCGCTGGCTGACGCCGGCCTGGCGCAGCAGGTCGACCATGCCTTGCTCCAGCACCCCGGCGCGGATGCGGCCTTGCACATAATCGGCGCTCTGGCGCTCTAGGATAAGGGTCTCGATACCGGCATTGTGCAGCAGCTGGCCGAGCAACAGTCCGGAAGGACCGGCGCCGATAATGGCGACTTGGGTTTTTAGCGTTTTCATTATTTTTATGGCCCGCAAGTTCCACCCGAACGTATCAAGTGAAAGAGTTGTCATTGATCTTATGGCTGACATTTTTCACTTGAGTGCGTGGCATAAGAAGGTGAAAACTGCGACAAACCCTGCGCTTTTTGCCAATTTGGGCGATTACCGCACAACCGTCCTGAGTATCGGATAAAAACCATGACAGACACCGCGATTCCGGTCTTCAAGCTTTACGGGGAAAACCAGCAATGGCCGACCCCCGATTTGTTGCACTGCGAAACCATTTCCCGGCGCAGTCGGGAATACCAGTGGGAAATCCAACCCCACCGGCACGCGGATCTGTGCCAGTTGCTGTATGTGCACAAGGGCCAGGCCCAACTGGAAATCGAAGGCCAGCGCACCACGCTCAACGAAGCCACGCTGCAGGTATTGCCGCCGTTGTGCGTGCATGGGTTTCGTTTTGCCGAAGATGTCGAAGGGTATGTGGTGACACTCTCTGCGCCACTGGTGAGCCATTTGCAGGCACAACTGGGTGCCACGGCGGGCGGTTTGCAAACCTTGGGAAGTTACCCGGCCGGCAAGGACAGTGACTACCTCAACGCCCAGTTCGCCCGCCTGCAGGACGAATACGCCGACGACCAACCGGCCCGGGACATGATGATGCACGCCCTGGTCAGCGTGCTGCTGGTGTGGATCAGCCGCCAGGCCATCCAGCGCCGCCATCCGCGTGCGCCAAGGGGCCGCGAGTATTTCCGGCGGTTTACCCAATTGGTCGAACAGCACTATCGGGAACACCCGAAGATTGAGGATCTGGCCCACAAGCTGGGTATCTCGGTCTCACACTTGAATGGGACATGTCGGGAACTGGGTGGGCAGCCTGCGTTACAGATCATGCATGACCGCCAGTTGCTGGAGGCCAAGCGCCTGCTGACTTACACCAGCATGACCATCAATGAAATGTCGGAGGTGCTGGGGTTTTCCGACCCGACCAACTTCTCCCGGCTGTTTCGACGACGGGTCGGGTTCTCACCCAAGGCGTTTCGCGAGCAACTCAAGGCCGAATCGCCGGCTACCTGAGCGCGCTGAAACTACCGGTGTGCGGAACGCATTGGTCCTGATGGCAGCTGATTGCAAAGGTCGGCTGCATGCGGGTCTGTTCGACGCGGTAGGCGGCAGTCCCGTACAGCGCGCTGGCCAAGGCGCAGAGGGTGACAATCATCAGGTATTTTCTGGTTTTAATGCTCATGGCACAGACCTCTGGACGGATCTACACGGTGCTGTTTAAAGCATAGGCCAGCCAGGGCGAGTTGCCATTATTGGACGACATTCAACAGGGTTATGTCGCCCTACAGACCGACGTCCCACGCTGGCTGTTCCGGAAACCTCACCACCAGGAAATCCAGCAGGCTGCGCAACGCCGACGGCATGTGTTTGCGTGAGGCGTAGACCGCGTAGATATTCATCTGCCGGGGCTCGGCGTGGGGCAGCAGGCGCACCAGTTCGCCACGACGGATGTGGTCGCCCGCCTGGTAGCTGGGCAGCATCGCCACCCCGGCCCCGGCCAGCGTCACATGCAACAGGGTACTGGCTTCGTTGGAGGTGATATTGCCGTGCACCGGCACGGACACCTGCTCGGCGTTTTCCTCGAAATGCCACAGGCTTTTGCCGAAGTACGAGTGGGTCAGGCAGTTGTGCCGGGCCAGGTCTTCGACTTTTGCGGGGCCGGATGCTCGCGCAGATAGGCCGGGGTGGCGCACACCACGGAGCGACAGACCGTCAGGCGCCGGGCGATCAAGTTGGGGTCCAGGTCATTACTGGTGCGGATGGCCAGGTCGATGCGTTCATCCACCAGGTTCACCGTGCGGTCGAGCATCTGCAGGTCGACGGTGACCAAGGGGTAGCGCTTGACGTACTCGGCAATGGCCTCGGCCAATTGCGCCTGGCCGAACGAGGTGCTGACACTCAGGCGCAGCAGGCCACGGGGCGCGTCATCGGGCTCGCTGACGGCGGCCTGCATGTCGCCGCACAACTCCAGCAATTGTCGGCAGCGCGGCAGGGTTTCGCTGCCAGCGGCCGTGAGGCTGAGCTTGCGCGTGGTGCGGTGCATCAAACGCGCGCCGACCCAGTCTTCCAGCTCGGCCAGGTAACGCGACACCACCGGGCGCGACAGGTCCAGGTGGTCGGCGGCGGCAGACTGGCTGCCCAGGTCCACCACGGTGACAAACACGCGCATTGCTTGAAGACGATCCATGATTTGCCCGATTTCAGAAACAAACTATGTTCCAGCATCGCATTTTTAGTCTCGTTTGGTGCAACTAAGCTCTGTGCATCCTTTGAACCGACTGCTGGAGCTGCCCAATGCTTTCCACCCTAAAGCGCTTGACCCTGGCCACCGCCGCCCTGGCATTTGCCGCCCATGCGTCGGCGGCCGACCTGTCCCTCGATGTGTACAACCCTGGCGAAGCGGCGATTTTCCCAGTGACCTCGGTGCTGGTCAGCGGCGCCAAAGACGCGATCCTGGTGGACGCACAATTCGGCAAAGGCCAGGCCGAGCAACTGGTGCAAAAGATCCGCGCCAGCGGCAAACACCTGACCACCATCTACATCAGCCATGGCGACCCGGATTACTACTTCGGCCTCGACACCCTGACGGCTGCGTTCCCGGAGGCCAAAGTGCTCGCGCCGCAACCGGTGGTCGACCATATCAACGCCACGGTGGCCGGCAAACTTGAGTTCTGGGGTCCGAAAATGGGCGCCGACAAACCGGCTAAAACCATCGTGCCGCAGGTGCTGCAAGGCCATAGCCTGACGCTGGAAGGTAAGCAGTTGGAGGTGATCGGTCTGGACGGCCCGCAGCCGGATCGCAGCTTTGTATGGATCCCGTCGATCAAGGCCGTGGTCGGTGGCGTCGTGGTCGCCGAAAACATTCACCTGTGGATGGCCGACACCCAGGGCGCGCAATCCCACAAGGACTGGCTGGCGACCCTGCAACGCATCGAAAACCTGAAACCGCGCACCGTGATTCCCGGTCACTACCTGGGTGCGCCATCCCTGGCTTCGGTCAAATTCACTGCCGATTACATCAAGGCCTTTGACGTAGAAACGGCCAAGGCCAAAGACTCCGCCGCCCTCATCGCGGCCATGAAAAAGCGTTACCCCACCCTGGCCGACGAAAGCTCCCTGGAGCTGAGTGCAAAAGTCGCCAAGGGCGAAATGAAGTGGTGAAACCTCTCACACCTTAACCGTACTGGAGAACGTCATGAGCAAGATCGCAATCATTGGAGCTACAGGCCGTGCCGGCAGCCAATTGCTGGAAGAAGCGTTGCGTCGTGGGCACAGCGTCACCGCCATCGCACGTAATACCGACAAACTGGCGGCGCGCCCGAACGTCACCATCAAACAAGTGGACGCGCTGGACGCCGACGCACTGCAACAGGCAATCAGCGGCAGCGACGTGGTGATCAGTGCCGCGCACTTCGCCACCCTGCCCGCCGGCGCCGTGATCGGGCCGGTGAAGAAAGCCGGGGTGAAACGCCTGCTGGTGGTGGGCGGCGCAGGTTCGCTGTTGCTGCCGGGTGGCGGTCGTGTGATCGACAGCGAAGGTTTCCCGGCTGAGTACAAGGCAGAAGCCAGCGCAGGTGCTGAGTTCCTTGAAACCCTGCGCAAGGAGCAAGAACTGGATTGGACATTCCTGTCGCCATCGGCGTTGTTCGATGGGACTGAGCGCACCGGTCAATTCCGCTTGGGCCAGGATGATTTGCTGGTGAACAGCGAAGGTGCAAGCGCGATCAGCTTTGCCGACTATGCCATCGCGATGATTGATGAAGTGGAAACACCGAAGCACTCGCGCCAGCGTTTCACCGTCGGTTACTGACACAACACGGTCAAAAATGTGGGAGGGGGCTTGCCCCCGATGGCGGTGGTTCAGTTGGAGCATCTTTGACTGACACATCGCTACTCGGGCGAAGCCCTAATGCCGGTCAGTTAAGAAGTC
>NZ_JADDUM010000142.1 GCF_015163715.1 Pseudomonas cyclaminis
GCTTGCCCCCGAAGAGGCCCTAAAGGCTGGCAGCTTAATCCCTGAAAAAACCAGGTCAAGTACTCAAGTAGCGCCCAATCAATGCAATGCCGCTGGCCAGCACCAGCCACGTCACCAACCGCACAAACGCCTCACGGGACATGCGCATCGTCAGCCTGCGCCCAAACCACAGCCCAAGGCCCATCGCCGGCAGCAGGCACAACGCCAACAGCAACAGCGGCACATCCGCATACACCCCGGCAACCAGGAACAGGCTCAGGCGCACCACGGTGCTGCAACTGATCAGCGCACTTTGCGTCGCCCGCGCCGCGTCTTTGGGCAAACGGCTGTTCAGGTAGATCGCATATAAAAAGCCACCACTGCCAAACAGCGCGCCAAACAGGCCGCCGACGGTACCCATGGGAATCGACCAGCCTTTGGCGAGCTGGGTGGGACGGGCTTTCACTGACAGGCTGTAAATCGCGTAGGCACTGATAAACAGGCCCATCAGCAACAGCAACAGGTCCGAATGCAAGTTGAGCAAAAACACCACGCCGAGCGTGCAGCCAACGGCCATGCACGGCAGCAGTCGCAGCAGTTCCGCCTTGTTCACGTCCCGCCGTGTTTGCAGCAGGCCGCCAAAGGCCGCGACAAAATCCAGCAGTACCAGCAACGGGATGATCTTCGACAGCGGCATAAACAGAATCAGGATCGGCCCCGCCACCAGCGCCGTACCGAAGCCGGCAATGCCAAACACGATGTACGCCATGACGACGCCCAGGCCGATCACCAGCCACTCCACACCGCTAAACGACCACTGGCTCATCAGCTCAACCGGGCTCATGGCGTATTCCTTGAAAGAGACAGTCAACACTTTAGCCATTGGCGAGGGTTGCGACTAATATCGTCAAAGCCCTCTACCCATCTCGAAAAGGCATGACGCGTGATTTCCACTCGCCAACTGCGCTACTTCGTCGAAATTGCCGACAGTGGCAGCTTCAGCGCCGCCGCCGAACGCCTGTTCGTTGCGCAATCGGCCCTGAGCCGACAGATCAAGGAGCTGGAAAACCAGCTGCAAACGCCGTTGTTCGAACGCACTGCGCGCCAGCCACGCCTGACCGCGGCCGGTGAAGCGTTCTACCCAAGGGCACGCAACCTGCTGAGCGAGCTGCTCAAGGCCAGTGAAACCGCGACCCAGGTCGGCAACGGCCAACTCGGCACCCTGCGCCTGAGCCATTCGAGCACCGTGCCGATGAGCGGCGTTTTATTGCAGGGCATCAGCACGTGGCTGGAGCGCTGCCCCGGCGTTTCGATGGACATCGTCAAACTGTCCTCGGAAGCGCAACTGGAGCAGATCGCCGACGGTCGCCTGGACGTCGGCCTGTTACGGCTGCCGGTGCTGCGCCAGCGTGAAGGGGTCCGTGTGGAACCTTTATATAAGGAGCAATTGCTGCTGGCGGTGCCGCCGAATCACCGACTGGCAAGTAGCAACGAGCCCGTCGGCCTGGAGCAGCTCAAGGATGAAGCGTTTATCTCGATCCCCCATCCACAACGTGGTGGACTGAGTTATCTGTCAGCCGAACTCTGCATGCGCGCCGGATTTTTCCCCAAGGCTGCGCGGGTCATATCACGTAAGACCACTCAGCTACAGTTGATCCAGGCCGGCTTCGGTATTGCCCTGTTACCAAAATCCATGCAGGACATCGCCCCCGCCAATGTGCACTTTTTAGCCCTGGCTGACCCGGATTGCCTGAGCACCGTGGCCCTGGCCTGCCCGCAGGCGCCGAGCCGGTTGGTGGAGCAGTTCTGTCAAACCTTGCACGAATGCCTATAAACTGCCGCCCATGATTAAAGACCCCTTTGCCCGCCTGGGCCTGGACCGCGAAGTCCTGACTGTCAGCCAACTCAACGGCCGTGCGCGGGTGTTGCTGGAAGACGTGTTCACCAATATCTGGGTCGAAGGCGAGATTTCCAACCTCGCCCGCCCGGCATCCGGCCATGTGTATTTCACCCTCAAGGACAGCGGCGCCCAGGTGCGTTGTGCCTTGTTCCGCAACAATGCCGCACGGGTGCGCCAGGCGCTGAAGGATGGCCTGGCGGTGAAGGTGCGCGGCAAGGTCTCGCTGTTCGAGGGCCGTGGCGACTACCAGTTGATCCTCGACACGGTGGAGCCGGCCGGTGATGGCGCGCTGCGCCTGGCGTTCGATGCCCTGAAGGAAAAGCTCAGCGCCGAAGGCCTGTTCAGCGCCGAGCGCAAAGTGCCGCTGCCGGCCCATCCTCGACGCATTGGCATTATCAGCTCGCCCACCGGCGCGGTGATCCGCGACATCATCAGCGTGTTCCGCCGCCGGGCGCCGAACATTGAGCTGACCTTGATCCCCACCGCCGTACAAGGTCGTGAAGCGATCGCGCAGATTGTGCGGGCGCTGAAACTCGCCGACGCCCGCGGTTTTGACGCACTGATCCTGGCCCGTGGCGGCGGCTCCCTGGAAGACCTCTGGTGCTTCAACGAAGAAGCCGTCGCCCGCGCAGTGGATGCGTGCGTCACGCCCATCGTCAGCGCCGTCGGCCATGAAACCGACGTGTCCATCAGCGACTTCGTGGCGGACGTGCGTGCGCCTACGCCGTCTGCGCCGCCGAGTTGCTGGCACCGGACGCCAGCCATCTGGTGCGCCAGGTCGAGAACCTGCATCGGCGCCTGGTGATGCTGATGCGCAATCGCCTGACCCACGATCGCCTGCGCCTCGAAGGCATGGCCCGTCGCCTGCGCCACCCCGGCGAACGTCTGCGCCAGCAGGCCCAGCGCCTGGATGACCTGGACATGCGCCTGCGCCGCGCATTCGAACGCAGCCTCAACACCCGGCGCGAGCGCCTGATCCGCCTGGAAACCCGCCTTGCCGGCCAGCACCCCGGCCGTCAACTGGCCCTACTGCGCCAGCGCCTGGACAGCCTCGCCGAACGCCTCCCCCGCGCCATGCGCGAAGGCCTGAAGGCCCGTCGCCTGCAACTGCAAAGCCAGGTGCAGACGTTGCAGGTGGTCAGCCCGCTGGCGACCTTGGCCCGTGGCTACAGCATCCTGCTGGATGAGCGCGGCCAGGCCATTCGCAACGCGGCGCAAACCCACACCGGCCAACGCCTCACTGCGCGTCTCGGTGAAGGCCAATTGCAAGTGCGGGTGGAAGACAACCACCTGACACCCGTCACCCTTTCGTTATTGGATTGATTGATGCCTCGTCTCTTTAGCTTGTTGATGCTGCTGTGCCTTGCCTTTAATGCCCACGCCGATAGTTATATCAGCCGTACATTAAACAAACCGGTGCCGGGTGGCGTGGCCGTGGTCGAAATGGGCCCTTCGGCCACAGCACCGAAAGCGACCTATCAAGGCAAGCCGGTGCTGGTGGTCAAGGAACAGGACAACTGGCTGGCGATTGTCGGCATCCCGCTGAGCGTCAAGCCGGGCAACGAGCGCATCAGCAGCGGTAGCCGCAGCCTGCCGTTTATCGTCGGCTACAAGAAATACCCGGAACAACGCATCACCCTGAAGAACAAAAGCCAGGTCAACCCCGACCCGGCCCAGCTCAAGCGCATCGAAGGCGAACTGGCCGTGCAACTCAAGGCCTACCGCAGCTTCAGCCCCAACCTGCCGAGCAACCTGGTGCTGGATAAACCGGTGAACGGGCCGCTGTCGAGCAAGTTCGGCGTGCGTCGCTTCTTCAACGGTGAAGAACGCAACCCGCATTCGGGCCTGGACTTCGCCGTGCCGGCCGGTACGCCGATCAAGACGCCGGCGAACGGCAAGGTGATCCTGGTCGGCAACTACTTCTTCAATGGCAACACGGTGTTCGTCGACCACGGCCAGGGCTTTATCAGCATGTTCTGTCATATGTCGAAGATCGACGTGAAAGTCGGCCAGCAACTGGTGCGCGGGACGGTGGTAGGCAAGGTCGGCGCGACGGGCCGCGCCACCGGGCCACATATGCACTGGAACGTCAGCCTCAACGATGCACGGGTGGACCCGGCGATCTTTATCGGCGCGTTCCAGCCCTGAATAACTCGATTGCGCGCGCTGCAAAGCACGCGCAATTAAATTCAGCGCTTGCCAATTTCCCAAGCATAAAATCTCGATTCCTACGCAAATAGCAGAACTTCTCTCAATTTTTTTCGACTGCTTGCCATCTTTCACCCCGGCGGTTAGGGTTGAGCTTATGAAAACCTCTCACACCCTCATTCAGCTTCGCCAGCACCGCAGCCTGTGCCTCGTCAGCGCACGACTGCCAGGCTGAATCGATCTGCCTCGTCTCTACGCTTTATCCCCAAAAACAGTTCCACGGCAGGCCGCCTTTTCTCGGCCCCTACAACAAAGGATTTCCCGATGAGCATGCTCAAAGACCCGTCTTCGAAGTACCGCGCGTTTCCGACCATCGATATCCCGGACCGCACCTGGCCGTCGAAGACCATCACCGAAGCGCCGATCTGGTGCAGCTCCGACCTGCGTGACGGCAACCAGTCGCTGATCGAACCGATGGACGCGGTGAAAAAACTGCGCTTCTGGAAGACCCTGGTCGCCGTGGGCGTGAAGGAAATCGAAGCGTCGTTCCCCGCCGCATCGCAAACCGACTTTGACTTCGTACGAACACTGATCGAAGACAACCACATCCCCGAGGACACCACCATCCAGGTGCTGACCCAGGGCCGTGAAGACTTGATCGCACGCACCTTCGAATCCCTGCGCGGCGCCAAGAAAGCCATCGTGCATTTGTACAACGCCACCTCGCCGTCCTTCCGCCGTATCGTGTTCAACCAGGACAAGGACGGTATCAAGGCCATCGCGGTCAACGCGGCGAAGCTGTTCGTCAAATACGCTGCCCAGCAGCCGGAAACCCAGTGGACCTTCGAGTACTCCCCGGAGACCTTCAGCGCCACTGAGCTGGAATTCGCCAAGGAAGTCTGTGACGCCGTGATCGAGGTGTGGAACCCGACGCCTGAGCACAAGATGATCCTCAACCTGCCGGCCACCGTGGAATGCGCCACGCCGAACATCTATGCCGACCAGATCGAGTGGTTCGTCGCCATATCAACCGCCGTGACAGCGTGATCATCAGCCTGCACACCCACAACGACCGTGGCACCGGCGTGGCCGCTACCGAGCTGGGCCTGATGGCTGGCGCCGACCGTGTCGAAGGCTGCCTGTTCGGCAACGGCGAGCGTACCGGTAACGTCGACCTGGTCACCGTGGCCTTGAACATGTACACCCAGGGCCTCGACCCGCAGCTGGACTTCTCCGATATCGACGGCGTGCGCAAGGTCGTCGAAGAATGCAACCAGATCCAGGTGCACCCACGTCACCCCTACGTGGGTGACCTGGTTCACACGGCGTTCTCTGGCTCCCACCAGGATGCGATCCGCAAGGGCTTCACCCAGCAGAAAGACGATGCGCTGTGGGAAGTGCCGTACTTGCCGATCGATCCGGCCGACATTGGCCGCAGCTACGAGGCGGTGATCCGCGTGAACAGCCAGTCGGGCAAAGGCGGCATCGCCTACCTGCTGGAGCAGGAATACGACATCAGCCTGCCACGCCGCATGCAGATCGAGTTCAGCCAGGTGGTCCAGGCCGAAACCGACCGCGTGGGCCTGGAGATGACCGCCCCGCAGATCTACGCCTTGCTGCAACGCGAGTACCTGCAGGCCAACACTCCGTACGCGCTGGTCAGCCATCGCCTGCAGGAAGAGAACGGCAACAGCTCGGTGGAAGTGGAAGTCTCGGGCAAAGGCCAGGGCGAAACCAACCTGCGCTGGCACGGTAAGGGCTATGGCACCCTGGAAGCCCTGGTCGCCGCCTTGCCGATCAAGGTGGAGATCATGGACTACAACGAACACGCGATTGGCGCTGGTACCAATGCCAAGGCTGCTGCCTACATTGAATTGCGTGTGAACGGCGAGCGTCCGGTGCATGGCGTGGGCATTGACGAAAACATCACCACTGCCAGCTTCAAAGCCGTGTTCAGCGCGCTGAACCGCTCGCTGAGTCAGTTGGAAGCGAAGGCGGCCTAACACAACACCGCTGAAATGCAAAAGGCCTCTGGGTGAGAACTCAGGGGCCTTTTTGCTGGGCTTTATATTTGCGGTGTCTGTGAGGTCCTCATCGGGGGCAAGCCCCTCCCACATTTGGAATGCGTTTCCCTGTGGGAGGGGGCTTGCCCCCGATAGCGGCCTGTCAGACAAACTGAAAGCTATCGGCATCCAGGTTCGCCGGAAACCGAGTGCGATACGCCGCCAGTTCAGCCGCGTCCAGGCAGACCTGAAACACCCCGTCCGCCTCTCCAGCGCTGAGCAGGGTTTCTCCCTGGAAATCCAGCACCTGGCTGTCCCCGGTGTAGGCAAAGCCCTTACCGTCCGTACCCACCCGATTCACTGCCGCCACGTAGCACAGGTTTTCGATGGCACGCGCTGGCAGTAAACGGTTCCAATGCTGACGCCGCGCCCCCGGCCAGTTCGCGGTGTACAACAGCAGGTCCGTATCCTGGGCATCGCGGCTCCACACCGGAAAGCGCAGGTCGTAGCAAATCAGCGGCCGGATACGCCAGCCCTTCAATTCAAACTGCACCTGCCGATCGCCAGGGGTGTAGTGATCGTGCTCGCCGGCCATACGGAACAGGTGGCGCTTGTCGTAATGCAGCACTTCCCCATCGGGACGCGCCCACAGCAGGCGGTTGCGGTGGCTGCCGTCGGCGGCCTGGATGATCACACTGCCGGTGATCACGGCGTTGTATTTGACCGCCTGGGCTTGGAGCCATCGATGGGTAGGACCGTTTTCCGGTTCAGCGAGGGTGGCCGACGCCATGGAGAATCCGGTGGTGAACATCTCCGGCAGTACGATCAGGTCGGCGCCCCTGGCTTGCTCCAGCAGCAGGTCGAAGTGTTCGAGGTTGGCCTGACGGTCGTGCCACGCGAGGGTGGTCTGGACCAGGGCGAGCGTCAGGTTTGGCAGCGCACTCAGATCACGCATAGTTTTTCAGCTGCTTGACGCAGCGTCTCCTCGCGTTTGGCAAAGCACAGGCGCACCAGGCGCTGGCCTTGGGGTGGGGTCTGGTAGAACACCGAGACCGGGATGGTCGCGACGCCGTGTTCGCGGGTCATCCACAGGGACATGGCGACATCATCCAGGTCCGGGCGAATTTGTGAGTAATCCACCAGTTGGAAGTAGGTGCCGGTCACCCGGGTAAAACTGAATCGCGACGGTTCCAGCAAGTCGCAAAACAGGTCGCGCTTGGCCTGATAGAACGCGGGCAATTCGTCGACATGCTCCGGGTGGTCGGCCATGAAATCCGCCAGCGCGAACTGCAATGGCGTCACGCCGCAAAAGTTGACGTACTGGTGCACCTTACGCAGCTCGGCCGTCAGGGCCGGTGGCGCGACCACATAGCCGGTTTTCCAGCCGGTCACGTGGTAGGTCTTGCCAAAAGAGCTGACCACGAACGCACGTTGATACAGCTCTTCGTGGGCCAGCACACTGACGTGGGAGACGCCGTCGAAGACCAGATGCTCGTAGACCTCGTCGCTGACCAGGTAGATATCGCGGTCGCGGATCAATTCGGCCAACTGGTCCAGCTCGGCGCGGCTGATCAGGGCGCCGGTGGGGTTGTGTGGGGTGTTGAGGATGATCATGCGCGTACGCGGCGACAACGCGGCCTTGATCTTCTCGAAGTCCAGCGCAAAGCCTTGCAGGCTCAGTTGCACATGCACGCAGCGACCACCGGCCAGCTCCACCGAGGGCTCGTAGCTGTCGTAGCTGGGGTCGAACACGATGACTTCGTCACCACTACGAATCACCGCCTGGATCGCGCAGAAGATTGCCGCCGTGGCGCCTGGGGTGATGGTCACTTCGCTGTCAGGGTCAACCGTGGCGCCGTAGCTGCGGGCGATCTTGGCCGACACTTGCTGGCGCAGGGCTGGCAGGCCGGTCATCGGGGAATATTGGTTGTGCCCGCTGGCTACGTGCTTGCCCACCGCATCGAGCAACGCCTGGGGGCCATTGAAATCGGGAAAGCCCTGGGACAGGTTGAGCGCGCCGGTTTCGGCTGCGAGTTGTGACATGGTCGTGAAGATGGTGGTGCCGACATTCGGCAGCTTGCTGGTGATCATGGGAGCCCCCTTCGGGTGAGCTACAAGTTTTAAGCTGCAAGCTGCAAGCAGGTCAAGGGCCAAACCGCCAGGCACGAAAAAGGGCTCATTCAGAGCCCTTTTCGTACCTGGCGGTTTGAGCTTCAAGCTGTAAGCTGCAAGCCGCGAGCAAACCTGCTTTAGCTTGCAGCTTGTAGCTTACAACTCAAAGCTGCTACTTCTTATCCCTGCGCTTCTTGTCGGCCTTCTTGTGGTGAGTCATCAAACGACGCTTCTTGTTCACCTGACGGTCCGTCAGTGTGTTCTTGTTGCCTTCGTATGGGTTCTCGCCACCCTTGAACTCGATACGGATCGGCGTACCGACCAGTTTCAAGACACGGCGGTAGGTGTTTTCCAGGTAACGCACGTAGGACTTGGGCACCTTCTCGATCTGGTTACCGTGGATCACGATAATCGGCGGGTTGGCACCACCCAAGTGGGCGTAACGCAGTTTGATCCGGCGGTTGTTGACCATCGGCGGCGCGTGCTCGCCCACCGCGTCTTCCAGGATCTGGGTGAGGCGGTTGGTCGGCCAGCGGGTGACCGCGGATTTGAACGAGTTCTGTACGGACGCGTAGAGGTTGCCCACGCCGGTGCCGTGCAGTGCCGAGATAAAGTGGATATCGGCGAACTCAACGAAGAACAGGCGACGTTGCAGCTCGATTTTCACGAAATCGCGCTCGCTCGGCGTCATGCCGTCCCACTTGTTGATCGCGATCACCAGTGCCCGACCCGCTTCCAGGGCAAAGCCCAGCAGGTTGAGGTCGTGATCCACCACGCC
The DNA here is from genome assembly GCF_015163715.1 of Pseudomonas cyclaminis. GTDB lineage: Bacteria > Pseudomonadota > Gammaproteobacteria > Pseudomonadales > Pseudomonadaceae > Aquipseudomonas > Aquipseudomonas cyclaminis. Next base: position 8,921 of record NZ_JADDUM010000142.1, read on the forward strand.
TTCGCGGGCGTCCATCACGAAGATCACCACGTTGGCGTCTTTGATCGCTTGCAGGGTTTTGACCACGGAGAACTTTTCAACTTCCTCGTGGATCTTGCCGCGCTTGCGCACACCAGCGGTGTCGATCAGCGTGTACTTCTCGTCGTTACGCTCGAACGGGATGTAGATACTGTCGCGGGTGGTGCCGGGTTCGTCGTAGACGATTACACGGTCTTCACCGAGCATACGGTTGACCAGGGTCGACTTGCCGACGTTAGGGCGACCGATGATGGCGATCTTGATACCGTCTTTTTCGCTCGGGCCAGGAATGCGCTTGGCTTCCTCACCTTCGGCAACGATCTCTTCTTCACCTTCCTCTTCCTCAGCGTCATCCTTAGGAAAGGTGCTGAGGGCGATTTCCAGCATCTGGGTGATGCCGCGACCGTGGGCGCCGGCGACCGGGATCGCATCGCCCAGGCCCATCGGGCTGAATTCGGCACGGGCCGCCTCAGGATCGATGTTATCGATCTTGTTCGCGACCAGGTAGGAACGCTTGTTGCGCTTGCGCAGGTGCTCGCCAATCATCTGGTCGGCGGCGGTGTAGCCCGCGCGGGCGTCCACCAGGAACAACACGACATCGGCTTCTTCAATGGCCAGCAGCGACTGCTCGGCCATTTTTTCGTCCATGCCATGCTCATCACCGGAGATACCACCGGTGTCGACAATAATGTAGGAGCGCCCTTGCCACTTTGCCTCACCGTATTGGCGATCACGGGTCAGACCGGACAAGTCGCCGACAATGGCGTCGCGAGTCCTGGTCAGGCGGTTGAACAAGGTGGACTTGCCGACGTTAGGTCGGCCCACCAGGGCAATTACGGGAACCATGCGGCTCTCCACTTCGTTATTTCAGAAAATACAAAAGCCGCTGCAGGGCAGCGGCTGGTGCTCGGGGCAGCATCGTCAGATGCCGCATGCCCCGCCGAAGCGGGGCCGCCTGGGTGTTACCCCAAGCATAGTTCTTACTTGATGGTCAGGGCTTCCAGCTTGCCGCTGTTGCCATACACATAAAGCATGTTACCCACGACCAGCGGACGCGCACGCAGGCCGTCGCTGTCGATACGTTCACGACCTACAAAGCGACCGTCCACCTGGCTCAGCAGGTGCAGGTAGCCTTCGAAGTCGCCGACCGCTACGTAGCTGGAGAACACTTCCGGTGCCGACAGCTGACGGCGAGCCAGGGAGTCGTTGCTCCACAACGCGGTGGTGGAACGCTCATCGACACTTTCAACGGTGCCGGATGCCAGGCTGACGTAGACGCTGCCAAACCCTTGGGCGACACCGGCATAGCTGGAAGCATCACGCTGCCAGTTAACACGGCCGCTCTGCAGGTCCAGCGCAGCAACGCGGCCCTGGTAGGTGGCGACGTAGAGGGTTTCACCCGACAGCAGCAAGCCACCGTCGATGTCCACTACACGATCAAGCTCGGAACGACCTTGCGGGATGGCCACACGGGTTTCCCAGGCCGGCACGCCGTTCTGGGTGTCCAGGGCGACCACTTTACCGGTCGACAGGCCTGCGACGGCCAGATTGTTGGTCACAACCGGACCACTGGTACCGCGCAGGGTCAGCACTGCTGGCGTGCTGTCGTACAACCAACGCTGGTTGCCGGTAGCGGCATCCAGACCGATGACACGGTCATCCTGGGTCTGCACCACGACGATGTCGCCGTTGGTGGCAGGCGGTGCGAGGACTTCACTGGTCACGCGAGCGCGCCATTTCTCTTCACCGGTGCTGGAATCCAGGGCAACCACTTCGCCTTTCAGCGTGCCGACCATCACCAGGCCGTAACCCACGCCTACGGCGCCGGACACGGGCAATTCGAGGTCTTTCTTCCACTTCACGTCACCGTTCATGCGATCCATGGAGATCACTACGCCCGTCACGTCAGCGGCCACAATGTTGTCACCGTCGATTGCCGGCACCAGCATGTTGTAGGTTTCGCCCTGACCGTCACCAATGGAACGGCTCCACTGCTTTTGCAGAACGACTTCTTCCTTGAAGCTGGTCAGCTCGGCCGGAGGCAGTTCTTTCTTACTGTTGCTGCTGCAACCCGCGGCCAGAACGGCCAGAGCCAGCAATGCTGCATGTTTCCAACGGATCACGTCACGCATCCCCTTTGGCCAAGTCGTCGAGCTTGATTTGTAAGCCACCGACCGCCGCTTCATCAGACAGCGCCGCCTTGGCTTTCTTGTACGCAGCATTGGCTTCGTCGGTACGACCCAATTGGACCAACAGGTCGCCCTTGAGCTCTTCGCGAGTGGCTACAAATGCCTTGTCCGCATCGCCGTCGAGCAGTTTGAGTGCTTCGTCAGCCTTGTTCTGTGCCGCCAATACCTGAGCCAGGCGCTGACGTGCGATTTCACCCAGGGTCGGGTTGGTCGGTTTGTCGGCGATTGCTTTCAGCTCGGCGGCTGCATCATCCAACTTGCCGGTGTCGACCGCGACTTTCGCGACAAACAGACTGCCGTATTGGGCGTAGGTGCTGCCGCCGAATTCGTTTTTCAGCTTGCCGGCCAGGTCTGCGACCTGCGCAGGGTCAGGCTTGCCGCTTGGCGTCAGGGTGGTTTCCAGCAATTGCTGATAAACGATCGAGGCGCCTTGGGATTGGTTGGCCTGATACTTGGTCCAGGCTTGCCAGCCGAACACCACCACTAAAGCCAGCAGACCGCCAGTAACCAGGGGCTTGCCGTTACGCTGCCACCAGTCCTTGAACTCGGCCAGTTGCTCATCATCAGTACTCGACACCCCAATACTCCTTAATCGCTAAATTCGGCTGTTCGACAGCTTCAACCCTGCACGACGCAGGTGGCCAAGTGCGCAGCGAGCGCATCAAAGGCAATGTTCTGTTGCTCGCCCTGGCCACGCAGGGGTTTGAAACCTATCACTTGCTGGGCCAGTTCGTCATCGCCAAGGATCAGTGCATACAGCGCACCGCTCTTGTCGGCCTTCTTGAACTGGCTCTTGAAGCTGCCAGCGCCGGCATTGACCTGCAGGCGCAGGTTCGGCAGTTGATCGCGTACTTTTTCGCTCAGGGCCAGGGCCGCCAGTTCGGCTGCCTCGCCAAAGGCGCACAGGTACACGTCCACCTGACGGGAAATTTCTTGCGGGACTTGTTCCAGGGTTTCCAGCAGCAAGATCAGCCGCTCGATGCCCATGGCAAACCCCACACCGCTGGTCGGCTTGCCGCCCATCTGCTCGACCAGGCCATCGTAGCGACCACCGGCACACACGGTGCCCTGGGCGCCGAGCTTGTCGGTGACCCATTCGAATACGGTCTTGCTGTAGTAATCGAGGCCACGTACCAGCTTGGTGTTGATCACGAACGGAATACCGGCCGCATCCAGACGCGCCTTGAGGCCTTCGAAGTGAATGCGCGATTCGTCGTCCAGGTAGTCGGCCATTTTCGGCGCATTGACCAGCACGGCCTGGGTGTCGGCGTTCTTGGTATCCAGGACGCGCAGCGGGTTGGTTTTCAGACGGCGCTGGCTGTCTTCGTCCAACTTGTCCAGATGAGCCGAGAGGTACTCGACCAAGGCCACTTTGTAGCGGCCACGGGACTCACTGGTGCCCAGGCTGTTGAGCTCAAGCTTGACCGCGTCGCGGATGCCCAGCAGGCCCCACAGGCGCCAGGTGAGTACGATCAACTCGGCGTCGATATCCGGGCCATCAATGTTGAACACTTCAAGGCCGATCTGGTGAAACTGACGATAACGGCCTTTCTGTGGACGCTCGTGGCGGAACATCGGGCCGATGTACCACAGCTTCTGCGGCTGGCCTGCACCGGTGAGCCCGTGCTCAAGCACGGCGCGCACGCACGCGGCAGTGCCTTCCGGACGCAGGGTCAGGGAGTCGCCGTTGCGGTCTTCAAAGGTGTACATCTCTTTTTCGACGATATCGGTCACTTCACCGATGGAGCGCTTGAACAGCTCGGTGAACTCGACGATCGGCATGCGGATCTGCTTGTAACCGTAGTTATCCAGCAGGCGCGCGACAGTATTCTCGAAATAGCGCCACAGAGGCGTCTGCTCCGGCAGGATGTCGTTCATGCCACGAATGGCTTGCAGAGACTTGCTCACATCAAATCCTTAAATTCGTTCAATCAGCCGCGAGCGATCAGCGCTGCGTCAGCTGCGACCTTTTCGGCCGCTTTCTCGCGGATCAGTCTTTCGAGCTCATCCACCAGATTGTCATTCGTTAACTTCTGCGCCGGCTTGCCGTCGATGTAGATCAGGTTCGGTGTGCCACCGGTCAAGCCCACATGGGCCTCCTTGGCTTCACCTGGCCCATTGACCACACAGCCAATCACTGCGACATCCAGCGGTACCAGCAGGTCTTCAAGGCGCAACTCCAGGTCGTTCATGGTTTTCACCACGTCGAAGTTCTGCCGCGAGCAGCTCGGGCAGGCAATGAAGTTGATGCCACGGGAACGCAAACGCAGGGATTTGAGAATGTCGTAGCCGACTTTCACTTCCTCTACAGGGTCTGCCGCCAACGAGATGCGGATAGTATCGCCAATCCCTTCGGCGAGCAGCATACCGAGACCCACCGCAGATTTCACTGTGCCTGAGCGCAAACCGCCAGCTTCGGTGATACCCAGGTGCAACGGCTGCACGATTTCCTTGGCCAGCAGGCGGTAGGCTTCCACCGCCATGAACACGTCGGAGGCCTTTACGCTGACCTTGAAGTCCTGGAAATTCAGGCGCTCAAGGTGCTCAACATGGCGCAGTGCCGACTCGACGAGCGCCGCCGGAGTCGGCTCGCCGTATTTCTTTTGCAGGTCTTTTTCCAGGGAGCCGGCGTTGACGCCGATGCGGATCGGAATGCCACGATCACGGGCAGCGTCCACCACGGCGCGCACACGGTCTTCACGACCAATGTTGCCCGGGTTGATACGCAGGCAGTCCACACCCAGTTCGGCCACGCGCAACGCGATCTTGTAGTCGAAGTGAATGTCGGCAACCAGCGGCACCTTGACCAACTGCTTGATGCGGCCGAAAGCCTCTGCGGCGTCCATGTCCGGTACCGAAACCCGCACGATGTCCACGCCGGCAGCTTCCAGGCGGTTGATCTGGGCCACGGTGGCGGCCACATCATTGGTGTCGCTATTGGTCATACTCTGTACTGCGATGGGGGCGTCGCCGCCCACCGGCACCGAGCCGACCCAGATCTTGCGCGATACGCGACGTTTGATTGGAGATTCGCCGTGCATGACTATTGTCCCAACTTGATGCGAGCTGTCTCGCCACTGGTGAACGGCGCCACGTCCACAGGCTGGCCGTTGTAGGCCACTTGCGCGCCACGGGCGAAGCCCAGACGCAGCGTCAGAGGAGGCTTGCCGCCCTGGTCAAGCGTATCTCCCTTACGCTTCAGACCGCTGAACAACACTTTGCCATTGCCATCGGTGACTTGCGTCCAGCAGTCGGCAATGAAGGTCACTTGTACGCGCCCGTCACCGGCGATCAATGCCGGGGTGGTAGGCGGCGAAATAGCGGGCGCAGCCGGGGCGGCTGGTGCGGGAGTCGCTGGCGCAGGCACGACCGGCGCATGGGCCTGGGCAGTTGGCACTGCCGGGGTCGCCGGCGCTACAGGAGCCGGCACAGCGGCAGTTGCCGCAGGAGCGGTTTGCGGTGTCGGCTGCTCGGTCGGGAGCGGGGCTTCAGACGTGGCCTGGCCCTCGGCAACAGCCTGGTCTTCCGGCTCGTCCAACGGATGGATCTGGGTGGTGCCGTCGGCGCTTTCGACTTCGACGTGCTCCATGGCGTTGCTGGTCAGGTCCTTGCTGCGCTGGGAGGTCTGGTCTTGCCACCAGACAAACCCGCCACCGATCACCGCAATCAGCAGCAACAGGCTGACAATTCGCAAAATGGTATGGGAAACGCGCACCGGCTCTTCGATACGACCCAGGCCATGAACATTGCTGCCCTGGGAGTCGGTGCCCGTGAACTGGTCGAACTCCTGGACCAGAACGGTCTGGTCGATGCCCAGCAATTTGGCGTAGGCGCGGATATAGCCGCGGGCGAACGTGTGCCCAGGCAACTTATCGAACGCGCCGGCTTCCAGATTGCCCAGGGACGTGGTGGTCAAATTGAGCTTGAGGGCCACTTCCGCCAGCGACCAACCATTGCTTTCGCGGGCCTGACGCAAGGTGTCGCCTGGGTTTACGCGATTAGCTGCTACAACTTCCGGGTGCGCCGCTTTCATCATTGCTCCGACAGGTATTGCTGATATTCCGGCGTACGGGATAGAGTCGTTCGAGTTGCTGGCCAAAATGTGCGGCCGTGTCGCGTTCGTCATGAACCGTCGCCAGGCGCACACCGAGCAATAGACTACGTGCATTTTGCCCGCTGAGCAGGCTAAAACGCTCGTAATAGTCACGTGCTAGCACATAATGCCTGTCTTCGTAAGACAACTCAGCCATTTCGAGCAATGCCCGTGGCAGGCGACCGTTCAGGTGGATGGCTTTTTCCAATTGCTGACGAGCGCTGTCACGCTGGCCAAGACGCATTGAGGTCACCCCGAGGTTCTCGAACACCCGCGAACGCTCTGGGTAGAGGGTGTCGGCAGATGCTTGCTGGAAATAACGGGAAGCCTGGTCATAACGTTTCTGTTCGAACAGGAAGCTGCCGTAATTGTTCAGCAGCCGAGGATCGGCAGGACGGGAAGCCAGCGCCTTTTTGAAATACTGGTCGGCCAGCTCAGGCTCGGCCTGGGCCTGGAACACCAAGGCCAGTGCGGCAGTGGCATCGGCATCGTTGCTGTCCAGCTCAAGGGCCTTTTTCAACGGCACCTTGGCCTGCTCGCTCATGCCCTGCCGCAGGTAACCCAAGCCCAATTGCACATAGGCAACTTGCGCCTCCTCACGGCCTTTACCGGTTTGCAAAGGACTCTCATGGCCCGATGAAACACAACCGGCCCCAAGGCCAGTAACAAGCAGAAGCAGCGCGAGGCGCAAGGGCATAGAGATCCTCTCTCAGATTCGATTCACAGCGATTTGCGGCATCTCGTCGGCGGCATTCAGTTCACGCACGGCGATATAACGTTCGCTGCGACGGGTGCGATCCAGCACCTGTCCTACCAATTGGCCACAGGCGGCGTCGATGTCTTCACCACGGGTGGTGCGTACGGTGACGTTGTAGCCGGCCTGGTGCAGTTGATCCTGGAAACGACGAATGGCGTTGTTGCTCGGCCGCTCGTAGCCAGAATGGGGAAACGGGTTAAACGGGATCAGGTTGATCTTGCACGGGGTGTTCTTGAGCAACTCGATCATCTCGACCGCATGCTCGACCTTGTCGTTGATGTCCTTGAGCATGGTGTACTCAATGGTCAACACGCGCTTCTCGCCCAAGGTCGCCATGTAACGCTGGCACGATTCGAGCAGCATCTTAAGCGGATACTTCTTGTTGATCGGCACCAATTGGTTACGCAATGCGTCATTGGGTGCGTGCAGCGACAACGCCAGGGAGACGTCGATGTGCTTGGCCAGCTCATCGATCATCGGTACCACGCCGGAGGTCGACAGGGTCACGCGGCGCTTGGAAATGCCGTAGCCCAGGTCGTCCATCATCAGGTGCATGGCCGCAATCACATTGTCGAAGTTCAGCAGCGGCTCACCCATGCCCATCATCACCACGTTGGTGATGGCACGGTCGACTGTCGCCGGGACGCTGCCAAAGGATTTGTTGGCAATCCACACCTGGCCGATGACTTCGGCGGCGGTGAGGTTGCTATTGAAGCCTTGCTTGCCGGTGGAGCAGAAACTGCAATCCAGGGCACAGCCTGCCTGGGACGAAACGCACAAGGTGCCACGTTTGCCCTGGGGGATGTACACGGTCTCGACGCAGCTGCCGGACGCCACGCGCACTACCCATTTACGGGTACCGTCGGTGGAGATGTCCTCGCTGACCACTTCGGGACCACGGACCTCAGCAATGGTCTTGAGCTTGTCGCGCAAGGCCTTGCTGACGTTCGTCATGGCGTCGAAATCGTCGACACCAAAGTGGTGAATCCATTTCATTACCTGACCGGCACGGAAGCGCTTCTCCCCGATTGAGTCGAAGAATTTCTCCATTTCCGGCTGGGTCAGACCCAGCAGGTTGGTTTTAACAGTCGATGTAGTCATGGATTCACCCTCACTCTTTAAGCCAATGCTTAGCGAGCGGTTACTTCAGTAGCAGCGAAAAAGTACGAGATTTCGCGAGCGGCGGCAGCTTCGGAGTCCGAGCCGTGTACAGCGTTGGCGTCGATGGATTCAGCGAAGTCAGCACGGATGGTGCCGGCAGCAGCTTCTTTAGGGTTGGTAGCGCCCATCAGCTCACGGTTCAGAGCGATAGCGTTTTCGCCTTCCAGAACCTGAACAACAACAGGACCGGAGATCATGAAGGCAACCAGGTCGCCGAAGAAGCCACGAGCGCTGTGCTCAGCGTAGAAGCCTTCAGCTTCAGCCTTGGACAGTTGCTTGAGTTTCGAAGCTACAACCTTCAGGCCGGCTTTTTCGAAACGAGTGGTGATCTCGCCGATGACGTTTTTTGCAACAGCGTCAGGCTTGATGATGGAGAAAGTACGTTGAACAGCCATGGTGTAACTCCAGAAACGGTAATTTACGAAAAATTAAACCCGCGAATTATACGCGGGTTCAGGGGTATTGCCTAACCTGCAAGGTCGATCAGTCGATTTCTTCGATCCAGAGCTGTTGGACAGCCTCCAGAACCTTCTCGCCACAACGGCCAGAGGTACTGTCGAAATCGGGAAGCTCCATGATCCAGTGCTGCAGATCGACAAAATTAACGGTCAACGGATTCACGTCCGGCTTGGCTTCGGCCAACTCTTCAGCGATGCGTTGTACATCATTCCAACCATAGCTCATGACAGTGTCACCATCAGTGCGGCGCTTCGGCCGCATGGTTAAGCGAATATTTCGGGATTTCGACGGTAATGTCTTCAGTGCCGACCTTGGCCTGACAGCTTAGACGCGAAGTCGCCTCCAGACCCCAGGCGCGATCGAGAAAGTCTTCTTCCAGCTCGTCAGCCTCTTCAAGCGAGTTGAACCCCTCGCGAATGATGCAGTGACAAGTGGTGCAAGCGCAGACACCGCCGCAGGCACTCTCGATCTCAATGTGGTTGTCATGGGCAACTTCGAGGATGGACTTGCCGGTCTCAGCCTCAACAACCATACCGTCCGGGCAATGCTCGGCGTGTGGCAGAAAAATGACCTGCGGCATTAATTATTCCTCGATTTCATTCAGGTTGCGCCCGGCCAGTGCGGCTTTCACCGTCTGATCCATGCGGCGGGCGGCAAAGGCATCAGTCACCTGCGACAAGCGCTTGGTCTGTTGCTCGATGGCGTAACCATCGTTGCCTTTCATCAGTTCAGCCAGCTCCTGCATCTGCAGGTCGATGACCATGCGCTCTTCGGCGTCAAGCAGGCGCTCGCCATCGGCATCAAGGGCGCCCTGCACCGCTTCAAGCAGGCGCTGGGCGTCCACTTGCTGCTCGCGCAGCACACGGGCGACCTTGTCGTCACCGGCGTACTGGAACGAGTCCTTGAGCATTTTCGCGATTTCGCCGTCGGTGAGGCCATAGGACGGCTTGACCTGGATACTGGCTTCAACCCCCGAACCCAGTTCACGGGCAGCAACACTGAGCAGGCCGTCGGCGTCAACCTGGAAGGTCACGCGAATCTTCGCAGCCCCGGCAACCATGGCCGGGATGCCACGCAATTCAAAGCGCGCCAGGGAGCGGCAGTCGCTGATCAGCTCGCGCTCACCTTGCAGCACATGAATCATCATGGCCGTCTGGCCGTCTTTGTAAGTAGTGAAATCCTGGGCGCGGGCGACGGGGATGGTGGTGTTACGTGGAATCACCTTCTCCATCAGGCCACCCATGGTCTCCAGGCCCAGCGACAACGGAATCACGTCGAGGAGCAGCAGTTCGCCACCCTCGCGCTTGTTGCCGGCCAGGGTATCGGCCTGGATCGCGGCGCCGATGGCGACCACTTGATCCGGGTCGATTTCGGTCAGCGGTTGGCGACCAAAGGCTTCAGCCACGGCGTCACGAACACGCGGTACACGCGTCGAACCGCCGACCATAACCACTGCACCAACCTCTTCCAGCTCGATACCGGAATCACGCACGGCGCGGCGACAGGCCTTGAGGCTGCGAGCAACCATCGGCTCGATCAACGAATCGAAGGCTTCGCGAGTCAGTTGGGCCGACCAGTTACCGTAGGAAACCTCGACAGAAGCAGCGTCAGTCAATGCTTCCTTGGCCGCACAGGCAGTTTGCAGCAGGTTACGCTGCGCGCCCGGGTCCAGGTCAGCCGACAAACCGGCGCTGGTGATGATCCAGCCCGCGATGGCGTGGTCAAAGTCATCGCCGCCCAGGGCACTGTCGCCACCGGTGGCCAGTACTTCGAACACACCGCCGGTCAGGCGCAGGATCGAAATATCAAACGTGCCGCCGCCCAAATCGTAAATGGCGACCAGGCCTTCGGCGTGCTGATCCAGCCCGTAGGCCACAGCCGCAGCAGTCGGCTCGTTGAGCAGGCGCAGCACGTTGAGACCGGCGAGTTTTGCCGCATCCTTGGTGGCTTGGCGCTGCGCGTCGTCGAAATAGGCGGGAACCGTGATCACTGCGCCAACCAGTTCGCCACCCAAGGTGGTTTCTGCACGCTGGCGCAGCACCTTAAGGATATCGGCAGAAACTTCCACCGGGCTTTTTGGGCCCTGGACGGTGTCGATGAACGGCATGTGCGATTCGCCACCGACAAAGCGGTACGGCAACTGGTCGCCGAGCTGCTTGACGTCGGACAATCCACGACCCATCAAGCGCTTGACCGACAGCACGGTGTTCAGCGGATCGGTAGACGCCGCGAGCTTGGCCGACTCACCGACTTCGGTGCGATCAGCGTGATAGCGCACGGCCGAGGGCAGGATGACTTGGCCATCAGCGTCGGGCAGCGGTTCGGACAGGCCGCTGCGCAAGGCAGCAACCAGGGAATTGGTGGTGCCCAGGTCAATCCCCACCGCCAGGCGGCGCTGGTGCGGCTGAGGGCTTTGGCCGGGTTCGGCGATTTGCAGTAGTGCCATGGTAATCAGGTCTTATCTGTCTATCAGGCGTGCATCACGGGCAGCACTGGGTTAATCGTCGAGGCGCTCTTCTAGCTGGCGCACTTCGTAGGTGAGCTTGTCGAGGAACTGCATGCGCCGCATCAGGCGTTCGGCCTGCTCGCGTTGCGCAGCATCATCCCAACAGGCTGCGAAGCTTTCATTGAGCTCATCCTGGGCCACTTTCAGACGACGCTTGAAGACGGCGACACCGGCCACATCGGCTTCGTCGTGCAGTTCTTCGAGCTCTTCACGCCACTGCATCTGCTGCATCAGAAAGTCAGGATCATGCACCGTGACTTCAATCGGCAACTCGCCACCGTTCATCGCAAGCAGGTAACGCGCGCGCTTGGGTGGGTTTTTCAGCGTCTGATAGGCCTCATTGAGGCTGGCCGACTGTTCCAGGGCCTGGCGTTGCTCACGCTCGGAAGCGTCAGCGAAGCGGTCCGGGTGCACCCCACGCGCCAACTCTCGATAGCGCGTGGCAAGCTGCTCAAGGTCCAGCCGAAAACTCGGCTGCAGCTCGAATAAAGCGAAATGACAAGGAGTACCCACGAGTAGCCTCAGATGTTGAAGCTTTCGCCGCAGCCACACTCACCGCGTACGTTGGGGTTGTTGAACTTGAAACCTTCGTTCAACCCTTCCTTGACGAAATCGAGTTCGGTGCCGTCCAGGTAGGTCAGGCTTTTAGGGTCGATGATCACTTTCTCGCCGTGACTTTCGAACACCTGGTCTTCCTCAACCACCTCGTCGACAAACTCCAGCACGTAGGCAAGGCCGGAACAGCCCGTGGTGCGAACACCCAGACGAATCCCCTCACCTTTACCGCGCCCATTCAGGGAGCGGCGAATGTGCTGCGCTGCCGCTTCTGTCATGCTGATAGCCATCGTTGACTCCTTACTCGTCGCCAAATGCTTAGATCAAGCCTTTCTTCTGCTTGTAGTCGCGAACGGCCGCCTTGATGGCGTCTTCAGCGAGTACGGAGCAGTGGATTTTCACTGGCGGCAGGGCCAGTTCTTCGGCCAGCTGGGTGTTGCTGATAGTCACAGCCTCATCCAGGGTCTTGCCTTTCATCCATTCGGTCGCCAGGGAGCTGGAGGCGATGGCCGAACCGCAGCCGTAAGTCTTGAACTTGGCGTCTTCGATAACGCCAGCCTCGTTGACCTTGATCTGCAGGCGCATTACATCGCCGCACGCCGGGGCGCCGACCATGCCGGTGCCGACATCAGGGTCTTCCGCGTTCATCTTGCCGACGTTGCGCGGGTTTTCGTAGTGGTCGATGACCTTTTCGCTGTAAGCCATGGTACTGAATCCTCACTCATCAGGGCCGCTCTGGAACCCTGTAAAAACGCCTGCGTTTACCGCCACGTTCCTACAGAGCTTGGGTGGCGGCTTCTATATTTAGTGTGCCGCCCACTCGATCTTGGAAATATCGACACCGTCTTTGAACATGTCCCACAGCGGCGACAGAACGCGCAGCTTGTTGACAGCTTCGCAGACTTTCTGCGCGGCATAGTCGACTTGCTCTTCAGTGGTGAAGCGGCCGAAGGTAAAGCGGATCGAGCTGTGTGCCAGCTCGTCGTTGCGGCCCAGGGCGCGCAGTACGTACGAAGGCTCAAGCGAAGCCGAGGTGCAGGCCGAACCGGACGAAACCGCCAGGTCCTTGAGCGCCATGATCAGCGACTCGCCTTCGACGTAGTTGAAGCTCAAATTCAGGTTGTGCGGTACGCGGGCGGTCATGCTGCCGTTGATGTACAGCTCTTCAAGGTTCTCGACCTGCTTGTAGAAGCGATCGCTCAGGGCCTTGATGCGTACGTTTTCGGCAGCCATGTCTTCCTTGGCTACGCGGAAGGCTTCGCCCATGCCGACGATCTGGTGGGTCGCCAGGGTGCCCGAACGCATGCCGCGCTCGTGACCGCCGCCGTGCATGGTGGCTTCGATACGTACGCGCGGCTTGCGGCTTACGTAGAGGGCACCAATGCCTTTAGGGCCGTAGGTCTTGTGGGCCGAGAACGACATGAGGTCGACTTTCAGCTTGGACAGGTCGATGTCGACCTTGCCGGTGGACTGGGCCGCATCGACATGCAGCAGAATGCCCTTGGAGCGGGTCAGTTCGCCGATGGCTGCGATGTCGTTGATGGTGCCGATTTCGTTGTTCACGTGGATCACGGAAACCAGGATGGTGTCTTCACGCAGCGCGGCTTCGATCATGGCCGGGGTGACGATACCGTCGGTGGTTGGCTCGAGGTAGGTAACCTCGAAACCTTCACGCTCCAGCTGGCGCATGGTGTCGAGGACAGCCTTGTGCTCAATCTTGGTGGTGATCAGGTGCTTGCCTTTGGTCGCATAGAAATGCGCCGCGCCCTTGATTGCCAGGTTGTCGGACTCGGTGGCACCGGAGGTCCAGACGATTTCGCGCGGGTCTGCGCCAACCAGGTCAGCGACCTGGCGACGAGCGTTCTCGACCGCTTCCTCGGCTTTCCAGCCGAATACGTGGGAACGGGAAGCCGGGTTGCCGAAGTTTCCGTCAACCAGCAGGCATTCACTCATCTTTTGCGCGACACGCGGATCAACCGGGGTGGTCGCTGAGTAATCAAGGTAAATCGGCAATTTCATGGACTTTCTCCTAAATCAGGCTGGCTGGCGTGCCGTTAGCTCTTCGGCTGTCACTCGACGGCGGACGCTTCAATCTTGTCCAGACGCGGCGCCTTGGTGTTGCAACGGCGCTGGTCCTGACGCTGGGCTACTTCTTGCACCTCACGGCGAGTCACAAGATCAGCCAAGCTGATACCACTCAAAAACTCATGGATCTGCAGGCTCAAGTCACACCACAAATGGTGTGTCAGGCAGGTGTCGCCAGCGTGGCAGTCACCCAAGCCTTGGCATTTGGTCGCGTCGACGGATTCGTTGACCGCATCGATCACCTGAGCCACCTGGATGCCCTGCATATCGCGGGACAGCTGATAGCCGCCACCTGGCCCACGCACGCTGGAGACCAGATTGCTACGGCGCAATTTGGCGAACAGTTGCTCAAGATAGGACAGGGAAATGCCTTGGCGCTCGGAGATATCGGCCAGGGACACCGGCCCAGTTTGCGCGTGCAAGGCCAGGTCGAGCATGGCAGTCACCGCGTATCGGCCTTTTGTAGTCAGTCTCATGGACAATTACCAAGGTGTTTCAGAATGTGGGCAAGTATGCGATTCCCGAGTATTTAAGTCAACTATAAGACCTAGTACTTTAGTCAGGATTACCCGTAAAAAGGGCGCGCGAATCATAGCAGGATGGGGTGGAATGGACCAGCGGCGGCGGGCCCCGTGATGAATCTCAAGACCAGCGGAGATCAAATGTGGGAGGGGGCTTGCCCCCGATGGCGGTGGATCAGTCGATATTTCTGGTGACTGGCACGCAGCTATCGGGGGCAAGCCCCCTCCCACAGGGGCCTTCAGCGCACGGAAGACCTCAGCCAGCCTTCGTGGCGGTTTCGCTCTTGATCTCGGCGAAGTCTTCTTCGCGCAGTTCAGGCAGGTCTTTCGCACAATAGCTGCTGCCCAGCTCCTTCAGCGCGCCGCACATACCGTCCAGCTTGCCGTCCACCGCCTGAAGATGGTCGAGCAACTGACCAATGGCGCGAGCGACCGGATCGGGCATGTCTTCGCTGACACCGTAGGCATCGAAGCCGATTTTCTCGGCCATGGCCTTGCGCTTGGCTTCCTGCTCATCGCCTACTTCCGGCTTGACAATAATCCGGCCGGGAATACCCACCACGGTGGCACCGGCCGGCACGGCCTTCGTAACCACAGCGTTGGAGCCGACTTTGGCGCCAGCCCCCACCGTGAAGGGACCAAGCACCTTGGCCCCCGCACCCACCACCACGCCATCTTCGAGCGTCGGGTGGCGCTTACCCTTGTTCCAACTGGTGCCGCCCAGGGTCACGCCCTGGTACAGGGTGACGTCGTCACCAATCTCAGCGGTCTCGCCGATAACAATGCCCATGCCATGGTCGATAAAGAAGCGGCGCCCCACCTTGGCCCCCGGGTGAATCTCGATCCCGGTCATCCAGCGACCGAAGTTCGACACCAGCCGCGCCAGCCATTTCCAGCCCATACCCCACAAGGCGCCGGACAGGCGATGGATCCAGATAGCGTGCATGCCCGGATAGCAGGTCAGCACTTCAAAGGCGTTGCGCGCCGCCGGGTCACGGTGGAAAACACTCTGGATATCTTCTCGCAAACGCTCGAACATTTTTAATCCTTCCGCTTAAGAAGCTCGCCACGGGCCGCTTTCTGGGTTTCCGTGAGGATGCCACGCAATATATTCATTTCCGCCCGACTTACCGAGCTGCGTCCGTACAACCGACGCAGGCGCGCCATCAAGTGCCGTGGTTTTTCAGGATCAAGGAATTCGATGGCCACCAAGGTTTGCTCCAGGTGCTCATAGAACCGCTCAAGTTCGTCCATGGTGGCCAGTTCGCCACTCTTGGTCGAAGCAACCTCTTCCTTCTCCATTTTGCTTGGCTGGCCGGCAGCCGCCAGCCACGCCATGCGCACTTCGTAAGTCAGCACCTGCACCGCCGCCCCAAGGTTCAGTGAACTGAACTCAGGGTCTGATGGGATATGCACGTGGTAGTGACATCGCTGCAGCTCCTCATTGGTGAGGCCGGAATCTTCGCGCCCGAACACCAAAGCGATTTCAGCGCCACCTGCAGCCTCTTCCACCACTTTGTTGCCGCATTCACGGGGATCCAGCAGCGGCCAGGGGATACGACGGTCACGGGCGCTGGTACCGAGCACCAGGTTGCAGCCGACCAAGGCATCCTCCAAGGTGGCGACGACCTGGGCTTTTTCAAGGATGTCATTGGCGCCAGAGGCGCGGGCATCGGCTTCATGGTGCGGGAACACCCGCGGCTCGACCAGCACCAGGCGCGTCAGCCCCATGTTTTTCATGGCTCGCGCCACCCCACCGATATTGCCGGGATGACTGGTATTGACCAAGACGACACGAATGTTTTGCAGCAAGGGAGGCGCTCTCGGACACGGGAAAGGGGAGCAAATCTTACAGAACCGCCTAAGGTTATGCCATGAAAGCTAACGTCGTCCTTCACCTGAAGAAAGTTTCTGCTAGAATGCCCGGCTTTCTTTAACAACCTTAGGTGACACATCCATGCAGCCCATGCTGAATATCGCGCTGCGCGCCGCCCGCAGCGCCAGTGAATTGATCTTCCGCTCCATCGAGCGCCTGGATACCATCAAGGTCGACGAAAAAGACGCCAAGGATTATGTATCCGAGGTGGACCGCGCCGCCGAACAGAAAATCATCGACGCGCTGCGCAAGGCCTACCCTACCCACGGCATCCTCGGCGAGGAAACCGGCCTGCACAAAGGCAGCGGCGAAGGCGAAGACTACCTGTGGATCATCGACCCACTGGATGGCACCACCAACTTCCTGCGCGGCATCCCGCACTTTGCCGTCAGCATCGCGTGCAAATACCGTGGTCGCCTGGAACATGCCGTCGTTCTCGACCCGGTTCGCCAGGAAGAATTCACCGCCAGCCGTGGCCGTGGCGCCCAGTTGAACGGTCGCCGCCTGCGTGTCAGCGGCCGCACCAGCCTGGACGGCGCCCTGCTGGGTACCGGCTTCCCGTTCCGTGACGACCAAATGGACAACCTGGAAAACTACCTGGGCATGTTCCGCGCCCTGGTTGGCCAGACCGCTGGTATCCGTCGCGCCGGCGCTGCAAGCCTGGATCTGGCCTATGTTGCTGCCGGTCGTTTTGATGCGTTCTGGGAGTCGGGCCTGTCCGAGTGGGACATGGCTGCAGGCGCCCTGCTGATCCAGGAAGCCGGCGGCTTGGTGAGCGACTTCACCGGCGGTCACGACTTCCTGGAAAAAGGCCACGTCGTTGCCGGCAACACCAAATGCTTCAAGGCAGTGCTGACGGCGATCCAGCCGCACCTGCCTGCTTCGCTGAAGCGCTAAGCGAGCGAGCACAAAAAAGCACCCTACGGGTGCTTTTTTTTGTGCCTGTGATTTGGCATGACGCTAAACATCAGCCGCACCACAAATCAAATGCGGGAGGGGGAAAGCCCTCTCCCACACTTTTGACTGAAACCGGCTCAGGGATTACTGCTGGTTCTGGCCAAGGACGAGTCGCCCTTCCTTATCGACCGGAATCTGGCCGCCTGGATCACGGTCCATACGCACCGAGCCTTCCTTGCCATCCAAGGTGTAACGCACGTCATAGCCGACTACCTTGTCGCTGATATCGTTGACGGTGTTACAACGGGTTTGCGTGGTGGTGTAGGTATCACGGTTCTGCATCCCTTCCTGAACCTTGTTACCGGCGTAACCACCGCCGACGGCACCGGCTACAGTGGCCAGCTTCTTACCGTTACCACCACCGATCTGGTTACCCAGCAAGCCACCCGCCAGGGCGCCAACCACGGTACCGGCAATCTGATGCTGGTCCTGCACCGGACGCTGCCGGGTCACGGCGACGTCCTTGCAGACTTCACGAGGGGTCTTGATCTGGGTTTTTACCGGCTGCACTGCCAGCACTTGCGCATACTCAGGGCCGCTTTTTACCAGGCTGTAGGTGGCAACAGCACCCCCGGCAGTCACACCGACAGCACCCAATACCGCACCAACCAGTAACGACTTGTTCACGTTGAACCTCCTGACCATCACAAACGGACCGAAAGATCCGCGCTATACCCAGCCTTGGAGCAAAAAAAAAGGCACGAGTTCAATACTCGTGCCTTTCTTGTAACAGCAGATCAACAAGCACCCATCAAGGGCGGTCGTCGACCTCCTTGCCAGTCGCGGCCGGAGGGATCAAGTCTTCGCTGTTGAGGTTCAGCCAGATCAGCACCACGTTGGCGATGTAGATCGACGAGTAGGTACCCGCCAGAACGCCAATGAACAGCGCCAGGGAGAAGCCCCACAGGTTGTCGCCACCAAAGATCATCAGCGCAGCAATCGCCAGCAAGGTGGAGATCGAAGTCGCCATGGTCCGCAGCAGTGTCTGGGTCGTGGAGATGTTGATGTTCTCGATCAACGTCGCCTTGCGCAGTACGCGGAAGTTCTCGCGAACCCGGTCGAATACCACGATGGTGTCGTTGAGGGAGTAACCAATAATCGCCAGCACAGCTGCCAGTACGGTCAGGTCGAAGGTGATCTGGAAGTACGCCAGGATGCCCACCGTCACGATCACGTCGTGGATCAGCGACACAATGGCGCCGACACCGAACTTCCACTGAAAGCGGAACGCCAGGTAGATCATGATGCCGACCAGCGCCATCAGCATGCCGAGGCGCCCTGGTCGCGCAGTTCTTCACCCACTTGCGGACCAACGAACTCGACGCGCTTGACCGATGCAGGGTTATCGCCGCCAACCTTCTGCAAGGCCTCGGCAACCTGGTGACCCAATTGCGGGTCTTCGCCTGGCATACGCACCAGCAGGTCGGTGGTCGCACCAAAGCTCTGCACGACGGCTTCGTGATAACCAGCCTTGACCAGTTCGTTGCGCACCAGGGTAACGTCGGCAGGCTTCTCGTAGGTCAGCTCGATGAGCGTACCACCGGTGAAGTCCAGACCGTAGTTCAGGCCCTTATGGAACCAGCTGAACAACGCCAGAACGGTAAGGAGCACTGTGGCGCCGAACGCAATATTGCGAACGCCCATGAAGTTGATTGTACGTAACATGGCAGCCCCTTAAATCCACAACTTCTTGAAGTCACGCCCGCCATAGATCAGGTTGACCATTGCGCGGGTCACCATGATGGCCGTGAACATCGAGGTAAAGATACCGAGGGACATGGTTACCGCAAAACCCTTGACCGGGCCGGTACCCATGGCGAAGAGAATCCCGCCGACCAGCAACGTGGTCAGGTTGGAGTCGAGAATCGCGGTAAATGCCCGGCCGAAGCCTTCGTTGATTGCACGCTGTACGGTCATGCCGTTGGCAATCTCTTCACGAATCCGCGAGAAGATCAGTACGTTGGCGTCAACCGCCATACCCATGGTGAGCACGATACCGGCAATGCCCGGCAGGGTCAGTGTTGCACCCAGCAGCGACATCAGAGCCAGCAGCATCACCATGTTGCCCGCCAAAGCGACGGTGGCGATGATGCCGAAGAAGCGGTAGATGGCGATGATGAACAGCGAGACAAACAACATACCCCACAGTGCAGCATCCACACCCTTGGTGATGTTGTCCGCACCCAGGCTAGGGCCGATGGTACGTTCTTCAGCGAAGTACATCGGGGCCGCCAGGCCACCAGCACGCAGCAGCAGTGCCAGCTCCGAGGATTCGCCCTGGCCATTCAGGCCGGTGATACGGAACTGAGCCCCCAGCGGCGACTGAATAGTCGCCAGGCTGATGATCTTCTTCTCTTCCTTGAAGGTCTGCACCGGCACGTCTTTCTCGACGCCGTTGACGATCTGCTTGGTGTAGGTGGTGACAGGACGCTGCTCGATGAAGATCACCGCCATGCTGCGACCGACGTTGCTGCGCGTGGCGCGGCTCATCAGTTCGCCGCCATGACCATCCAGGCGGATGTTCACCTCAGGCGTGCCATGCTCGCCGAAACCGGCCTTGGCGTCAGTTACCTGGTCACCCGTGATGATCAAGCCACGCTCGATCTGCGCCGGTGGACGGTTGCCTTCGCGGAACTCGAATTCTTCGGAAGTGGCGCGAGAAGCACCTGGCTCAGCCGCAAGGCGGAATTCCAGGTTGGCGGTTTTACCCAGGATACGCTTGGCTTCAGCCGTGTCCTGCACGCCTGGCAGCTCAACCACGATGCGGTTTGCGCCCTGGCGCTGAACGATCGGCTCAGCCACACCCAGCTCGTTGACGCGGTTACGTACGGTGGTCAAGTTCTGCTTGATGGAGTACTCGCGGATTTCCGCGATCTTGGCCGGGCTCATTGCCAGACGCAGTACAGCCTGACCATTCAGGTCAGCCGGTACGATGTCGAAATCGTTGAAGTTCTTGCGGATCAGCGCACGGGCCTGTTCGCGGGAAGCTTCATCGGAGAAGCCCAGCTGGATGGCACCGTTAAGCTGCGGCAGGCTGCGATAACGCAGCTTCTCTTTACGCAGCAGGCTCTTCACGTCGCCTTCGTAGACTTTCAGGCGCGCGTCGAGGGCTTTGTCCATGTCGACTTCCAGCAGGAAGTGCACACCACCGGACAAGTCCAGACCCAGCTTCATCGGGTGCGCGCCAATGCTGCGCAGCCATTGTGGCGTGGTCTGTGCCAGGTTCAGTGCAACGACGTAGTCGTCACCCATGGCCTTGCGCACGACATCTTTTGCCGGCAATTGGTCTTCTTGCTTGGTCAGGCGCAACAAGCCGCCCTTCGCACCAGCTGCCAATGTTGCCGCTTTAACCTGGATACCCGCATCGGTGAGCGCTTTGCTCGCGCGGTCCAGATCAGCCTGGTTGACCTGCAACGAAGTGCTGGCGCCAGTGATCTGGATCGCCGGGTCATCAGGATAGAGATTGGGAGCGGAATAAATAAAACCGATCGCCAGCACCGCCAGGATCAGTACGTATTTCCACAGAGGGTATTTGTTCAGCATCACGCCGCCCGCTTATAACGCGGGGCGCCTTGCGCGCCCCGTCGATTGGTAAAGGTTGTTACTCAGATCGCTTTGAGCGTGCCTTTTGGCAGCGTGGCGGCGATGGCGCCTTTCTGGAACTTCATTTCTACGGTGTCGGAGACTTCCAGAACCACGAAAGCGTCGGAAACCTTGGTGATCTTGCCGGCGATGCCGCCAGTGGTCACAACTTCGTCACCTTTTTGCAGGCTGCCCAGCAGGTTCTTCTGCTCCTTGGCGCGCTTGGCCTGTGGACGCCAGATCATCAGGTAGAAGATGACCAGGAAGCCGACCAGGAAAATCCACTCGAAACCACCGCCCATAGGACCGGCAGCGGCAGGCGCAGCGGCGTCAGCCATGGCATTAGAGATAAAAAAGCTCATTTAGCACTCCAGTTGCAAATAGTGAATCTTAGGGTCGGAAAACTCAGTCCAAGGGCGGCACAGGGAGCCCGCGCTTGGCATAGAAGGCATCGACGAAGGCGGCCAATGTACCCTGTTGAATAGCCTCGCGCAAACCAGCCATCAGGACTTGGTAATGACGCAAATTGTGGATGGTATTCAACATGCTACCCAGCATTTCCCCGCATTTGTCCAGATGGTGCAGATAAGCACGGGAGAAGTTCTGGCAGGTGTAGCAATCACAGGTGGGATCCAGCGGCGAATCATCATGGCGATGGAACGCGTTACGGATCTTCAGCACGCCTGTATCGATGAACAGATGCCCATTGCGGGCATTACGGGTTGGCATCACGCAATCGAACATGTCCACACCGCGGCGCACACCCTCTACGAGATCTTCCGGTTTGCCAACGCCCATAAGGTAACGAGGTTTGTCAGCAGGCATCAGGCCTGGCAAGTAGTCCAGCACCTTGATCATTTCGTGCTTGGGTTCGCCTACCGACAAACGCCGATGGCCAGGCCGTCGAAGCCGATTTTGTCGAGGCCTTCCAACGAGCGTTTACGCAAGCTTTCGTGCATGCCGCCCTGGACGATACCGAACAGCGCGGCAGTGTTGTCCCCGTGGGCGTTCTTCGAACGCTGGGCCCAACGCAGGGACAGCTCCATGGAAATTCGTGCGACGTCTTCGTCGGCCGGGTACGGCGTGCACTCGTCGAAGATCATCACGATGTCGGAGCCCAGGTCACGCTGCACCTGCATGGACTCTTCGGGACCCATGAATACTTTGGAGCCGTCCACCGGCGAGGCGAAGGTCACGCCCTCTTCCTTGATCTTGCGCATGGCGCCCAGGCTGAACACCTGGAAACCACCGGAGTCGGTGAGGATCGGGCCTTGCCACTTCATGAAGTCATGCAGGTCGCCATGCTTCTTGATCACCTCCGTGCCAGGGCGCAGCCACAGGTGGAACGTGTTGCCGAGGATGATTTCGGCGCCGGTGGCGACGATGTCGCGAGGCAGCATGCCCTTGACGGTGCCGTAGGTGCCAACCGGCATGAACGCCGGGGTCTCTACGGTGCCGCGCGGGAAGGTCAGGCGACCACGACGGGCCTTGCCGTCGGTGGCCAGTAATTCAAACGACATACGACTCATAAGGTTTCCTCTGGGCCGCGTGGCGCCGGATTACGGGTGATAAACATCGCATCACCGTAGCTGAAAAAACGGTATCCATTTTCGATGGCAGCCTGGTAAGCGGCCATGGTTTCGGGATAACCGGCAAATGCCGACACCAGCATCAATAGCGTGGATTCCGGCAAATGGAAGTTGGTCACCAGGCAGTCGACTACATGGAACGGCCGGCCTGGGAAAATAAAGATATCGGTGTCGCCACTGAATGGCTTGAGCACGCCGTCGCGTGCCGCACTCTCCAGGGAGCGCACGCTGGTGGTGCCCACGGCCACCACACGCCCTCCACGCGCCTTGCACGCAGCGACCGCATCGACCACATCCTGGCTGACTTCCAGCCATTCGCTGTGCATATGATGGTCTTCGATGTTATCCACACGTACCGGCTGAAACGTGCCGGCCCCCACGTGCAGGGTCACATAGGCGGTCTCGACGCCCTTGGCGGCAATCGCGTCCAACAACGGCTGATCGAAATGCAGCCCGGCAGTCGGCGCAGCTACCGCACCGAGGCGCTGGGAGTAAACCGTCTGATAACGCTCACGGTCCGAATCTTCATCAGGGCGGTCGATGTACGGAGGTAACGGCATATGGCCGACGCGCTCCAACAGGGGCAACACTTCTTCGGCGAACTTGAGTTCGAACAGTGCGTCATGACGCGCGACCATCTCAGCTTCGCCACCGCCGTCGATGAGGATGCTTGAACCTGGCTTCGGCGACTTGCTGGAGCGCACATGGGCCAGGACGCGATGAGTGTCGAGCACACGCTCCACCAGAATCTCCAGCTTGCCGCCGGAAGCCTTCTGGCCAAACAGCCGTGCCGGAATCACCCGGGTATTGTTGAACACCATCAAGTCGCCTGGGCGTAAATACTCAAGCAAATCAGTGAATTGACGGTGTGCGAGGGCACCGCTGACCCCGTCCAGGGTCAGCAGTCGACTGGCGCGACGCTCGGCCAAAGGGTGGCGAGCGATCAGCGAATCAGGCAGTTCAAAAGTAAAGTCAGCAACGCGCATGATGGGGTTCGTCTAGCAGGGCCCGGAAGTCTAGCGGAAATAGTGAAAATAGACCATGAAACGTGATTGACCAACGGTAATCTCATCTCTATACTTCGCCGCCATTGAGCCCTGATGGCGGAATTGGTAGACGCGGCGGATTCAAAATCCGTTTTCGAAAGGAGTGGGAGTTCGAGTCTCCCTCGGGGCACCATCTTAAAGAAAGACCTTGAATTTCAAGGTCTTTTTTTTCGTCTGAAAAAAAGTGAAAGCCTGTCGCCAGGGGCCGTATAAGCGCTCAGAAGACCTGATCAGGCGAAACCAACCCCAATATAGTTACAAGCCTTAAAAGCCAGTGAGCGCGCTTACGGGCCGCGAGAGTCTTGTTATGACATAGCCTCCCCTATCAGCACACATAAGCCAACGCGCGAACCTCGACTTGAATATGGTCAACCTCACCTACCGTATTGCCGTGGTATGAAGTCAGGTATCCGAGTCGGAACCATGCTCCACTTGAGTTTTTAGCCCAAACAATCGGTCGGCTATCTGTCGACCGCGCTCCAACCCTTCAGCCGTCAACCAAATCGTTTTGTTCTTGTTCACCGGATCGCTGATGAAACCATGTTCATGCAATCGGTTCATTGTCTCGAAGTCGAACCCTTTCCAGGCATTGCCATTTTCAGAACTGAAGGTTACCAACAGGGCAAGCATGGCTTCTTCAATCAGTTTATCGTCGTACTCCATGATCGCTGCTCCGCTCGTTCTTTAAATTCAACGTAAACCCTGCCGGCCATCAAGATGGACAGCACGTTTAATAACGGCGCATCCAGCTCACCACCAGGCTGCGCAGTTCGTCCAGCCGATTGCCGTGAACCACCATGAATCCAGCACTGAGGGACGTCGCATCCGGCATAACGGCTTCCTTGGGAAAAACAAAATCGAGGCATGGACTTTAGCACTGAAGATGGCCGAGATGACCGCTTCAGCCTTTTCCGAGCGCCCAAAAC
>NZ_JADDUM010000143.1 GCF_015163715.1 Pseudomonas cyclaminis
CTGGCCGTTTTCATCCTCGGGTTGTACGCCCGACGCCATCAACTCGTCGTAGGCCAGCTCAATGTCCGGCGTCGAGTAGCAGTGGCGGTAAATCATGCCCTCGCCGTGGGCGTCCAACAGCGCCCGCAAATTGCCGGCAATCGGCTGTACCAGCATGAACCGCTCCTGGCCCATCAGCGCCACCGCGTAGCGCACATGCAGGCCGCCGCGATCCCAGACGAAGGTCTTGGAGATACGCGCCTTGAGGATCTGCGCGTAGTAGGCACAGGCCTCTTCAAGGTCGTTGACCAGCACATCGACGTGACTGAACTTCAGTTCCATGGCCTGCCTCCCAATGGATCGATCAGCGCACGACTTCCAGCGCAGTGTATTGATTCACGTAGTGGAACTGGCTCGACGTCGACTCCAGCGTCAGCGCCACCCCCAAGTCCTCGATAAACGCTCGCGACGTCTTGTAGTCGCCCTGGTCGCAGTCAAGCTTGATGGCGTCTCCGGTCAGCGAGGCAAACACCTGGCTCGCCGGGAAGCGTTCACCCACCTTACACACCAATGAGGTGTCGGTGGGTGTGTCGGTGGGCTTGGCGGGCACGTTCAGCATCTGCATGTCTGCGCGCAAGGTTTGGCCAGGCGCCCAACTGCTCGGCGCCTTCAATTCGACGGCGACGGTTTGCAGCACGCGCCCATCGCCGACGCCGTTCATCTTAGACTTTAACTGGATCAGGTCGGCCAGCATCAGGCGATCGACGTTGAAGGTGTCGCCGTAGACCTCGTTCTTCTTCAGCAGGCCGCCATCGGCGGTGAAGCTGACCGAGGTCGGGCTGTCCTGGCTGCCGTCGCCTTTCTTGGACAGGTAGGTGTAGCTCAACCTTTTGAACTTCGGTTGCAACAGCGGTGCGGCAAGGCCTTGGCGCACACTGGCAGGTACCTCGACATCGTTGATGCTGGTTTCCACCACGGTACGCGGGTAGTCGACCGGCGCGATGTCCGGCCGCAGCCACGCCAGCAGCGCCGCATCGACGCCGCCCTGTACCGAGCAGCTGACGCGTGTGTGCTCGCCATCGGGCTCGACGATCAGCACCCGCTCAACGTGGCGCGTGCCCGGTGCCTTGCCGGGTTGCGGCTTGATCGCCTGCCAGTGGTCGTCGACCTTGAGTTCGCTGCGAATATAGGCCCCGTCGATTTTTTGCAGCCGTGCAGGTTGGTCCAGCAGCGGGGCAAGGCGTTGGGCAACTTCGTCGACACCGCCTTGCACGACAAAACCCCAGTAATAGTAGCGCCCCAACTGATCGAGGTCGGTGGCCTCATCGGCATACGACAACAGCTTCAGGCCCGCAATGGGCGGCGCGCTGACGGGCACTTGGTTGGCGTTGCGGTCGGCACGGTTTCTAACGGCGATCCAGGTGAAGTCCTTGTCCTGCTTGAGCGGCGCAAAAGCCTGCCACGCGGCGTGGTGGGTGTTCAGGCGGCTGAAGAAAGTCGCGTCGCAGCGGGTGAAGGCCTTGAGTGTGTCGGCGAGCGCGGCGTCGTCGGCGTGGGCGATGGCTGGCAGCAACAGGGCAGACGCGAGGAGCAGGGCGGACGCGGGCGACTTCATAAAACGGGATATCCGTATCGGGGCGGGAGGAGGGTATTATCCAGAGATTGCAGGGTGGCCACTAGCACTGCAGGCGTGCACGCCAATTGCTGCGGTGCGAGGCGCTGTCACGCGGTTGGAAGAAATCAAGGGCAAATAGCCAGTCATGGATAACAAAGCACAACTGATCAGACTTGCGGAACAGGCCTCAGACGATCTGTTCTGCTGGAGCCGTTTTGTCGCCCACACCGAGTTCCTGTGGCACGACACCACTATGGTAACGGACGCCGCCGGGTGGCAGCGCCAGTGGTTTGAGCTGGAAATCGTCAACGGCTTGGCGTTATCGGCTTGGGAAGAGGACGGTCGGCCGCAGGATTGGTCGGCGCGCTGGCGGGAGGCCTATCAGCAAGAGGCCGTTGAGTTGGTGAATGAATTACTGGCGCTGGTGGGGGGCGCTGCTGATCAGATCCACTGATCATTTCAGCTGTGCGTTCACCGCCTTCGTGACCGGTATTCAAGATGCCGCGTGGTTCGATCATCATCAGCTTGGCTTCGCCTTCTGCGGCGGTGCGGTGTTCGACGCCACGCGGCACCACATACAGTTCGCCCGCCGCCACGTATACCGGGCCGTCCTGCAGGTCGATACGCAGCGTGCCTTCCAGCACCAGAAAGGCCTCATCGGTTTCCGGGTGCGCGTGCCAGATGAATTCACCCTCGATACGCACCACCTTGAACTGGTAGTCGTTCATTTCCGCGACCACTCTAGGGCTCCACTGCTGATCGATGAGCGAGGCTTTGTGGGTGAGATTTACCGGATGCTGAGCCATGGTGGATCCTTGGATGGGTGAGAAGCCCAAGGCTACCCAAGTAGCGAGTTGGCAGGCTTGTACGATCCTGCAAGCAGAGGCATCTTGATTCAAGCTTGCCCGGTTCCCGTCGATAACCTTCAGGAACCCGCCAATCATGGAACGATTAAATGGCACTCTCCGTCAGCTCCGCCTATCTCCCCCCAGCCAGCACCAGCCTCGCACCGTCCGACCAAAAGCTGGTGCCCCAACCGCTGACGGATGTTGCCAAGGACGCCCTGGCAAACGCAGCGCCAGCGGCCATCTACCATCCCAGTGAAGACACCAGCACCACGGCAAAACCGTTGGAGGTCGTGGACACCTGGGTCGGTCGCTCCGAATCCCCCGAGTACCCTCGATACGCCGGGCTCTTCAGGGCTGCGCACAGCACGCTTAAAGCCTCGTTCCAGGCGTTCCAGGCAACGCTTTCTACCACCGCCCCCGACCTTGCCAGCAAGAAATATGGCTTCACAGTAGAAGCTGACGGCAGTCTGAAAGTGCTTAATACCGCCGGCCAGCTCAACAGCTCCGACACCCAGCGGCTCACGGATCTGCTCAACAAATCCCTCGGCCTCAAGACCGCCGCCGTCACGTACCGTGATGCCGCCATCGACATGACAGACGCCAGCTCACCCTGGTCCGGCAGTGCCATGGGCTACTACAGCCTGACTCAGGAAAACTTCGCCAACACCATCGACCTGGCGCCGCTGTTCAAAGACAAGCACAGCATGGTACCGGCGGAGTTCAGGGACGCAGAGTTTGTGACCCAACTGGCCTACAAAGGCGAACGGGCGACCGAGGCGACGGAAGCGGCAATGTTGGCCCGGCGGGCGGCGCAGCGGTTCAGTACACAGGCGTGACCCACGCACGCAGGTTTTTTTAGTGAGCGGGGCAGCCCCAATGCCGGTCAGTTAAGAGATAAAAAGGCAAAAAGTAACCTGTGGCGAGGTAGCTTGCTCCCGTTGGACTGCGCAGCAGTCCCCTTCTTTGTGAACAAGGAGCGGGTCCGCTTCGCGGCCCAGCGCGAGCAAGCTACCTCGCCACAGGTACGGTGTTCGTCCTTTGAATCGTTAGGGAAAACTCAAGATGTGGGGCGTAATCGTTAACAGTTTGGCGGTTCTCAGCATGGCAATGTTCTGCGCCGGCTGTACTTCATATGCGTCCAAACCGCCCATCAACGAGCCTGTTGACGCCGCAAGCAATGAAAATGTCCCCAGCTTCACTTATGCAGTTGATGCGCCTTGGAAAGACAGCCGCTTCGGCAAGCGCGCCTACCAAGCGACACAAAAAATCATTCCACACGCCCAAGACATCAGCTCAACCCCAGCGGCTGCGAACTTCCCTGCACTGGCCATAAAAATCTCGGCGTTTTCCTCGGGCGGGGCGTGCGCGCAGGAATATCTCACGGGCTTGAGTCTTGGCTTGATTCCCAGCTGGTGTACCCGGCCGGAACTGTTCAAGTTTCAGTTCATACTCAACGGCAATCACGGCGTGTGCAGGCAGAAAACCTATTCAATAAGCGCCCAGACGTTTTCACATATCACCGTGATTCCATTTGCCATGCTCGATACCGAAGACCAACCCTTAACACTCTATTCGGCAGCGCTAAAAACGTTCCTTCAAGACGCGCCTTGTGCACCCTGACACACGCTTCAAATCGGCCTCTCCACCACTCGCGCATTCCACACAGCCCGATAGCGCTCCCGCCAACCCGGACTGCCTTGATCCAGCCACACCAGCGTCGCCTCAATCGTATCCGCGCTGATGACGAAGTGATTGATGTGTTCCGCGATTCGCTCCTGGGACAAATGCAGCAAGTCCAGGTAGGCATTGAACGAGTCCGCTAATACCACGTACTCATCGCCTTGCTGGCGACGCCCGGTCCAGGCGGGTAAACCTGCGACCATTGCGCCCACGTCCTGGCGACCGTCGCGCAGGTCAAGCAGCAACACACTCGCGCCGCCATCGCGGCCGATCGGCAACAACCCCGTCGCGGGGAAACCCGATTGCTGGCGCAGTTGTTCCAGTTCAAAAGGGTTGGACTCGTAGGTTTCACTGGGGTCCAGGCCATACAGCAAGAAACTCAGCAACTCCTTGTCGCCATTGCTCATGGTCGCCAGCACGTCGTAGTCCACGGTGGCGCCGTTGCAGGTCTTGAGAAACTGCCGGTAATCATCCGGCAGGCGGGCGCGAGCGTGGCTTCCAATTGCGCGAGGGCCTGGTTGGATGCGCCTTCTCGGGTGTCGTCGAAGATCAGTCCACGGTAGTCAGTCATTGAGGGCTCCCGGCGCCTTAGTAAAAATCATAATAGAGTGCCCATTCACCGGTTTGGTTGTGCTTCCAGAACATCAGGCTGCCACTGTGGACCACGTTGAGGTTGATCTTCGCGTCGGATGAGATCTGGAACACAAACTCGAAACCTTCGCCCGGATCAACGCCCGACTGGCAGAACGAGGGGTAACCGCCGATCTTGTGTTGGTAGGTATGGGTGATCAGGTCGTAATAGCTTTCTATCTTTTTCGCCCGCTCCAGCGTCAGGACGGCCTGCTCAAGGTCCGCCGGGACTCCACCGCCATCCCACAATGGGTAGTCCTCGGGCACTGTTTCTGCTTTCAGTGGGAAGGGCTTCAGAAATGCCCCCGCCACCGGCAGTGCCTTTCGCACCAGCACGTCATCAGGCCCGTATTCGCGGATCACCCAGTTATTCCCCATCGGCTCCAAACACTCTGGAAACGGGTGAGACATAAACACCGTCAGTACCCGAACCTCGGCCAACAACGGGCTGTTGAAGGGCAGGGCGGGCAGGTAAAACTGCGCGAAGGGGAGCAGCGGTTGCCCCGCATGATTGGTCGGTACGCCTTCGTCAGGCCGGAACAGGAAGACATTGCCCAGCCAGCTTTCCTCATCGGTACCGAGCGGGCGAAAGCCGCCGGCAGTGAACTTGACGGCAGGGCGGGCCAGGCGTTGCTTGATTTGTGGAATATCCATGACGATGCAAAGCTTCCTTTTGCTACAGGCTCAAGGGCCGCAGATTAGCAGTGTGTGGGTGCCATACCGTTAAGGATGGGCCTTCATCCGCCCCAGAATCGCCGTGCGCACACACCCCCAGGTGATCACGCCGATAATCAGCACCTCGGCCACACCCACAAGCACATTGAATGAAAACACCCACGGCTGCTCGGCCCAGTAAAAGCTCGCCGATCCTGAGCGAACACCGCTGACCCGCAGCCGCCCGGTGAACAGTGCGCGCACCAAGCCGACTACATGCGTCAGCTCCAGCACCGCGAAGAATGCACCCAGCAGTGAAAGCAGGGCACGTGCCGCAATGCCGAGCTTATCGGTGGACTCAGCCGCAGGCGTGGGCCCCCCGACTTTGCGCCGCCTGGCGACCTTCGCCGGTGCTGGCGCAGGCCTATAGGGTGCCGGCGTTGCCGACCCCACGCCCACCTCAGTGGGCACCGCCACGCCCAGGTAATCGGCCAATTCACGCAGCCACACATCGGTGCGTTTGCTCCCCGGCACCACCGGCACGTTGTCGGTGGTCAACCGCTGCTCGGTACCGTCGCGCATCACCAGCCACAGTTGGGTATACACCGGCTCGGCCTGTGGGCGGCGGCGAAGTTCAAGGCGGTGAGGTTTATCGATGCTGAAGACCGACTGCACACGCTCGCGGCCACCGAAGAAGTTCCGGGTGCGGCGCTTGCCTTCACCGCTGGCCCGCGACAACAGCAACGTCTCGCGGATGCCGGTGTACACCATCAGCAGCAGGCCAAGGGCGGGAATAAGCAGCAGCAGGAGTACGATCAGCAGCGAATTCAGCGGGTCCACGTCTGCCAACTGCGAGCCGCTATCGGTGAACCAGAACACCACGAAGGCCAAAGGCAGGATGAACGCCATTGCGCCGGTCAGCAGCACAAACACGCTTTGCACGCCGTTGCGCGAGTGGACGTGCAAGTCACCCTGCACGGTGTGCTCGAAGCGATGCCCAATCACTATGCAAATCTCCTGATGCGCCTTGAGGGCCAACGATTGCGGGCCTTGGGCGATATTAATGCCGTGGAGAATACCCTATGCCGAGACAGTTGCCGCCCCTCAAGACGGCAGAGTGTCCGGCGGCTGCCTGCGTGCCGCAATGACCAAGCGCGCCGCTATCGGCCCCCACGAATTTATCACCGGTTA
Source organism: Pseudomonas cyclaminis (assembly GCF_015163715.1). Taxonomy (GTDB): domain Bacteria; phylum Pseudomonadota; class Gammaproteobacteria; order Pseudomonadales; family Pseudomonadaceae; genus Aquipseudomonas; species Aquipseudomonas cyclaminis. The sequence goes on from NZ_JADDUM010000143.1 coordinate 6,598, forward strand.
CGCAATGCGCCTCCTTTCTCGTGGTCTCTACCCTGACTCCGCAAAAGGACAGGCTTCATGTCGATACGCACTGCGCTCTGCCTGCTGACCCTGCCATTGTTCGCAGGCTGCCAGTATTTCCCCCACACCGATTACTTCACGGCCCCTGCAAACGAGCCCAATCCCGCCTGGATACGCATCGTCAACTTCACGCAGCATGCCGACCTGTACCAATACGAAAACGGTAAACGTTCGGGTGGCGTGATTCGCAGCGGGCCGCTTCCGTTCATCCATACCCAGGATCAGGGGATGCCGAAAGCGGGGCAAAACCTCACGTCGGACTATTACGAAACGCAAATTCGCCCCGGCATCGAAACGCATGTGGGTATGTCCTGGGAGGGCGCACGCACGCAATCCTGCTTCGTCACGGCGAAGTTCACGCCCCAGGCTGGGCGTTTTTACCAGTTCAGGCTGACATCAGGTTCGTCAGGCACTTGCACGTTGTACCCGTCGCTGATCGAGCACGACAAGGACGGAGGCGGGTGGCATCTCACGCCAAACCCGCAGGTGACGTACAAGGGCGAAGGGCCGACCGCCAAAACCCATTACAACAATAGCCGCTTCGAGGATCCCGATTACCATCCACCTGCGGATCTCTATCCCGGCGTTGACGTTTTATAAATAGGCTAACCACGAGGTCAATATGGGCTATCACGTCAGCCACAGATACGGCGCCATGAACGCTGATCCTGGCATACACACGTTCCCTGAGCTTCTCGCCGAACTGAAAACCCGTGCGCAAGATGAGGAGCATGGGCAGGTTTCGGTGACCAACGATGCAGAGTGGTGCATCGCTGTAAACCTGTCGGGCACCGTCACTTTTGAAAATCTGGAGACCGGTGATCCTCGCCACATGAAGCAAGTGCCGGGGTGCAAGATTCTGGAGTTGTGGGGGTTATTGGCGGAGGGGGATGTTGCGACTATTGAGCAGGAGCCGTGGGTGGCTGGTTATGGGTGAGTTTATGTGGTTATTGGGCGTTGTGGGTTGAGGTCTTTGGGTTGGCGCACACTAGGGACGCGTTTCATCCCTATCTTAAGCTTTGGTGGCTGGCAGTTATCGGCCCAGAGTGTGTAAAAACGCTATCTGGGCCGAATGCTGCCGGTCACGAGCAAAAACATCAGCCTTTTCGGTAATGGATTGGAACTGCTAATCCAGTTGGCCACGTATTGCTTGCCCTACAGAGCCGACCTGAAAGATGTGTACCATTTTTTACCAATGTTGCTTCTTTGATAATGCAAACAGCATCCGGTGATAGCTAACTTCAACACCAAGCTGTTCGCTATAACTTGAGCTGTAAGCATCCAGATGCTTATCGGCCTTGAATAGCCGAAAATGCTGCCCTCACTCACTCTGTTCGCGCTTCTCCTTTCTCCGCTCCTGTTCTGTACACCGAATTTTTTTATCGAGCCTTATAGGATTCATAGCCGAGCTGTATTCATATTGGCTCTCGACATACGCTTCGATGCCTAGTACGACAAGGTCTCGAGCTTCACACAAATATGATTCCGGACCAAACTCCCGAGTGTTCAAATACAGCGCGTGATACGAGAGTTGCATTATCAATGTTTTTCTCCAGTGCTTCTTCTCCTGTGTGCTCAGTATTTCGTCGACCGAGTGCAGCAACAGCGAAACGAAAAACTCGTATGCCTCGCGCTGATTGGAGCCGTATTTGAAGTTGCTGTATCGGGGGGCGTACAAAGGGTAGGAGGCACCTGCGTATTCTGGGTTCGTCAAGGCAAGACTCAAATAGTCTTTGTAAACCCCTTTGGCCGACGTTGTGTTGTTCGCGTCCATCTGATCGATCGACACTTTCACTGCGAAAGCTGCAAGGGTGACGGTTGACAGGGTGCTCCATAGAGCAAGTGAAAAAAGTTTTTTGATGGGAGACAGTTTTTTTTGCACCAGAAAACTGTAAATTCGGGCGCGTATGAAGAAGTTGCTTGGCACGTGTGGGGTCTCGGTTTTTGTTTGAGCTATGAGGTTTGGCGTACGCAATCTTAGTGCCGTGTGGTGGCCAAAGGTGGCGTTGGTAGGATGGTCCTATTAAGCGGATTACGAAGGGTTTCAAATTTTCGGTATCTATGCGAGATGTCTATCAGTGACACAACTCAGCCGGATCGGCTGAATTGTTGACACGGATGAATTGTACGCTAGAGGGACGTGTTTGCAGAGTCAGGCGTGCGCGGCGAGCGTTCGCTATGGATAGATTGCTACCGGTCACGACAGGCAGGAACCGGCCAGAAGCGGTCGTTTGCAAGCGGCCAGAAGGAGCAAGTCGAAGGCGTCTAGGAAATTAGGGGCGATTCACATCTGCCCTGCAAAAAACCTATAAGGTCTCCTAAACTATCACTTGATGAGCCACAATGAATCTGATACCTAAAACTTTGGTGAAGCATGGCCGCTATTTCGAATCGTCGTTTTATCCTACCTATCCTGATAGCGTGTTCCTTCGCGACTGGTTTATTTTTCGGACTAGTAGCAAAAGGTTTGTTAAATCCTTCAGGTTGGGCTGAGGCCCTTTCCGGAATCGCTACGGTAGTAGCTCTCATTCTTGCTGTCGCCACATATATAGGATGGCACAAACAAAAGATTAGAGAAGACGCATACTCAACAAAGAAGCTATATATTTCAACACTTGTTCAGATCGAATCTACCACAGTGCAAATAGCAAACCTGCTGTTCAATCTTGTCCCGGAAGCTGGTATGTTAGCGCCTAGTGATTCTCAAGCAAGGTCTAATCTAGAAAAAGTAGTTGATAAGAACAACGAGCTGAAACTCTATGCCCAATCCCTTACTTCCGTTAATAGCGAGCTTGGCTTTTGGGGGGCTTCATTGAGCCATGACTCAGCCGCCGAGCACGTCAAACTGATGGACTCAATAAATGAATACTTAACGTCTCTCCATTATCTTCATAACTGCCTGATAAACTTTTACATCCACAAATCAAACGACAATACCATTCAGCAATGGAAAACAAGATTTATTGAGGCCAACAAGACCATATTTGATTTATTCAACTCAAGAAAGAGAAAAAGCATGAGCACAGTTTTTCTAGACTAGCCTCTATTTCAAATGTTCTGCAGAGATGTAGGTCACTGCATCAACGCTCTTACGTAGGCCTGACAGGCCCTTAGCGCGATCAGCCCGTTATCCCCATCTCGGTGATTGGGACAATTCGTTGAGCATGCGCAGGGTCAAGTCAGACGCCAACGCCGCATGAGCCAGGCCGATGACTGAAACGATTGCTGTACCTTATCGGCCAGAAGCGGAAGCTAGTGCTGGGTAGATTATTACCAAATACTTATGCACTATCCGCCGCGAGTCGCCAAGCGCAGAACATAGCCCCTCCCTACATGGCGCCTTCTTCGGCCGTCGCTGATAGGGTGTCATCCAGGCTTGTGCTTTAGCCTGACAAATGTAATCTTTATCAGACACGGAATGACTCTGACCTCCACGGTTGCAGACAGAAACAGCTACCGGCACCATCTACCAGCCCATTAGCCGCGCAACAGTCAACCACCCACGCTTAACCCTATAAACAGGTCGCAGAACACCCTAACTGTCTTAATATTCAAGGAGCGAAAATATGAACCCCTCAAAAATCAAAAAAAACATTCTTAGCACAACCACCATAAAAATAGATGCTTCCGGATCCCGTGGAACAGGCTTTTTATTTGGGTTCATGATGGACGAAGAAAACCTAGCCCCAGTCCTGATCACTAACAAACATGTATTGGAAAATGCTAAAATCATTAAGCTTCGCATTTCCACATCAGTTCAGGGTGACTACGAGACCAGAGGAGGTATTGCAGAATACTTAATAACATCTGGCTTGGAACAGATGATTATCGAGCATCCCGATCCCAAAATAGATCTTGCAGCGCTCTGCGTCGGCCCCATATATAACGACTTGTTGGGCAGAAAGCTTTTCGGATATGGAAATATGTTCACCGAAACCGACATAATTACACAGGTTGAGCTCAATGAGATCTCTGTTGCGGACGACATATTAATGGTCGGTTACCCCATCGGTTTGTCCGACAACAAACATAACCTACCTATCGTAAGGCGAGGGATAATTGCAAGTGACCCCAATCTTCCGTTTGATGGTAAAGAACAGTTCCTTATTGACTGTGCCTGTTTCCCTGGATCAAGCGGAAGCCCGGTTGTAACGAAAGAACATTTCTCTCTGACGGACGTCACTGGACAGATCCTCGCGTCAAAGAAGCGGAGTGCGTTGATTGGCATTCTGTGGGGCGGTCCAGTTCACACCTCTCAAGGTGAGATTATTGTTCAGAACGTCCCAACGGCAGCTGTCCCGATACCGTTAGTTCCGCAGATGGTCAACCTTGGATATGTTATTAACGCATCGAAAATACTGGATCTAAAAGCACTATTAATTGGCAAATCCGAGATGTCAGAAATCAAGTTCGAACATTCTTTTTTACCAGCTTAACCTAATCATAAACTGCCTGTTTATTCGATGGTAAACGAACATTCGCGAATGGCTGCTTATGGCCGAAAGCTGACCCTTAGCGGCTAAAAGTTTCATCATGTAGGCCCGGTAGTGATTTCACTCCTTACCGCATAGCCGTTTAGGTTGCGTGCATGATCATTTGCCCAATCCATCAAAACCTAACTCGCCAAATCGTCGTATATGGCTCACAGCGATACGGCGAGTGATCACGCTATTGAATGAAAGGCCCGGTATCAGCCGGCGCAAGGCACTTCGCGGTCGAGTAATTTGGCGGTCATGAGCACGCCCAATTCACTCAGTTGGTGAATCGCCAGCGCAATGTCGCGGTGTTTTCCGTTGAGGTCTTCGGACAGGTCGAGCAGCAAGGTGCTGACGGAGGTGAAGGTCTCGTAGCTGTTGGTGATGAGGGTTTCGTTGCTGGCGTCGGGGGCGACGGTGAAGAGGGTGGTTGAGTCCGGTGTGACGTTGGGCATGTTTGAATTCCTGTTTAGGGCCGCCGTCCTTTAGCTACTAAACAGAAGGGTGGCAGCTGTGCGCAGGTTAGTAGACCGGGGAATCCAAACGAAAGCCGGCGCGCCCGAAGGCGCCCTGCGCACAGCCACCATTAAGTACAGACTGGACTGTCTGATGGATGACGCTTGTGCACTTTGTCTGGATAAACCATCAGGCTACTAAACCCGATCACCGAGATGTCGGCGACCGGGCAACCTTAGAGACGGCCACCCCAGTGCACAAGCCGGCGGATTCTGACGCAAGCGTAGGCAATGGAGCAAGGTGATGTCGCCTGGTTATTCGTCTGTGTGGCTGATGGTGTTGGGGATGGTCAGTTTAGTGAGCCCTCTGCGCGTTTCTTGGCACGCAGTGCCAGGCAGCGGTCGTATTCGAGGGTGAAGGCTTGGTTGGGGGTGTCGTTGGCGTGGGTCAGGCGCACGACGCGGATGGTGCTGCGCATGTCCTCGGCATCCTGGCCTTTGAGGCCTCTCATATCCACCAGGACCTGCTCTGCGCGTTCGATGGACATCCCTTGGTTGTTGGCGTCGGTGGCCACTTTGTTCATGGCGGCGTATTTGTAGCAGAAGTGCACATCTTCGTTTTGTTGGTTGTCCCGGTTCACTTGTTCGGGCGTGCGGGCGGCCAGGGCTTGTTGGCGGGTTTGTTCGGCGCGTTGGGCCTTGAGGCGTTGTTCTTCGCGTACGGCGGCCTGGTCGGCGAGGATTTTTGCGTCGCGGGCGTCTTCGGCGGCTTGGTAGGCTTTGTCCTGCTCGGCTTTGCGTGCGAAGGCCTTGCGGTCGATTTCTGCGCGGCGGGCGTCTTCGGCGTTTTGTTCGGCGTTGGCCTGTATGCGGTGCTGGCTCAGGCGGGCGGTGCTGGCGATGTAGGGCTGTTCTTTTTGCAGGGCTTCCAGGAATTCTTTGAAGGCGGCGGTTTGTTTGCGTGACGGCGAGGCTTCGCACATCTTCATCAGCACGCCCAGGTCTTGCGCCAGGAAGTGCTTGGACACATCGGCCAATTGCGCGTGTATCGCGGGGTCGTTGCGGGGGATGACGATGTCGGGGGCCATGATGCGCAGCAGGTTGGAGACGGTGGACGGGTATAAAAAGGTGCTGGCCAGCGCGCAGGTGTCGGCCGTGGCGGTGAAGTTTTTGCGCTGGATCTGCTCGATGGCCGCGGCGCGGTAGGTGTCGATATTTTTCAGGTGCAGGGTATCGGCGTTGTACAGGGCGACGGGCACGCCCATGTCTTTTTCCAGGATCTCGGCATAGATGCGTGAGAGTTGGTGCAGGGTTTCAAAGTTGTCGCCTTCGCTGCTGGTCGACACCAGTGCGGCGTAGCGGTACTTGCTGGCGTCCGTGAGGTTGGTCTTCAGGATGCCAAAGTTATTTTTATCCGAGCTGTACAGACCCGCATTGGCGGCGCCCGGCAGGCACGAGATCAGCAGCAGGCTGGCGGCGAGCAGTGTTTTGAGTGGCGGCATTGCCTGTCCCTGGTCTTGATTGAATGAGGTGTGCGGGCATGCGCGGTGACGCGGTGCCGGGCGCTGCATGATAGTGAAATGCCATGATGAAGGCATCTGGAGTTTCAAACCGGTTCACTCGCAAACACCCCGTTGCAGGGCATATCGGTCTACCATGCCACCCCCGGCAGTGGTTCCACGCGCTACCGATCTCTCTCTTGCAAGGTATCGCCCATGTCCATCGACCAAATCAGCCTCCCCAAGGGTGTTGGCCCGCACGCCACCAAGCTGCTCGACGCCATCACCGGCTTCCACCCATGAAGAACTCAACCGCGCAGGCGGTAAGGCCGAAGGCTTTGTTTTGGGGCTGGAAGCGTCCAAGGCGATCAAGAGCCAAATCGCTGAGTCGCTGTATGTGGCTTATGACGATGCCGCGAGTCATCGCGCCAGTGAGTTGAAGGGTTAACCCTCAACCCCAGACCTGATGTTGTACAGTCGACTCCCGCCAAAGGGCTGATTAAATCAGGGATTCCCATGACATTGACCGTCGACACCTTGCTCCATCTGGCCATGGCCAACCCCATCAATGCTGAAATTACCAAGCGCCTGCCCGACCTCGGTGTGGAGCAATGCATGCTCACGGCGGGGTGTCTGTTCCAGGCGGTATGGAATCATCGGTCCAACCTTCCTGCCGCGCAGGGCGTAAAGGACTACGATGTTTTCTACTTCGACACCGACTTGTCCTACGAAGCCGAGGATGTGGTGATTCGTAGGGCCGAGCGGTTGTTCCAGGACCTGGGCGTGAAGGTGGAGGTCAGGAATCAGGCGCGGGTTCACCTCTGGTATGGGCAGCGGTTTGGCCGACCTTACCCGCAGCTGCACTCGGCTAAACAGGGGGTTGATCGTTATCTGGTGGCCGGCACGTGCATCGGGTTGGAGATCGCCACTGGCGAGGTGTATGCGCCCTATGGGTTGGCGGATGTGGAGCAGGGGCTGTTGCGGGTCAATCCGCTGCACCCGGAGCTTGAGTTGTTTGCGCACAAGGCCAGAAGCTATCAGGCAAGGTGGCCGTGGCTGAGGATTGTTGAGCCTGGCTCAGCCGACGCCCACGCTTAATAACCATCCCAGTCCGCCGCTGGCGATCACCACCAACCACGGCGGAAGCCTCCAAACCATCAGCGCGACCAGTGCAAGCACCGCCAGGCCGATGTCATAGGTGCTGTATATCGCGCTGGTCAGCACCGGCTGGTACAGCGCGGCCAGCAACAAGCCCACCACGCCCGCATTCACGCCCGCCAGCGCGGCTTGCGTGCGTGGGCTGCGGCGCAGGGCTTCCCAAAAGGGCAAGGCGCCGAAGACCAGTAGAAACGAGGGCGCGAAGATTGCCAGGAGGCAGATCAGGCCGCCCAGCCAGCCGTTGGGGGGCGAGTACATCGCGGCGCCGAGGAACGCGGCGAAGGTGAACAAGGGGCCGGGCACGGCTTGAGCGGCGCCGTAGCCGGCGAGGAACAGGTCTGTGCCGATCCAGTGCGGCGCCACCACTTCTGCTTGCAACAACGGCAGTACCACGTGGCCGCCACCGAACACCAATGCGCCGCTGCGGTAAAAGGCGTCCACCAGCGCCAGGCTGCGATTGGGCAGCAGTTGGGCCAACAGCGGCAACCCCACCAGCAACAACACAAACAGCAGTAGCCACAGGGCGCCGGTGCGGCGGCGGATCGGCATGGGCAGCGCTTCGTGTTCGGTGTTCGGCGTGGGCGTTAAGAACAGCAGGCCGGCAAGGCCGACGACGGCAATCGCGCCGACCTGGCCCCACGCGGATGTCGTCAACAGCGCCACGCACGTAGCAATCAGCATCAGGCTTACGCGCGCCACGCCCCGGCACAGGGTGCGCGCCATGCCCCACACGGCTTGGGCGACCACGGCCACGGCGACGACTTTAAGGCCGTGCAGCACGCCGGTTGGCAGGGCTTCGCTGTGTTGGGCAATGCCCAAGGCAAATACGATCAGCAGCAAGGCAGACGGCAGCGTGAACCCTGCCCACGCCGCCAGTGCTCCGCCGTAACCTGCCCGTTGCAGGCCCAGCGCGATGCCGACCTGGCTGCTGGCCGGGCCAGGTAAAAATTGGCAGAGTGCGACCAGGTCTGCGTAGCTGCGTTCGCTCAACCAGCCGCGCCGGGTGACGAACTCGTCACGAAAATAGCCCAGATGGGCGATGGGGCCGCCGAAGGAGGTGAGGCCCAGGCGCAGGAAGATAAGGAACACCGACCAGGGGCTGTCAGGGCGATGGGCGAGGGGGATGGCCACGGTCGAGATTCCATATTTGATCATCTGGTAGAGCGCAGACCATACCCAGTTTTCATGACGCGCAGCGCCATTTTTGGGGGAATCATTGAATTTATGCGCAGCAGTTTGAGTCACTCAAGCATAGCGTTGCTTTCTTCCCACCGACCTCAAGGACCGACCATGACTTTCTTCATCTTCCTGCTCGCCTGTGCCGCCGCTGCCAGCACCGGCGTGATCTTCAAGCCCGGTGCCTGGTACGAATCCCTGGTAAAACCCAGCTTCACCCCGCCCAATTGGCTGTTCCCGGTCGCATGGACGATCATCTACCTGCTGCTGGCCTGGGCCGGTTACCGCCTCAGCCTGATCCCCGGCAGCCAGATGGTGCTGGCGCTGTGGGCCGCGCAGATCGCCTTGAACACGCTGTGGACGCCGGTGTTTTTCGGCGCCCATCGCCTGCTCGCCGGGATGGTGATCATCGTGTTGTTGTGGATCACCGTGGCGGCCATGGTGGTGCTGGCGGTGCGCCTGGATTTGATCACCGGCTTGATCCTGTTCCCGTACCTGGCGTGGCTGTGTGTCGCGGCGGCGTTGAATTTCTCGATCCTGCGCAATAACCGCTGATGGCTTACCAACCTTGGCCAGCCAGTGAGCCGGAACTGGCCCAGATGCGCCGCTTCAATCAAAAGCTTGCCTGGTTGCCGCGCTTTAAGATCCGCAACCGCGTGACGCCGCGTTTGATCCAGGCGCTGTTGCGCGTCAGCCAGAAGATCAAGCGCACAACGCCGGCTGAAAGCCGGATTGTGGACGGCGTGCCCGTGCGTATCCTGCGGCCCGTCGGCAAGCCCAAGGGCGTGGTGCTGGATATCCATGGCGGCGGCTGGGTGATCGGCAATGCGCAGATGGATGACGACCTCAACCTCGGCATGGTCAACGCCTGCGACGTGGCGGTGGTGTCGGTGGATTATCGGCTGGCGGTGGACACGCCGGTTGAGGGGTTGATGGAGGATTGCCTGACGGCGGCGCGCTGGTTGCTCTGCGACGATGAGTTCAAGCATCTGCCCGTTATCGTCGTGGGCGAGTCGGCCGGCGGGCATTTGGCGGCAGCGACGTTGCTGGCGCTCAAGCAATGGCCCGAGTTGCTCCAGCGTGTGAGCGGCGCGGTGCTGTATTACGGCGTCTACGATTTGACCGGTACACCGAGTGTACGCAGCGCCGGGCCGGACACCTTGTTGCTCGATGGGCCGGGCATGGTTGAGGCGCTGCGCATGCTGACGCCGGGGATCACCGATGACGAGCGCAGGCAACCGCCGTTGTCACCCCTGTATGGAGACTTTGAAGGCTTGCCACCGGCGTTGATGTTTGTGGGTGAGTTGGACCCGCTCAAGGACGACACACTGTTGATTGTGCAGCGATGGCCCCAGGCCGAGGCCCACCTGCTGCCGGAATCGGCCCATGGGTTTATCCATTTTCCGGTGGCGATGGGGGAGGCGGTACTGACGTATAGCCGAAAGTGGATGACTGAGCGCATTGATGGCAAGCGGACAGCCTTGTTGATGCCGCTTTAACGGTTGCCCTCAACCTCTGCGTCGGACCGGCCTGTTGTGGTGAGCGGGCTTATTTGGGGTGAGCCGGTTTTTGTGTGGTGAGCGGGCTTGCCCGCGCTGGCTGCGAAGCAGCCCCAATAAGGCCA
>NZ_JADDUM010000144.1 GCF_015163715.1 Pseudomonas cyclaminis
AAGTGAGCCGGCTGTAAAAGCGGAACCCTAGGTGGCCGTTACCTGACCAACGGATATGTACTCAGACCCATCGCCATCGGGGGCAAGTTCGAATCGTCGCACCGCCCCTCCCACATTGGGTTTGCAGTGTTTAGAGGGTTAGCGTCAGGCGTTTTACCAAGGCGCCGGGGAGCAGGTTGGAGGCAGTATTGCGCTGCCCATAGGTACTGGCCGACAGCAGCAACTCCCGCTCGGCAGTCAGCGCCTCCAACTGCGAGCCCAGCAAGCTGTAGACGCTGTCATCAAAGCGCATGGTACTGACCGGCGCCTTGATCTCGCCGTCTTCCACCCAGAACGTGGCGAAACGCGTCATGCCGGTGAGGCGTGCGGCCGGCAAGTCGGAGTAGTTCAGGTACCACAGGTTGCTGATGTACAGGCCGGTACCCAACTGCTTGAGGATATCGACCTGGGCCAGGCTGCCTGCGGCCATCTGCAAGGCGCTGGGGGATTCGTCGCTGCTGGCGCCGTTGGTGCTCAGGCCATATTCGGCGGCACTGCGCGAGTTCACCAGTTGGCCGTCGGCCTTGCCGGCGTTGATCAGCGTGACATCGCTGCGCGGGTAGCCCTCGCTGGAAAACGCCTGGCTCAGGGAGCCGCTGATCTGTTCGCTCACCGTTACCAGTGGGCTGAGGTGTTGCTCACCGGCATACAGTTTTTGCAGCGAGCTGCCTTTGCTGGCGATGGCCTGGGCGGAGAAACCACCCCAGGTCATGAGGCTGATGATTTCTTCCAGTGCCGCCGGGGCCAGGTAGGCGCGGTACTCTCCGGGGGGCAGGGTATGCAGCGGTCGGCCGAGGAACTCAAGCTGGTCGCGGGCCTGTTGCAGGCGGCGGGCGAACTCCGCGCTGTCCCAGGTATGCCCGGCGTAGCTGGCCTTTACCGCTTCGCCGTTGGCATGGAACAGGCTGAAATCGAAGTTGAAGCTATTGGCCTGGTGCCAGCCGAAGGCTCCGTCGGAACTGGCAAAGCCACGGCTGATCGGCCCGGCGGCATAGATCCCGACCAGGTCCACGCCGTCGGCAGCCTGGCTGATGTCCTCCAGTACGAGGGCCAGGTCGGGCAACGGCCGGGCCTGTTCGTTGTGGCTGTGCCAGGCGTTCTGGTTGAGCAATAGATACGGGTCGTGAGGCAGCAGCGGCAAGGTTTCACGCAGCTGCTGCAAGCCGGCGGCGAGGCGCTGGCGATCCAGCTCGGGCGTGCCCGCCAGGGTAATGGCGAGGTCGGCGTGGCGGCCATCGTTGATCAGTTTCAGGTTGAGGCTGGCCTGTTGCACCTGCCCGGCCTGGCGCACCTTGGCGTGGTTGAAACGCACGAACTCGGACGCTTCCGCCGCATAGCCCAGGTGAAATTGTTCCTTGTCGGTGATGGCTTGCTTGAGCCACTCCACCAATGCCTTGAAGGTCGTCATCAGGCATCTCCCCCAAATACGTCAACGTTGCTGAATACGCAGGCTGGCGAGGCGTGGCCGACGCGGATCACCTGGTTGGGTTCACCCTTGCCGCAGTTCGGCGTGCCCAGCACCTTGGAGGTGCTGGCGTCACCCACGGCGCTGAGCTTGCGCCAGAACTGCGCGGAAATGGCACGGTAGTTGGGGTTCTTGACCACGCCCTTGAGTTCGCCGTTTTCGATCAACTGGCCCCATTCGCAGCCGAACTGGAATTTATTGCGCGCATCGTCGATGGACCACGAACGGTTGGTCGACATCAGGATGCCGCTTTCGATGCCGCCCACCAGTTGCGCGAAGCGCTTGTCGCCGGCCTCGATGTTGAGGTTGGCCATGCGGTCGATCGGTGCGCGGTTCCAACTGCTGGCGCGGCTGTTGGCCACCCCGCTCATGCCGGCGCGCAATTGCGACAGCGCGCCGCCCAACGGCCTGATCAACAGCCCTTCGCGGATCAGGAATTGCTTGCTGGCGGCGGTGCCGTCGTCGTCATGGCTGTAGCTGGCGAGTTGCTCGGGAATGTCCGGGTCGAACGTCACGTTGAGCAGCTTGGAGCCGTATTGCAGGTGACCAAAGTCGCTGGCCTTCACAAAACTGGTGCCGGCGTAGTTGCGCTCGTCGCCGAGGATACGGTCCAGCTCCAGTGGGTGGCCGATGGACTCGTGGATCTGCAGGATCATCTGGTCCGGCATCAGCAGCAGGTCGCGCGGGCCTTGGGGGGTGTTCGGCGCGAGCAGCAGTTGCAGGGCTTCGTCGGCAATACGCGGCGCGGCGCGACCAGGCCGAAGCGGTTGATCACCTCAAACCCGCCTTGCTGGCCGAAGTTGCTGCCGCCGAGCGTGCGGGTCTGGCTGTCGTTGCCGTCGAAGGCCGTGACGTTGACGCCGGGGAACACAAAACGCTGGGCCTGGCGCAGTTCGGCGCCGGCGGTGTTGAGGTAGATCTGCTCGACGTGGGTCAGGCCGAGGCTCACGTCCCAACTGACCAGGCGCTCGTCTTTGGGGACGGCGGCCGATTCGTCGCCGAGCAGTTGGTAGCAGTCGCTCAGGGACGGGAAGGGCTGGTGGAGGTCGGGCGACAGGTAGTCGGCCACGTCACTGGACACGTGTTGGTCGCGCAGGTCGAGCAGGGCGTGAGGCTTGATCTGCCGGGCTTGCTGTTCGGCACGCTCAAGGGCGGCTTGCAGGCCGGCAAGGGAAATGTCGTTGGTCGCGGCGTAGGCTTCGACACCGTTGAGACGCACGGTGAGCATGGCGCCTTCGTCGTGGCTCAGGTGGGGCGGTTCGGCGACGTTCTTGCGCACCGACAGGTACTGGCCGGATTCGCGCACGTAGCGCAGGGAGAAGAACTCGGCGGTGGTGCGCAGGGCACTGAAGTGCCGTTTGAGTGTGGCGTGGTGGTCGAACATGGGGCCTTCCTTGTGGGCGGCTCAGCGCGGGCAGGCAGACAGAGTAGGCCTGGGCTGGGGGCTGATCAAGGAAAGTGTAGAGGCAAGGTTTGCAGTGCCTGATCGGGTCCTATCGGGGGCAAGCCCCCTCCCACACTTGACCGGATTCACACGGTCAAATGTGGGAGGGGCTTGCCCCCGATGAAGGCACCGCGGTGTATCAGTTACTGCGCAGTCGGCCCTACTTCGCGCAACGGCTTGCCCCGCACCGGCGCATCGCCAGCCACGTAGTAGTCGGCAGTGCTGCGCGGCAGCGGCTGGCGGCCACGGATCTTGTCGGCGATTTTCTCGGCGATCATGATCGTCGGCGCGTTCAGGTTGCCGGTGGTGATGATCGGCATGATCGAGGCATCGACCACCCGCAGGCCTTGCATGCCATGCACGCGACCTTCGCCATCTACCACGGCCATCTCGTCGGTGCCCATCTTGCACGAGCAGGACGGGTGGAACGCGGTCTCGGCGTGCTCGCGGATGAACGTGTCCAGCTGCTCATCGGTTTGCACTTCAATACCTGGGCTGATTTCGCGGCCACGGTATTGATCCAATGCCGGCTGCTGCATGATTTCACGGGTCAGGCGGATGCCGTCGCGGAATTCCTGCCAGTCCTGCTCGGTGGCCATGTAGTTGAAGAGGATGCTCGGGTAGTCCCGTGGGTTCTTCGACTTAAGCTGGATGCGGCCACGGCTCGGCGAACGCATGGAGCCCATGTGCGCCTGGAAACCGTGCTCTTTCACACCGTTGCTGCCGTTGTAGTTAATCGCGACCGGCAGGAAGTGGTACTGGATGTTCGGCCACTCGAACTCTTCGCGGGTACGGATAAAACCGCCTGCTTCGAACTGGTTGCTGGCGCCGATACCGGTGCCGTTGAACAGCCATTCGGCACCGATGGCCGGCTGGTTGTACCAGAGCAGCGACGGGTACAGCGACACCGGTTGGGTGCACGCATATTGCAGGTACAGCTCAAGGTGGTCCTGCAGGTTTTCACCGACGCCGGGCAGGTCGTGGACCACCGGGATGTCGAGGCTTTCCAGCAATTTGGCCGGGCCGACGCCGGAGCGTTGCAGCAGCTGCGGCGAGGCGATTGCGCCGCTGCATACCAGCACTTCCTTGCGTGCACGGGCTTCAACGCGCTCTTCAGCCGCGCCGATCAGGTAACGCACGCCAACGGCACGCTTGCCTTCGAACAGCACTTTGTCGGTGAGGGCGTGGGTGACGATGGTCAGGGTCGAACGCTTCTTGGCGGTGTCCAGGTAACCGCGTGCGGTACTGGCGCGACGGCCGTTCGGCGTGACGGTACGGTCCATCGGGCCGAAACCTTCCTGCTGATAGCCGTTCAAGTCTTCGGTACGTGGGTAACCGGCCTGCACGCCCGCTTCAACCATGGCGTGGAACAGTGGGTTGTTGCCGGCTTTAGGCGTGGTCACGCTGACCGGGCCATCGCCGCCGTGCCAGTCGTTCGGACCGATGTCCCGAGTTTCAGCTTTTCTGAAATAGGGCAGGCAGTCCAGGTACGTCCAGTTTTCAAGCCCTGGAAGTTTTGCCCAGTTGTCGTAGTCCATGGCGTTGCCACGGATGTAGCACATGCCGTTGATCAGCGAGGAACCACCCAGGCCCTTGCCACGCCCGCATTCCATCCGGCGGCCGTCCATGTGTGGCTCTGGATCGGTCTCGTAGGCCCAGTTGTAGCGACGGCCTTGCAGCGGGAAGGCCAGTGCGGCGGGCATCTGGGTACGGAAATCGAGACGGTAGTCCGGGCCGCCGGCTTCCAGCAGCAGGACGGTGACGCCTTCGTCTTCAGTCAGACGGGTCGCCAGGGTGTTACCGGCGGAGCCGGCACCCACAATGATGTAGTCGTATTCTTGGGACATAAATGCACCCTCTTTGAAGTGTGGTCAGGTCGGGCCTCATCGGGAGCAAGCTCCCTCCCACATTTGAAGGTATTCACACATCTGAACTTGTGAACACAGTCAGTGTGGGAGGGGGCTTGCCCCCGATGAGGCCTCAAAGGCAATACAAGGCTCGGGTTCTTAGAACACCGAGGCGTAATCGCCCAGCTCAACCTGTACCGATTTGATGCGGGTGAAGTTGTTCAGCGAGCTGATCCCGTTCTCACGGCCCACACCGGATTGCTTGTAGCCGCCGACCGGCATCTTCGCGTCGGACTCGCCCCAGGCGTTGATCCAGCAGATACCCGCTTCCAACTGATGAATCACGCGGTGGGCGCGGTTCAGGTCTTTGGTCACCAGGCCGGCAGCCAGGCCGAAGTCGGTGTCGTTGGCGCGGCGGATCACTTCTTCTTCGGTTTCGTAGGTGAGGATGCTCATCACCGGGCCGAAGATTTCTTCACGCACGATCACCATGTCGTCGGTGCAGTCGGTGAACGCGGTCGGTGCCACGAACGCGCCTTTGGCGAAGTCGCCGTCGGTCAGGCGGTCGCCGCCGCACAGCAGGCGGGCGCCTTGCTCTTTGCCTTTGGCGATGTAGCCCAGCACGCTTTCCATGTGGGCGAAGCTGACCAGCGGGCCAAAGTTGGTGTTTTCGTCTTCCGGGTTGCCGACGCGAATGCGCGCAACACGCTCAACGATCTTGGCTTCGAATGCGGCTTGCAGATGCTTGGGCACGAACACGCGGGTGCCGTTGGTGCAGACCTGGCCGGAGCTGTAGAAGTTGGCCATCATCGCGGTGTCGGCGGCGCGGTCGAGGTCGGCGTCGTCGAAAATGATCAGCGGGGACTTGCCGCCCAGTTCCATGGTCACGTCTTTGAGCGAAGAGCTCGAGGCGCTGGCCATGACTTTCTTGCCGGTGTCGGTGCCGCCGGTGAAGGAGATTTTCTCGATGCGCGGGTGCTCGGTCAGCCAGGTGCCGACTTCACGGCCGCTGCCGGTCAGTACGTTGAACACGCCCGCTGGAACGCCAGCTTCGGTGTAGATCTCGGCCAGTTTCAGGGTGGTCAGCGAAGTGACTTCGCTTGGCTTGAAGATCATCGCGTTACCGGCAGCCAGGGCCGGCGCGGATTTCCACAGGGCGATCTGGATCGGGTAGTTCCACGCGCCGATACCGGCAACCACACCCAGCGGCTCGCGGCGGGTGTAGACGAAAGCGGTGTCGCGCAACGGGATCTGCTCGCCTTCGATGGCCGGCACCAGGCCTGCGTAGTATTCCAGCACGTCGGCGCCGGTGACGATGTCGACGTACTTGGTTTCGGAGAAGGCTTTACCGGTGTCCAGGGTTTCCAGGGCGGCCAGTTCATCGTTGCGCTCGCGCAGGATGTCGACGGCACGACGCAGGATGCGCGAACGCTCCATGGCAGTCATGGCGGCCCAGATTTTCTGGCCTTTCTCGGCGCTGACCACGGCACGTTCAACGTCTTCTTTCGTTGCGCGTTGCACTTGGGCGAGAACTTCACCGTTAGCCGGGTTGATGGCTTCGAAGGTGGCATCGCTGCCAGCGTCGCTGTAGCCGCCGTCAATGTAGAGTTTTTGCAGGTCGAAACGGGCCATAAAGTCCTCGCAAGTGCATAAGTGGTTGGCGTTAACCGCCGCCAGGTGGGCCATAAGGAGGTGGCAACACTGAGCGACGGCAGTTCAGGGGTTGAGCGGTTGTGTGTGCTCTAACTCACCTGCTTGGCCAATTGGAAATCCATGTATTCGTAAGCGATCCGTTGCGCTTGCGCTGTGTCGAAAGCGTCTCCCGACAGCGCCGCGCAACCACAAACCGTCGATCAGGGCCGCCAGGCCTCGGGCTGCTTTGCGTGCGTGCGGCAGCGGCAGCGTTCGGCGGAACTGGCAGCACAGGTTGGAATACAGACGTTGATCGTTGATCCGCTGCAACCTGTGCAATGACGGGTGGTGCATGCTGGTTGCCCAGAAGGCCAACCAGGTTTTCATTGCCGGGCCGTTGACCTGGCTGGCATCGAAGTTGCCCTCGATGATTACCTGAAGGTGTGCCCGTGGGCTGTCGTCCGTGAGCGCAAGCCTGCGTTCGTGGACGTTCTCAATCAGCGCGTTCATCAAGTAGCGCATCGTCGCTGCAATAAGGCCGTTCTTGTCCTTGAAGTAGTGACTGATGATGCCGTTCGAAACGCCGGCCAAACGGGCGATCAGCGCAATGCTGGCATCGCCCATCCCAACCTGATCGATGGCCGTCAGCGTGGCTTCGATCAACTGCTGGCGGCGTATGGGTTGCATACCGACCTTGGGCATGTAGCACCTCTCCTTAGGCCTGCCGATGGGCGATGAACGTCCGTCGGCTTGGAGGCCAGTCTATTTTGTTTTGATTGAACGTTCAATCAACAAAGAATAAGCTCTGCGACAAATGGTCGCTGCCTACAGGTATTTCCTACCTGGGAGCTGCGGCATCCGGCACCTGCAAAAACCCTTGAAACGCCCTGTCTGCTGGTTCGGCAGGGGCGCAAGAATTTTCGGGGTGTCTTTATAACACCCGTCCGTCGACTGCCGAAAAATCGATGGCCTGGGATAACCGTTGCCTTGTGTTTCTCTCTCGCACTGCCCGGAGCATCTGCGCCATGAGTTCTGCCTCTCTTATAAAGACCCCGCCGGAAAAGGTGCGGGTCAACGGTTGGGTGTTCTACACCTCCACCGCGCTGATCCTGTTGTTGACCGCCATCCTGATCATCGCCCCGCAGGAGGCCGGGCGCATGCTCGGCATTGCCCAGGCGTGGCTGTCGAAAAGCTTCGGCTGGTACTACATGGTGGTCATTGCCGCCTACCTCGTATTCGTGGTGGGCCTGGCGTTTTCGTCCTACGGCAAGTTGAAACTGGGCAGCAAGGACGACACCCCGGACTTCAGCTACGGCGCCTGGGCCGGCATGCTGTTCTCCTCGGGCATCGGCATCTCGCTGCTGTACTTCGGCGCCTCGGAGCCGTTGGATCACTACTTCAACCCACCTGAAGGCGCGGCGGCCAGCAATGGGGCGGCGCGTCAGGCGTTGCAACTGACCTTCCTGCATTGGGGCCTGCATGGCTGGGCGATCTACGCCTTGGTCGGCCTGGCCGTGGCCTACTTTGCCTACCGCCATAATCAGCCGCTGGCGTTGCGCTCGGCGTTGTACCCGCTGATGGGCGAGCGTTGGGTCAAAGGCGCGGCTGGCCACGCGGTGGACGGTTTCGGCATGTTCGTGACCCTGCTGGGTCTGGTGACCAACCTGGGGATTGGCTCGCTGCAAGTGTCGTCCGGGCTGGAAAATCTGTTCGGCATGGAACACAGCAACACCAACCTGCTGATCGTGATCATCGTGATGAGCACCGTGGCGACCATCGCCGCCGTGTCGGGTGTGGAGAACGGCATTCGTCGCCTGTCCAACCTCAACATCGTGCTGTTCAGCGGTTTGCTGATCTTTGTGCTGCTGTTCGGCCCGACCCTGCACCTGCTCAACGGCCTGGTGCAGAACACCGGTGACTACCTCAACGGCATCGTGCTGAAAACCTTCGACCTCTATGTATACGAAGGCGATGGCGAGAAAACCGAGCGCTGGATGGGCCTGTGGACCCTGTTCTACTGGGCCTGGTGGATTTCCTGGGCGCCATTCGTAGGCATGTTCATCGCGCGTATTTCCCGTGGTCGCACGGTGCGTGAACTGGTGGCCGGCGTGCTGCTGATCCCGCTGGGCTTTACCCTGGCGTGGCTGTCGATCTTCGGTAACTCGGCGTTGGACCTGGTGCTCAATCAGGGCGCGGTGGAGTTGGGCAAGACGGCCCTGGAACAACCGTCCATGGCGATCTACCAACTGCTGGAGCACTATCCGGCGTCGAAAATCGTTATCGGTGTGTCGATCTTCGTGGGCTTCGTGCTGTTCCTGACCCCGGCGGATTCCGGCGCGGTGATGATGGCCAACCTTTCGTGCAAAGGCGGCAACGTGGACGAAGATGCGCCGCACTGGCTGCGGATCTTCTGGTCGGCGGTGATCACCCTGGTGACCATCGGCCTGCTGTTTGCCGGTAACTTCGAAGCCATGCAGACCATGGTGGTGTTGGCGGGGCTGCCGTTTTCGGTGGTGCTGATTTTCTTCATGTTCGGTTTGCACAAGGCCATGCGCCAGGACGCGGCGATCGAACAGGAGCAGGCGCAATTGGCTGAACGCGGGCGTCGTGGTTTCAGCGAGCGCTTGACCGCCCTGGACCTGCAACCAAGCCAGGCCACCGTGCAGCGCTTTATGGACAAGCACGTAACGCCGGCGCTGGAAGAAGCCGCAATTGCGTTGCGTGACCAGGGGCTGGAAGTGCAGACGCTGCTGGGTAAATCCAAGCGTTGCATCGGCGTGCGGATCGAGATGGAAGAGGGCAATCCGTTTGTCTATGAGGTGAGCCTGGACGCTTACTCGGCGGCGCCCAATGACTTGCCTGAAGAAGAGCGCACCCGTTACTACCGTGCCGAGGTGTACCTGCACAACGGGCCTCAAGAGTACGACCTGATGGGCTTCGCCCAGGAACAGATTACCCG
>NZ_JADDUM010000145.1 GCF_015163715.1 Pseudomonas cyclaminis
GCCGTAAGGGCGGAACCATAGGCAGCCGTTACCCAAATAACGGATATGTACCCCGACAAACCCAGCAGCACCCAACCCACTCAATCAAACACACCGCGCCCGCATGAAATCCCCCCACCGGCGCACCAGGTAGTTGTGCTCATCCATCACCGAATTCCACACCGCGATATGCCCCATCCGCTGCTCATACGACCCCCCGTCCCGCACCTCACCCACATCAATCAACGGCAACCCATCACTCCCCAACAACTCTTCCCGAGCAGCCTTCCCGGCATACCAATAATCCCACTCAGCGCTGCTCAGGTGATCGCGGCTGCGCGCCGGGTTGCCGATGTAGTAACCCTGGCGGGCCATGACCGCACCGGGCCAGCCGGACAGCCACCAGTTGAGATAGGCATAGGCCGCATCCAGCACCGGGCCTTGGGCGTGGCGCGACAGTGACAAACCGCCAAACCAGGCGCGATAGCCTTCGCGGGGCACGGCCAGACGATATTTCACCCCGGCGCGGTGCAGGCGCATCAGGGTCGGGGACCACAGGCTCTGGATATCGACGTTCGGGCTGAGCATCAACTGCGCCGCCTCTTCATCGTCGGACCAGAACGCCGCGAAGTGCCCTTCCTTCTGCTTGCGCACCAGGATGTCAGCCAGCACGTCGATCTCTTCGATGCTCATATTGCCGATGTCGTTAAAGCGGGCCAGCCCCGCGCCCTGTACCGCCAGTGCGGCATCCAGGGCGCCGATGGCGGCGTCACTCTGCAGCGCCGTGCGTGCGCGCCAGGCCGGGTCCAGCAGCCAGCCCCAGCTCTCGTTGCCGTGGCAAAAGCCTTCGGGCAGACGCTCCGGGCGGTAGGCAAAACTGTCGGCGTTGTGGGTCAGGGGCAGCATGCTGATGCGTTCGGTGACGGTGCTGCCGAGGCTGCCGTCGTGCTGCACGAATAAACGCTCGCTGGGCACGCTGCCGCTGCCCAGGCGGTCGCTGGGGGACAGGCGTCCGCGTTTGGGCAAGTCGTTGATTTCGTGCCACAGCGCGATGCGTCGTGTGTCGATGGGCTGGATCGCCCGGCCGGCCACACAAAGTCGACGTTGTGAAACCACTGGTCGTACAGGTCGTAGCTGTCGGGCTGCATCACCGCAATGCGCTGGGCCTGCTCGACGTCGTGCACCTGGTACACCAGCCGAATGCCCAGTTCCTGTTCGGCGCGTACGCGCAGGGTTTCGAGCAAGGTCACCGAGGTGCCGAGGACGCGTAGGGTGATCATCCGGCGAACCGCCGCGAGAACACGTCAAAGGAGCGCCTTAGCAGCGCCGGGTCCAGGCCACGCAGGATAAACACCAGGCGCGATTGCCGATCCGTGCCCGGCCACGCAGGCAAATGAACCGGGGCATGCAGGCAGTGCTGCACGCCATGAATGACGATGGGGGCGTTGCTGGCGTTCACGTTGAGCAGTCCTTTGACGCGAAGGATTCGTTCGCCGTGGCATCTTAACAGCATCGACAACCACACCCCGAAACCCACCCAATCCAGCGGCTGGTCGAAGGTCAGGCTGCACACTTGCGCCGCGCCGTGGGTGGCGCTGGTGGTTTGATGCAATTGCCAGCGGCTGACTTCCACCGTCGGCTCGGCGCTGCGCAGGCCCTCGCCGAGCAGCAGTTGATCGCCGCTGTGGATGTCATGGGTGTTGAGGATCGGCGTGCCGGCGTTGAGTGCCCGCAGGTGCGCCCGCAGTGGCTCGCAGTCGCCCGCCAGGTCGGTCTTGCTCAGCAGCAAACGGTCCGCGGCCGCCACCTGGGCCAGCCATTCCGGGTGCAGGCGTTCTTGCAGGGCGGCGTGGCTGGCGTCGACCAGGGTGATCACCAGGCCGATGTGAAAACGCCCACGCAATTGCACATCGTTGTTGAGCGTGGCGAGGATCGGTGCCGGGTCGGCGAGGCCGGTGGTTTCCAGGATGACGCGTTTGAACGCAGGTATTTCGCCACGCTCACGGCGTTGCAACAGGCCGAGCAACGCGTCCTTGAGTTCGCCACGGATCGAGCAGCAGACACAGCCGCTGGGCAGCAGCACGGTGTCGGGCGCGACTTCTTCCACCAGCAGATGGTCGATGCCGACGTCGCCGAATTCATTGATCAGCAGCGCGGTATCGCCAAGGCTCTCGCCTTGCAGCAGGCGCTTGAGCAAGGTGGTCTTGCCGCTGCCGAGGAAGCCGGTGATGACATTCAGGGCGATGCTCATGGGGCGCACTCCAGGTGATCCAACAGCCGGGCATCGAGGGGGTCCAGCGGGCGGCCGAGCATGGTTTCGGCCGCCTGCCAGAGTTGATCCAGGCCGCTCGCCAATGCCTGTTTACCGGTGGCGCCCAACAGCAGATAGGAGGCGCCCTGGAAGTCTTCGACCTTGAGCCGGAACACCGCCAGCACCTGGTTGATCGCCGCAATACGGCGCAAGCGCTCGCGGCGCCGGGGCAGTTCGTCGCCCAAGGGATCACTCCAGTGCAGGTCTTCGCCGAGCAATCCGCAGAGTCCGCACATGGCTACACCTCACTCATGGCATGACATCGCCGGAGTTCGGGCCCAGGGTCTGGCCGACGAACAGATTGCCGCCCGGCTCGCTGGCGAGCAGCACGGCGGTGGGCGCGACTTCATCTGCCAGGCCAAAGCGGCCCAGGGGCAGTTCGGCGGCCTTGGCGCGTTTCCAGTCGTCGCTGATGCCGCCGACCAACGGGGTTTCAATCGGACCAGGGGCGATGGCATTGACCAACACGTTGTCCTTGGCCACTTCCAGCGCCAGGGACTTGGTAAAGCCGATCACGCCAGCCTTGGCGGCTGCGTAGTGAGTCAGTTCGGCGCCGCCCTTGATGCCCAGTTGCGAGGCCACATTGATGATCCGTCCCCAACGCTGCGCGACCATGTGGGGCAAGGCGCGCTGGCTGGCGATGAATACGCTGGTGAGGTCGACGCGCAGCATGTCGTTCCACATCTCGATGGACAGGTCGACGCAACGTGCCTGGGTCAGCATGCCGGCGTTGTTGACCAAAATGTCGATGCCGCCGAAGTGTTCGACGCATCGGTCGACACTGGCCTGGGCGCCTTCGACGGTGCCCACATCGGCCAGGCATTCAAAGACCTCGGCGCCGAGGTTGCGGCAAGTGATCGCGGTTTCGGCGAGGCTGGCCGCGTTGCGGTCGGCCAGCACCAGCCGTGCGCCTTCGGCGGCGTAGGCGCGGGCGATGGCGGCGCCGATGCCGCTGCCAGCGCCGGTAATGACGGCGCGGCGGTTAGTCAGTTGGTTCATGCAAAAACTCCTGAAAAAATCCACTTCCAATGTGGGAGGGCACATCAGTCAGTCAGGCCAGCGCACCGTCAGGCCGCCGTCGATAACGATACTTTGGCCAGTGAGGTAACTCGACGCCTCACTGGTCAAAAACTGCACCAGCGACGCCACTTCATCCGCCCGCCCTACCCGCCCCAACGGAATCGCCCGCGCCGCTTTCGCCAAACCTTCCGGCCCCAGCGAGTTTTTCGCATCCAGGGACTGCGGCGTCTCGATCAACCCCGGGATCACCGCATTGCAGCGAATCCCCAGGCCCGCCAGTTCCACCGCCAGCGACCGGCACAAGCCCGGCACACCAGCCTTGGCGGCGGCATAGTGCGAGTGTTCCTGCCAGCCATACACGCCACCGGCAATCGAGGAAATCGCCACCAGCGCGCCGCCTTCCTTCATGTGCCGCGTCGCCGCACGGAAGGTGCGCATCACCCCCGTCAGGTCGACGTTGAGCATCTCGTCCCAGAGTGCATCGGTCATTTCCAGCAACGGTGCGCGGCGCAGCAAGCCGGCGTTGGCGACCGCGTAATCCAACCGGCCGAAGTGCTGCACGGCCTGTGCGGCCAGGGCGTCCACCGAGGCGGTATCGCCCACGTCCAGCGGCAACATCAGGCACTCGCCGCCGGCCTGTTCCACCAGGTCGACAGTGGCTTGCGGGTCGTGCGGGTCGGCCGGGTAATACCCGCCCACCACCGCCACGCCGCTGCGCGCATAGGCCACGGCGAGGGCTTGGCCGATGCCGCTGGCGGCACCGGTAATCAAGGCAACTTTGCGGTTCATCAAACACTCCTTACTGAACGGTTTCCGGACGCACATGGCGGGCGGCAAACATCAGCACGCCGGACAAAAAGCACGGCAAGGCGCCGAACCACAGCGCGGCGGTCTGCCAGTCGCTGCCGGCGGACAACACTTGGGTTGCACCGAAACCGGCGACCACTGCGCCAATCGGGCCCATGGCATGGATGATTGCGCCACCGGTGGCGCGGATGCTGGTGGGGAAACTTTCGCTGATAAAGAACAGCGCCGCCGAATACGGCCCGATCAGGAAGAACAGGCCCAGGCTGTAAAGCCCGACCACCATGGCCATGTTGCTTGGGCCGAACAGCATGCCGGCGAACGACAGCCCGCCGAGCATCCAGCCCAGGCCGATCACGTTGCGGCGGCCGATCTTGTCGCCCATCCAGCCGTGGCTCAGGTAGCCGCAGTAACCCACCAGGTTCGACAGCACGAGGATGATCAACGAGTTCTCGAACGAGATGTGGTGCACGCTGACGATCACCGACGTGCCAAGCACGCTGAACACCTGGATCGCTGCCCAGTTGAGCAGCAGCGCGGCGCCGATCACCAGCGTGGCGCGACGGGCCGGGCCACGGAACGCCGCTTTGAGGCCAGCCTTGCTGTGTTCGTCGTAATCCACGCCGTAGGTCACGGCAACGCTCTGCGCTTCTTTCACCGCGCCGCTTTTACGCAGCTCGCTGATGCGCTGGTGGATCTGGAACTGCGGGCTCTCCTTGAGCTTGCGCGCCATGATCGCGATCACGACCGCCGGGATCGCGGCGAAGATGAAGCAGCCCTGCCAGCCGATGACCGGCAGCAGCAACGCGGTCAAACCGGCGGCGATCAACGCACCGACCGGCCAGCCACCCTGCACCAGGCTGTAGATGAAACCGCGGCGCTTGGTCAGGCGCGGATCTTCCGAGGCGCCATACAGTTCGGTCAGGTAGGTGGCGTTGACGGTTTCCTCGGCATACCCCAGGCCGCCCAGCGAACGGATCAGAATCAGCGGCGACTTGCCCCACGCGCCGCCAATGGCAGTCAGCGCCGAGCACAGCGCAGAACCGGCCACGGTGAAAATAATCCCTTTACGGCGGCCCAATTTATCCACGATTGGACCGATGGCCAGGGCAACCACAGCGGTACCCACCGCCACCCAGGTCGCGATTTCAGCTTGCTCCACTTCACCCCAGCCGAAGTGTCGGCCGATCTCGGGCAACAACGTGCCAAACAGGATGAAGTCATACACCGCAAACACCCAGGCAAAAAACGCGATCCAGGTGGCGAAGCGCACTTCCTGGGACGTCAGTTGCCGGGGTTTCCAGCCAGTCAGGTCAAGCTTGTTGTAGATGGACATAATCGCGCCTCGGGAGGTGGGGGCTGCTTGGGTTGGGATCAGGTACGCGGTTGGCGGCGGATAAAGTCGTCGGCGATTTCGTCGAAGGTGACGAAGCGCACGCCGGCATGGCTCTGGATGTGTTCGATCAGGCGCTCAAGCATCAACAGCACTTGCGGGCGGCCGGACACGTCGGGGTGAATGGTCATGGTGAACACCGCGTGTTCGTGTTCGCGGTAGACCCAGTCGAACTGGTCGCGCCACATTTCTTCCAGGTGACGCGGGTTGACGAAGCCGTGGCTGTTGGGGGCTTTCTTGATGAACATCATCGGCGGCAGGTCGTCCAGGTACCAGTTGGCCGGGATCTCCACCAGGTCGGTTTCTTCGCCGCGTACCAAGGGTTTCATCCAGGTGTCGGGGTGCTGGCTGTAGTCGATCTTGGTCCAGGTGTCGCCCTTGCGCACGTAGTAGGGATGGAAGTCGTTGTGCATCAGGCTGTGGTCGTACTTGATGCCTTTTTTCAGCAGCAGTTCGTTGGTGACCTTGCTGAATTCCCACCACGGCGCGACGTAGCCGGTCGGGCGTTTGCCGGTGACCTGGGTGATCAGCTCGATGGATTTATCGAGGACGATTTCTTCCTGCTCGGCGGTCATCGCGATCGGGTTTTCGTGGCTGTAGCCATGCACGCCGATTTCGTGACCGGCATCGGCCACGGCCTTCATCTGCTCGGGGAAGGTTTCCATCGAGTGGCCGGGGATAAACCAGGTGGTGCGCAGGCCGTAGCGCTCGAACAATTTGAGCAGGCGCGGCGCGCCGATTTCACCGGCGAACAGGCCACGGGAAATATCGTCGGGCGAGTCTTCGCCGCCGTAGGAACCGAGCCAGCCGGCGACGGCGTCAACGTCGACGCCAAATGCACAGAGAATGTCTTTAGCCATGGTGTGTCTCCTTAATTATCAAGTACGGATTCGACGGACAAGGCCGCGCGCAACAGCCGCGCGTCCTCCCCCGTCGGGGCGCTGAGCAGCAGCCCGGTGGGCAGGCCCTGGGCGTCGCGGCCGCTGGGCAAACTGACGCCCGGCATGTCGAGCAAACTGCCGGGCATGGTCAGGCGCAGGGTGGCGAGGTTGGTGCTGACGAACAGGTCATCGTCGGCTTCCAGCGGTGCCAGTGGCGGCGCGACATGGGCCACGGTGGGGGTGATCAGGATCGCGCCGTCGAGGTCGTCGAGCAGTTGCTGTTGCAGGCGACGGCGCGCATCGGTCAGGTGGATAAGTTGGCTGGCCGGCAACGTGCGCGCAGCTTCGAGGCGGCGGCGCACGCGGGGGTCGAGTTGCGCGGCATCGGCGCTGTCGAGCAGGCTCTGGTGCAGGGCGAAGGCCTCGAAGGAACCGAGCCAGCCATGGTGTTTGATCAGGTCCAGGGTGGGCTGGAAGGTCGGGCATTCACGTTCTTCGATCAGCGCGCCTTGGGCCTTGAGTTGCGCCACGGCGCGCAGCAGGTTGTTGTGCACCGCAGGCTCGACGTCCTGCTGCGCCAACACAAAGCGCTGGCCCTTGAGGCTGCGGGCGCTGTGGGTCTGTGTGCGGCCATGGAGCAGGTCGTCGATGGCCAGCGCATCTCGCACGCTGCGGGTCAGCGGGCCGAGGCTGTCGAGGGAGTGGGCCAGGGGAAACACGCCGTCACGGCTGTAGCGCCGGCTGCTGCTGCGGTAACCCACCAGGCCGTTGAGGGCGGCCGGGATGCGAATGGAGCCAGCGGTGTCGGTGCCCATGGCAATCGGCACAATCCCGGCGGCCACGGCCACGGCCGAACCCGATGACGAGCCGCCGGGAATACGCGGTTGGTCGGTGCCATGAGGGTTGTGCGGCGTGCCGAAATGCGGGTTCAGGCCCAACCCGGAATACGCCAGTTCGCTGAGGTTGGTTTTGCCGACGCTGACCATCCCGGCGCGGCACAGCAGGCCCACGCTCGGTGCATCGAGCAAGGCAGCAGGCGCGTTGCGCCGGTAAGCCGCGCCGGCGGTGGTGACGCTGCCAGCCACGTCGAACAGGTCTTTCCAGGCCACGGGCACACCGTCGAGCCCGCTCAAGGGCTGGCCGGCGCGCCAACGGGCGGCGGACGCTTCGGCTTCACGGCGGGCGCGCTCGGCGGTCAGGGAAATGAAAACGCTGGCCGACCGGCTCGCTTGATCGAGTGCCTGTTCGAGGGCTTGCACCGGGTCGCTGCGACCGCTGGCGAAATCCTCGGCCATTGACGTGGCGTCTGACATCAGGAAAACCTCATAAAACGTACATATTCATAAAATGTACATTTTACAAAGGCAGCTTTCGTGCCAGTCTTTACGTCGCTGTGTTTAAGTGATTTAGGTTTTACCTCCAGAACTGCGGGATAGATGGTTTTGATGAGGGCAAAAAAGTCTTGCGTTGCGTGGGTGAGTCGCCCCAATGGAATAATGTATCTTTTATTAATAAGTACATTTTGGTGCAGAAAAGTAACAGACGTCACTTTCAGGCCCCAAAAAAGTGCCAGCGACGTAGCACAGAGTGACAGGTGCAACTTATGAGAGAATCCCCGGCCACCGTCCTACAAGCCCCAGGGAACGTAATGAAAGCAGTGTCCGCCTCGGCCTCCCGTTACGCGATGATTCACCAAGTGTTGCGCGACGCGATCGTCAACGGCACTGCCCGGCATGGCCTGGTTTTACTGGAAGCGCCGTTGGCCGAATTGTTCGGCACCAGCCGCGTGCCGGTGCGCAAGGCCCTGGACCTGCTGCATGCTGAAGGCTTGATTTGCCGTTTCGCCGGCCGGGGTTATCTGATCAACCCAGAAGGGTTGGCCATGGAGCCGCTGCGCCTGCCGCTGAGCCATGCGCACCTGGGCCTGAACGGCGAGGCTGAACTGGTGGACACCCGGCCGTTGGGTGAGCGCATTGTCGAGGAGATCGGCGCGGCGCTGTCCACCTGCATTGCCTTCGGCCATTATCGCCTGGATGAACAAGCCGCCGCCGACCACTACGGAGTCAGCCGCGCCGTGGTGCGTGAAGCGTTGATGCGCCTGCGCGACCGAGGCCTGGTGGAAAAAGAGCCCTATTCCCAATGGCTGGCCGGGCCCTTGACCGCACGGGAAGTCACCGAAGATTACGAGCTGCGCGCCTGCCTGGAGCCCGAGGCCCTGCGCCAGAGCGCACCCAACCTCGACCGCGACATGCTTGAAGCGATGTTGCAGCGGGTACTGGATGCCCAGGACAGCCCCCAATGCAGCCTGGCAGCCATCGAGCAGATCGAAGAAGACTTGCACCAGCGCTGCCTGGCTGGCATGCAGAACCGCAAGATCGCCGCACTGATTCGCCAGGGCCAGAGCCCGATGATCATCAGCCGGATTTTCTACCGTTTGCTGGGGATCGGCGCTGATCCGGCGATGCTGGCTGAACATCGCTTGATTCTGGAGTTGTTGCTGCATGGGGCGTTTGATGCGGCGGCGTTGAACCTGCGCGAACATTTGCAGCGGGCACGCCAGCGGATGTTGCAGCGGTTGAAGGTGCTATCGGTATTGCCGGAGCAACCCCTACCCGCCTATCTGCACAAAATCAGCTGAATGCTCGCAGGCCAAAATGTGGGAGGGGGCTTGCCCCCGATGGCGGCGGGCCAGCTACAGATCAGTGGATCTGAAACACTGCTATCGGGGGCAAGCCCTCCCACATCGACCGCATGGCAGCAGATAATTTATGCAATATGTTGCTATCTCACTCCCACCATTGAAACCACTGCTAGCCCGCCCCATCTAACCTCCATACTTCCTTATGCAGGTGCCCCATGAGCGACCAGCAAGAACTGCCTGATTACGACCTCAACGATTACGCCGACCCAGAAAACGCTGAAACCCCTTCGTCCAATACCGGCCTGGCCCTGCCTGGGCAAAACCTGCCGGACAAGGTCTACATCATCCCGATCCACAATCGGCCGTTCTTCCCGGCGCAAGTGCTGCCGGTGATCGTCAACGAAGAGCCGTGGGCAGAGACCCTGGAGTTGGTGAGCAAATCCGACCACCACTCCCTCGCCCTGTTCTTCATGGACACGCCGCCGGAAGACCCACGCCACTTCGACACCTCCGCCCTGCCGCTGTACGGCACCCTGGTGAAGGTGCACCACGCCAGCCGCGAAAACGGCAAGCTGCAATTCGTTGCCCAGGGCCTGACCCGCGTGCGCATCAAGACCTGGCTCAAGCACCACCGCCCGCCGTACCTGGTGGAGGTCGAATACCCGCACCAGCCCACCGAGCCAACCGACGAGGTCAAGGCCTACGGCATGGCGCTGATCAATGCGATCAAGGAACTGCTGCCGCTCAACCCCTTGTATAGCGAAGAGCTGAAGAACTACCTCAACCGGTTCAGCCCCAACGACCCGTCGCCCCTCACCGATTTCGCCGCCGCGCTGACCTCGGCCACCGGCAACGAGCTGCAGGAAGTGCTGGACTGCGTGCCCATGCTCAAGCGCATGGAAAAAGTCTTGCCGATGCTGCGCAAGGAAGTCGAAGTAGCGCGCCTGCAAAAAGAACTCTCCGCCGAGGTGAACCGCAAGATCGGCGAACACCAGCGCGAGTTTTTCCTCAAGGAACAGCTCAAGGTCATCCAGCAAGAGCTGGGCCTGACCAAGGACGACCGCAGCGCCGACGTGGAGCAGTTCGAGCAGCGCCTGGCAGGCAAAGTGCTGCCGGCCCAGGCGAAAAAACGCATCGATGAAGAACTGAACAAGCTGTCGATCCTCGAAACCGGCTCGCCGGAATACGCTGTGACGCGCAACTACCTGGACTGGGCCACCTCGGTGCCATGGGGCGTGTATGGCGAGGACAAACTTGACCTGAAACACGCGCGCAAGGTGCTGGACAAGCACCATGCCGGCCTGGATGACATCAAGAGCCGCATTCTCGAATTCCTCGCGGTGGGCGCCTATAAAGGTGAAGTCGCCGGTTCCATCGTGCTGCTGGTGGGCCCACCGGGCGTGGGCAAGACCAGCGTGGGTAAATCCATCGCCGAGTCCCTGGGCCGGCCGTTCTATCGTTTCAGCGTCGGCGGCATGCGCGACGAGGCCGAAATCAAGGGCCATCGCCGCACCTACATCGGCGCCCTGCCGGGCAAGCTGGTGCAGGCGCTCAAGGATGTGGAAGTGATGAACCCGGTGATCATGCTCGACGAGATCGACAAGATGGGCCAGAGCTTCCAGGGCGACCCGGCTTCGGCATTGCTGGAAACCCTCGACCCGGAGCAGAACGTCGAATTCCTCGACCACTACCTGGACCTGCGCCTGGATCTGTCCAAAGTGCTGTTCGTGTGCACCGCCAACACCCTGGACTCGATCCCGGGCCCGTTGCTGGACCGTATGGAAGTGATTCGCCTGTCGGGTTACATCACCGAAGAAAAAGTCGCCATCGCCAAACGCCACCTGTGGCCAAAACAGCTGGAAAAAGCCGGTGTCTCGAAAAACAGCCTGAGCATCAGCGACGGCGCCCTGCGCGCATTGATCGACGGCTACGCCCGCGAAGCCGGGGTGCGCCAGCTGGAGAAACAGCTGGGTAAACTGGTGCGCAAGGCGGTGGTCAAGCTGCTGGATGCGCCGGACACGGTGATCAAGATCGGCAACAAGGACCTGGAAAGCTCCCTGGGCATTCCGGTGTTCCGCAACGAGCAGGTGCTGTCCGGCACCGGGGTGATCACCGGCCTGGCCTGGACCAGCATGGGGGGCGCCACACTGCCAATCGAGGCGACACGTATCCACACGCTCAATCGCGGCTTCAAGCTCACCGGGCAATTGGGTGAGGTGATGAAAGAGTCCGCCGAAATCGCCTACAGCTACATCAGCTCCAACCTGAAGTCGTTTGGCGGCGATCCGAAGTTCTTCGACGAAGCCTTCGTGCACTTGCACGTACCGGAAGGCGCTACGCCGAAGGATGGCCCAAGTGCCGGGGTGACCATGGCCAGTGCGCTGTTGTCCCTGGCACGTAACCAGGCGCCGAAAAAGGGCGTGGCCATGACCGGCGAGCTGACATTGACCGGGCACGTACTGCCGATTGGCGGTGTGCGCGAGAAGGTGATTGCGGCGCGGCGCCAGAAGATTCACGAGCTGATTTTGCCGGAGCCGAACCGTGGCAGTTTTGAAGAGTTGCCGGACTATCTGAAGGAAGGCATGACGGTGCACTTTGCCAAGCGCTTTGCGGATGTGGCGAAGGTGCTGTTCTGATAGTTATGTAGTGCCTGAGCTGGCCAAATCGGGGGCCAGCCCCCTCCCACATTTGACCGCATTCCAAGGGATGCACTCGGTCAAATGTGGGAGCGGGCTTGCTCGCGAAGGGGCCAGCCAAATCAACACAAAACCCGCTTTGTCACACCTTGTCTCATCTTCGGTTATGCTCGGTCTTCGTCGCCAAACAACGGAGCCCCCATGACCGCTGCCCGCCTGCTTCTCCCCTTGAGCCTTGCCTTGCTGGCCGCCTGCGCCAGTGCACCGAAGCAAAACATCACCGTGGACAATCAGAGCGCCTGCCCGCTCGCGCTTAAAACCGGGCAAAACCTGATCCTCAGCCTGCCGAGCAACCCCACCACCGGCTACCGCTGGGCCATCCAGGATTCCGCCGGCGGCGTACTGCGCGCATTGAGCCCAGAAGTCTACAGCAGCACGGAGTCCGGTGTGATCGGCGGTGGCGGCCAATCCACCTGGCGCTTCCAGGCGTTTGCCGCCGGCCAGGGCCGTTTGCGCATGACCTCCCAGCAACCCTGGGAACCGGAAGCCGAACCCGCCGAGACCTTCGACTGCGCCATTACGGTGAACTGATATGCCATGGCTGATTCTTGCGTTGATGGGCGCCGCCACGTTTATCTACGGCTTGAGCACCCACGCGATGTTGCTGTGTCTGCTGGTCAAGCCACTGCCGATATTGGCGCTGCTGGGCTGGCTGCATGACGCACCGCCCACCGACTATCGACGCTGGATCAGCCTGGGGCTGATTTTTTCCCTGGTCGGCGATGTGTTGCTGGCCTGGCCGGGCGACCTGTTTATCTTTGGCCTCGGCGCGTTCCTGTTTGCTCACCTCGCGTACCTCAAAGCCTACTTCAGCGATTGCCGTCGCTTGGCGCTGTTGCCGTTGGCTCTCGCATTGGGCGTGGGCGCGATTCTGCTGAGCATCCTGATTTCCCATGGGCTTGGCGACTTGCTGATACCGGTGGTGGTTTACGCCTTGGTGATCAGCGCCATGCTCTGGCGGGCGCTGGCACGATTGGGCAGCAACGTGCCGAAACGCTCGGCATTGTTGGCGGCGGCGGGCGCGGTGTCGTTTGTGTTTTCCGACGCACTGATCGGTATCAATCGCTTCGTGGTCGCATTCGAGGCGGCGCCGTATTTGTTGATCGCTACCTATTGGCTCGGCCAGTGGGGGATCACCGCATCAGCATTCCATCAGACAACCCGCGCACACGAGGGCCAACTTGGCTAAAATGCCTGCCTTTCCCCCCCTCGTCGCCGGAACAACCGTGAGCAAAGAACCCGATCGCCTATTCGCCCAGCCCCTGCCCCAGGTGCCGGACTTCGCCTTTAACGAGGATGTGGTGCGGGTTTTCCCGGACATGATCAAGCGCTCGGTGCCGGGCTACCCGACCATCGTCGAAAACCTCGGCGTGCTTGCGGCGCAGTTTGCCCAACCGAACAGCGTGCTCTACGACCTGGGTTCGTCCCTGGGTGCCGTGACCCAAGCCCTGCGCCGTCATGTGCGCACCGACGGTTGCCGGGTGATTGCTGTGGATAACTCGGCGGCCATGGTCGAGCGCTGCCGCGAATACCTCAATGGCCAGGACTCGATGTTCCAGGAGCTGCTGCCGGTCGAGGTGATCGACGGCGATATCCTCGCGTTGCAGTTCCAACCGGCCTCGGTGGTGGCGCTGAATTTCACCCTGCAATTTATCGCCCCCGACGAGCGCCTGGCCTTGTTGTCGCGCATTCGCCAGTCGCTGCTGCCTGGCGGTGCATTGATCCTTTCGGAAAAGCTGCGTTTCAACGACCTTGAAGAACACGCGCTGCTCACCGACCTGCATGTCGCGTTCAAACGCGCCAACGGCTACAGCGAACTGGAAATCGCCCAGAAGCGCAGCGCCATCGAAAACGTCATGAAGCCCGACAGCCTTGAAGAACACCGCGAGCGCCTGCTGGCGGCCGGGTTCTCGAAAGTCGTGCCGTGGTTCCAGTGTCTTAACTTTGCCTCGTTGATTGCCCTGCCATGATTGATCTGTCCCCCCTCGCCCGCCATTTGGTCGGCACTCCCCTGGCCGTGTGGGCCCAAGGCCTGCAAGCGCAGCTCGACAGCAAAATGGAAAAAGGTCATGGCGACCTGGAGCGCTGGCAGAGTGCGTTGGATGCGCTGCCGAAGATCATGCCCAGCGACGTCGACTTGCTGAACGACCTGGTGCTGGATACCGACTGCGACGACGAAACCCGTGCGCAGATGCGCACCGCACTGGTGGGCCTGTGCCCGTGGCGCAAGGGGCCATTTCACCTGTTCGGCGTACATGTGGACACCGAATGGCGTTCGGACTGGAAGTGGTCGCGTGTGGCACCGCACCTGGACTTGAAGGGCAAACGCATCCTCGATGTGGGCTGCGGCAATGGTTACTACATGTGGCGCATGCTCGGTGCCGGTGCCGACAGCGTAATTGGCGTGGACCCCAACTGGCTGTTTTTCTGCCAGTTCCAGGCGGTACAGCGTTATTTGTCCGAGCCTAAGGCCTGGCACCTGCCATTCCCGTTCGAGGACCTGCCGGCGAACCTGGAAGGCTTTGATACGGTGTTTTCCATGGGGGTGTTCTACCACCGCCGCTCGCCGATCGAGCACCTGCTGGCGCTGAAGGACACACTGGTCAAGGGCGGTGAATTGGTGCTGGAAACCTTGGTGGTGGAAGGCGATCAGCAGCAGGTGCTGGTGCCGGAAGACCGCTACGCGCAGATGCGCAACGTGTGGTTCCTGCCGTCGGTGCCGGCACTGATGTTGTGGCTACGCCGCGCAGGATTCAGCGATGTGCGTTGTGTGGATGTGAGCGTGACCACGGTCGAAGAACAACGGGGGACGGAGTGGATGAAGTATCAGTCGCTCAGCGACTTCCTCGACCCCGAGGATCACAGCAAGACGATTGAAGGGCTGCCGGCGCCGATGCGGGCGGTGATCATCGCCAAAAAATAGAGCCCACAGCAATCCAAATGTGGGAGAGGTTTGCCCCCTCCCCCATTTGCTCATCGGTGTTCTTCAGATCTGAGGCTTGGCTCGACGGGCCTTGAAGAACTCGCTCAAGACCGTGCCGCACTCTTCGGCCAGCACGCCACCTTCAAACAACACCCGATGATTCAGAAACCGCTGGGTAAAAAACTGCCCCTGGCTCTGCACAATCCCCGCCTTGGGCTCCAGCGCGCCATACACCACCCGCGCCACCCGGGAATGGACGATCAACCCCGCGCACATGCTGCACGGTTCCAACGTCACATACAGCGTGCTGCCCACCAGCCGATAGTTGCTGATGGCCTGGGCGGCGTCGCGGATGGCGACCATTTCGGCATGAGCGCTGGGGTCGTTGCCGCTGATGGGGCAGTTGAAACCACGGCCGATGATTTCACCGTCCTGCACCAGCACTGCGCCCACCGGTACTTCGCCCAGTGCGGCGCCTTGGGCGGCGAGGGCCAGGGCTTCGCGCATAAAGTCCTGGTCGCGGCTGCGGTCGATGATCGCCGTGGGGCGAATCTGGCGCATCACGCCACCTCGATGGCGGCCATCAGGCCGGTTTCCATGTGGTCGATCACGTGGCAATGGAACATCCACACCCCAGGGTTATCCGCCACCAACGCCACGCGGGCGCGCTCGTTCTTGCCCAGCAGGTAGGTGTCGGTGAAATACGGGATCACCTTGTGGCGGTTCGAGGCGATCACCTTGAAGCTCATGCCATGCAGGTGGATCGGGTGTTGGTACTGGGTCATGTTCTTCAATTCGAAAATGTAGCTTTTGCCCTTTTCCAGCTTGGCTATCGGGCGGTCGGCGCAGGTCTTGTCGGTGATGTCCCAGGCTTGGCCGTTGATCTGCCACAGACTGGGCGGCTTGCCGTTTTCGACGTTGACCGACACCGAGCCGACCCACTCGAAATTGAAGTTGAGTTTTTCCGCATTGGCCAGGTCCGGCTCGGCCACCGGGTTCGCCGGCAGCGCAGGCGGCCATGGGGTCGGTGCGTCGGTATTGGCCACCGAGCGGAAGGTGCCCAGGCGCACCGGGCCGTTACGGATCGACAATTCTTCGCCCGCAGGCGGCGCCTTGATCGCCAGGCAGATGCGCATGCCCGGACCCAACCAGTATTCCTTGCCCAGCGGGCGCGGCTCGATGGGGTTGCCGTCCAGCGCATAGATCTGCGCTTCGACGTCGGGAATGTTGATGCGATAGGTCAGGGTGTTGTCGAGGTTGAGCAGGCGTACGCGGGTGATCTGCCCGGCAGGCAAGTCGATCACCGCCTGGGACACGCCGTTGATGGTCGACAGCCGCCCAGCCGTGCCGCCACGCGCCGCTTCACGGGGGATGCTGAAAGCGACAAAGGCGCCCTCTTCATCGACATGCCAGCTTTTCAGGCTGAGGGTGCGTTCGTGCTTGAAACCGGTGGGTTCGCGTTCTTCGATGATCAGCGGGCCGACCAGGCCACGGCCGAGTTCTTCGCTGCTGTTCACGTGGGGGTGATACCAGTAGCTGCCGGCGTCGGGCACGCGGAATTTGTAGTCGAAGTACTCGCCGGGCAGTACCGGCAATTGCGAGACGTAGGGCACGCCGTCCATTTCCAGCGGCAGGCGGATGCCATGCCAGTGAATGGTGGTGGCCACCGGCAGGTGGTTGATAAAGCGCACCCGCAGCCATTCGCCTTGGCGCACACGCAACTCGGTGCCCGGTGCCGAGGGGCCGAACGCCCAGGCTTGGGTCTTGTGGCCTGGTACCAGCTCCACGTCCAACGGTGCGGCAATCAGCTCGTAATCGTGACCCGCTTCGGACTCGGCGACTTTCCCCAGCCAGTAGCGGTAGGCGCCACCGGCACCGACGCCCACTACGGCCAGGCCTGCAAGACCACCCAGGATTTGTCGACGGGAAAAGGATCGGGACACAACAACCTCACGTATCTGCCGCAGGCCCAGGGCCTGCAAAGGGCAGATACGATACACCTGCATCGGCTAAACAGTAAGGCTTCGCATTGCCGCACAGCTGAATTGTGGACTGCGATAAAGATCAAAAATGTGGGAGGGGGCTTGCCCCCGATTACGGTGCATCAGATAAGAGTAGGCTGACTGACACACTGCTATCGGGGGCAAGCCCCCTCCCACATGTTGATCTCCATTGAATCTTATAGTGTGCTCGCTCAGGTCCTGGAAGCGGCCAGGATCAACGCTTTCATCTCAGCCACAGCACCTTTGAACCCGACGAACAGCGCGTGAGCCACCAGCGCATGACCGATGTTCAGCTCGTTGATGCCCTTGATCGCGGCCACGGCTTCTACGTTGTGGTAATGCAGGCCATGGCCGGCGTTGACGATCAGGCCTTCATTGAGGCCGCAGTTCACACCGTCGATGATGCGCTGCAGTTCATCCGCCACTTCCGTCGGCGTGGTGGCATCGGCGTAACGGCCGGTGTGCAGTTCGATGGCCGGCGCGCCGACGCGACGCGACGCTTCGATCTGGCGCTCGTCGGCGTCGATAAACAGCGACACTTCGCTGCCGATCTTCGACAGGCGCTCCACAGCGGCCTTGATCCGCGCTTCCTGGCCGGCCACGTCGAGGCCGCCTTCGGTGGTCAGCTCCTGGCGGGTTTCCGGGACCAGGCAGATGTGCGCCGGGCGGATGCGCTCGGCAAACAGCATCATTTCTTCGGTGACGCCCATTTCGAAGTTCATGCGGGTTTGGAGCACGTCCTTGAGCACCAGCACGTCGCGTTCCTGGATGTGCCGGCGGTCTTCGCGCAGGTGCACGGTGATGCCGTCGGCGCCTGCTTCTTCGGCATCCAGCGCGGCCTTGACCGGATCAGGGTAACGGGTGCCCCGGGCCTGGCGCAGGGTGGCGACGTGGTCGATGTTGACGCCAAGAAGAATGCGATTGCTGGTGGTCACGGAAGCGCTCCTGAATAGGGAAAGAAACGGTGCACAGCATACACGGGGATGTCAGGGCTTTCGAAACAACTCGCGGCTGACCAGCGGCCGCCCGCCCAGGTGCACGGCCAGGGCCTGGCGCATCAGGCGCTTGGCGGCGGACAAGGCGCCCGGCGCGGTCCAATCGGCTTCGCTCATGGCCAACAGCTCAGTGCCCTGGAACAGGCCCGGTTGCAGCAGGTAGACACGCTCCAGGCCTGCGTCGACTTGCAGGCGGTACATGCCATCGGCGGCGATGGGCTCGCCGTGCAGGTCGTTGTGAAGGTCGAAACCGTAGCCGAGGTCATCCAGCAGGCGCCATTCGAACGCACGCAGCAGGGGTTCCAGAGGACGCCTTCGGCCAGGGCCAACAGCGTGGCGGCATAGTGATCGAAGACCGCCGGGTGCGGGTCTTCGGCGGGCAACAGGCGGATCAGCAGTTCATTGAGGTAGAGACCGCTGAACAGCGCATCGCCGTTGAGCCAGGCAGAGGTGCCGACGCTTTCCAGCCGGCCGACGTTTTTCAGCTCGCCCTTGCCCCGAAACTCCACATCCAAGGCCACAAAGGGCCGGGCCAATGTTCCCGCCTTGCCCCGTGCGCTGCGCAACACTGCACGCAGGCGACCTTGCGGCGTGAGGAAGTCCACCAGGGCGCTCGTCTCGCGGTAGGCGCGGCTGTGCAGGACGTAGGCGAGTTGGCTGGGGGGCGGGGATTGGGACATGGGTTCTCGATCTTGAAAACAACATCAACCTAATGTGGGAGGGGGCTTGCCCCCGATGGCAGTGTGTCAGTCACTTATCTGTTAACTGACCCACCGCTATCGGGGGCAAGCCCCCTCCCACATTTTTTAGCCCTGTGGTGCATTCAGGACCTTACAGGTCGCCGTAGCCCAGGGAGCGCAGCGCACGCTCGTCGTCGGACCAGCCGCCTTTCACCTTCACCCACAGGTTGAGCATGATCTTGGAATCGAACAGCAATTCCATGTCCTTGCGCGCTTCGGTGCCGATGCGCTTGATGCGCTCGCCCTTGTCGCCAATGATGATTTTCTTCTGGCCGTCACGTTCGACGAGGATCAGCGCATGGATATGCAGGGTCTTGCCCTGCTGCTTGAACTCTTCGATTTCGACGGTGATCTGGTACGGCAGCTCGGCGCCCATCTGGCGCATGATTTTCTCGCGGACCAGTTCGGCGGCGAGGAAGCGGCTGCTGCGGTCGGTGATCTGGTCTTCCGGAAAGAAGTGCTCGTTCTCCGGCAGGTAGCCGGCGATCACGCGCTCCAGGGCGTCGAGGTTGTGACCGTGCTGGGCCGAGATCGGCATGATCTGGGCGTTCGGCAGTTGTTCCTGCAACCAGGTCAGGTGCGGCATCAGCTCGGCTTTGTCTTCGATGCGGTCGGTCTTGTTCAGCGCGACGATCAATGGCCCGGTGACGTACTGCACACGCTCAAGGACCATCTGGTCTTCGTCGGTCCACTTGGTGCGGTCGACCACGAAGATCACCACGTCGACGTCTTTCAACGCCGCCGAAGCGGTCTTGTTCATGTAGCGGTTCAGGGCTTTCTCGCCGCCTTTGTGCATGCCCGGGGTGTCGACGTAGACCGCTTGCACGGTGCCTTCGGTCTTGATGCCCAGCATGTTGTGGCGAGTGGTCTGCGGCTTGCGCGAGGTGATCGCGAGCTTCTGACCGAGGATGTGGTTCAGCAGCGTGGACTTGCCCACGTTCGGGCGGCCAACAATGGCAACATAGCCACAGCGTGTTGCGGTTGAATCAGTCATGGCCATTCTCCACGC
Organism: Pseudomonas cyclaminis; assembly: GCF_015163715.1. GTDB lineage: Bacteria > Pseudomonadota > Gammaproteobacteria > Pseudomonadales > Pseudomonadaceae > Aquipseudomonas > Aquipseudomonas cyclaminis. The sequence goes on from NZ_JADDUM010000145.1 coordinate 19,396, forward strand.
CCAGGGCAATCAGTGCTGCAGCGGCCGCTACCTGTTCGGCAATACGACGGCTCACACCCTGACCTCGGCTTTTTTCATTCAGTAAGGTGATTTCACATTCCACGAAGAACACGCGGCAATGGGGCTCACCCTGGATATCCACCACTTCGTAACGTGGCAGTTCGCAACCACGGGACTGCAGGTATTCCTGCAGGCGGGTCTTGGGATCTTTGTTGGTGTCGACCAGCGTGAGGCTTTCAATCTCCGAAGCCAGCCAGGCGACCACGCGCTCCTTGGCCGTTTCCATCCCTGCATCGAGGTAGATCGCACCGATCAACGCTTCGAGGGCATCGGCCAGGATCGACTCGCGACGGAAGCCGCCGCTTTTCAATTCGCCGGACCCCAGGCGCAGGTACTCACCCAGGCCGAAACCACGGGCCAGTACGGCCAGGGTCTCACCTTTTACCAGGCGCGCACGCAAGCGCGACAGCTGGCCTTCGCGCGCTTGGGGGAAGCGTTCGAACAGCGCCTCACCAGCGGCGAAATTGAGAATGGCATCACCGAGGAATTCCAGGCGCTCGTTATTACGCCCTGCAAAGCTGCGGTGTGTGAGGGCAAGGATCATCAATTCCTGATCCTTGAAGGTGTAGCCGAGCTGGCGCTCTAAACGACTTAGCGAAACGGTCACGGTTTATCCATACCTAGTTGCTGCATATCTAGTGGGTGGCACCGGCGGCCATCGACGATTGACGCAGTGTTCAAATTCACATCCTGATGGTTACAGCCTGGAGCCGGAATTGTCAAGCCCCAGAAAAGCAGTCGCGCTGTGTTCACAGCGCCGCTTGTATTACTTGATCAGCCCGACCCGCGAGAAGTTCGGCAGGTGGCTGAGCTTGGGTTCCGGCCAGCTCATCCAGACCGCGAAGGCCTTGCCGACGATATTCTGGTCGGGAACCATGCCCAGCAGCTCCTTGGGAATGCTCGGGTCATCCCAGTAGCGGCTGTCGTTGGAGTTGTCGCGGTTGTCGCCCATCATGAAATAGTGCCCGGCCGGCACTTTCCACTCGCCGTCAGGCATGGCGCGGTAACGGCTCATTTCCTTGCGGATTTCGTGCTCTACCGCTCCGAGTTTTTCCTGGTACAGCTCGGCGCTGCCCAGGCTGTTCGGTTCGGAACCCAGCAGTTTCTCGGACACCGACTCGCCATTGATCAACAGACGCTTGTCGCTGGTGTAGCGAATCACATCGCCCGGCAGGCCCACCACACGCTTGATGTAGTTGACGTTCGGATCGCTTGGATAGCGGAAGACCATCACATCGCCGCGCTGCGGATCACCGACTTCGATGACCTTCTTGTCGATCACCGGCAGGCGAATCCCGTAGGAAAACTTGTTCACCAGGATGAAGTCGCCCACGTCCAGGGTAGGTTTCATCGACCCCGAAGGGATCTGAAACGGCTCCACCAGGAACGAACGCAGCACCAGCACGATGAACAACACCGGGAAGAACGACTTGCCGTATTCAACCAGCAAAGGCTCTTTGTTCAGTTTCTCGATCACCACGCCATCGGGCTGGCTGACGCTGCCCTGATAGGACGCGATAGCCGCCCGCCGACGCGGGGCGAAGAACACCAGATCGAGCAACGCCAGGAGTCCGCAAACGGCAACGGCGATGACCAGCAACAGCGGGAAATTTAGCGACATAGGACCTAACTATCCAACCTGAGCACTGCAAGGAAGGCTTCTTGTGGAATTTCCACGTTGCCCACTTGCTTCATGCGTTTTTTACCGGCCTTTTGCTTCTCAAGCAGCTTGCGCTTACGGCTCACGTCGCCACCGTAGCATTTGGCCAGTACGTTCTTTCTGAGAGCCTTGACGGAGGTCCGTGCAATGATCTGCCCGCCAATGGCGGCCTGGATCGCGACGTCGAACATCTGGCGCGGAATCAGTTCTTTCATCTTCTCGGTCAGCTGGCGACCTTTGTAGTGCGCGTTGTCCTTGTGCACGATGAGTGCCAGGGCATCGACCTTGTCGCCGTTGATCAACACATCCAGTTTCACCAGATTAGCCGATTGGTACCGGTCGAATGGTAATCCAGGGAAGCATAGCCGCGACTGGTGGATTTGAGACGGTCGAAGAAGTCCAGGACCACTTCGTTCATCGGCAATCGTAGGTCACTTGCACCTGGGTACCGAGGAACAGCATGTCGTGCTGCACGCCACGCTTTTCGATACACAGGGTAATGACGTTGCCCAGGTGTTCCTGCGGCACCAGGATATTGGCGCGCACGATCGGCTCGCGCATGTCCTCAATGGAAGACAGGTCTGGGAGCTTGGACGGGTTATCTACGTAAATCGTTTCACCGGTTTTCAACAACAGCTCAAAAATAACCGTTGGCGCGGTGGTGATCAGGTCCAGGTCGTATTCGCGCTCAAGGCGCTCCTGGATGATCTCCATGTGCAGCATGCCGAGGAAGCCGCAACGGAAACCGAAGCCCAGGGCGTCGGAGCTTTCCGGGGTGTACTGCAACGACGAGTCGTTGAGGGTCAGCTTCTGCAGGGCTTCGCGGAAGTCTTCGAAGTCATCGGAGCTGACTGGGAACAGGCCGGCGTAAACCTGCGGCTGGATGCGTTTGAAACCCGGCAGCACGTCAACGTCAGGAGTGGAGCTCAAGGTCAGGGTGTCACCTACCGGTGCACCGTGAATGTCCTTGATACCGGCGATGATGAAGCCTACTTCACCGGCTTTCAGATCAGTGGTGGCGGTGTGTTTCGGGTTGAATACACCGACGCTGTCCACCAGGTGGATCTTGCCGGTGGACTTGACCAGGATCTTGTCGCCCTTCTTCACACGGCCGTGGCGCACGCGTACCAGGGAGACAACCCCCAGGTAGTTGTCGAACCAGGAGTCGATGATCAACGCTTGCAGCGGATCTTCGTAGTTGCCGGTGGGAGCTGGGATGGTCTTGACCAGGCGTTCGAGCACTTCGTCGACGCCCAGGCCGGTCTTGGCGCTGCACTCGACGGCGTCGGTGGCGTCAATGCCGATGATTTTTTCGATTTCTTCTTTAACGCGGTCCGGATCGGCCTGTGGCAGGTCGATCTTGTTCAGCACCGGCATGACTTCCAGGCCCTGCTCGATGGCGGTGTAGCAGTTGGCCACGGACTGGGCTTCAACGCCCTGGCCCGCGTCCACCACCAGCAGCGCGCCTTCACAGGCCGCCAGGGAGCGGCTGACTTCGTAGGTGAAGTCAACGTGGCCCGGGGTGTCAATGAAGTTCAACTGGTACTTGATACCGTCTTTGGCGGTGTAGTACAGGGTAACGCTGTGGGCCTTGATGGTGATCCCGCGCTCGCGTTCGAGGTCCATGGAGTCCAGTACCTGGGCCTCCATTTCACGCTCGGCAAGGCCGCCGCACATCTGGATGAATCGATCGGCCAGCGTCGACTTACCATGGTCAATGTGGGCGATGATGGAGAAATTGCGGATATGACTCAAATCACTCACGGATCAACACTCAAAAAGGCTGCAGGCAGATTGCCCGCTGAAAAATAGCCGGGAATTGTACCTGAAGCTTCGGCCAGACGTCATCTTTGCTGACCAGAACAAAAATGCCCCACTCATTCGAGCGGGGCATTTTTTGTGCATAAGCGCGGTATCAACCGGCTCGGCGCAGCAGCCAGAACCCGGCCAGGGCGCAGATGGCGGTCGGCACCAGTACCGCAAACAGCGGCGAGAAACCGAACACCAGGCTCGACGGACCGAGCAGATCCTGGGCGATGCGGAAGGTAAAGCCCACCAGCACACCGGTAAATACGCGCTGACCCAGGGTCACGGAGCGCAACGGGCCGAAGATGAACGAGATCGCCATCAACACCAGCGCGGCAGTCACTACTGGCTGCAACACCTTGACCCAAAACGCCAGCCAATAGCGGCCATTGTTCAGCCCTTGCTCCTTCAGGTAGTGGATGTAACTCCACAACCCGGAGATCGGCAGGCTTTCAGGGATCATCACCACGGTATTTAGCAATTGCGGTTTAAGTGCAATGTCCCACTCTTCACTCGGTACATTGATCACTTCGGTGCTGGCCTTGGTGCCTTGGCCGACATTGCGGAAGTGCGTGGTAGTGATATCCGTCAGTTGCCATTTTTCGCCGCTGTACTGCGCACGTTTGGCGAAGCTGGACGACAGCATGTGACGTTCTTTATCGAAGGTATAGCGCGTCACACCGATCAACAGGCCGCCCGGCTGCACGGCGTTGATGTGGATGAACTCATCGCCCTGGCGGTGCCACAGGCCGTGCTTGGCGCTTTGTGCATCGCCCGAACCCTGGGCCAGGGCGCGGTTGGCCTGGGCAGTGGTTTCGGCCGGCGGCGCCACGTATTCACCGATCAGCACGCTGCACAGCATCAGCAGCAGCATGGGTTTCATCACCGCCCAGACGATGCGGCCGATGGACACCCCGGCGGCCCGCATGATGGTCAGTTCGCTGTTGCTGGCCAGGCTGCCCAGGCCGATCAGGCAGCCGATCAGCGCGGCCATCGGCATCATGTCGTAGAGACGACGCGGCGCGGTAAGTGCCACGTAGCTCAGCACATCCCACACGGTGTAGGTGTCGCTGACGTTGCCCACCTCATCGATGAAGGCGAACAACGAGGCCAGCCCAAGGATGATGCCCAGTACCGCCAGGATGGCGATCAGGACGCTGCTACCTATGTAGCGATCGAGCTTAGCCACGAGCCAACTCCTTCTGGCCACGACGGCTCAACATTTTCAAACGGATAGGCTCCCAGTAGAGCAAGCCCAGGCCGATCACCAGGAAGATCCCATGCACCCACCACAAACCCAGGGTCGGCGACAGCTTACCTTTCTCCAGGGAGCCGCGAGCGGAAATCAGGATGGTGAGGTAAGCCATGTACAGCAGGATCGCCGGCAACAGCTTGAGGAAGCGGCCCTGGCGCGGGTTGACGCGTGACAGCGGCACGGCCATCAGGGTCACGATAAACACCAGCAAAGGCAGGGAAATACGCCATTGCAGCTCGGCGATGGAGCGCAGTTCCTTGCTACCGAACAGCTCCGTCGTAGGAATGGCGTCGCGGTCGGTCACCTCGTCGCTGACATCCGGACGGGCGAGCAACACGCCGTAGGTGTCGTACTTGATGGCTCGGTAATCGGCCTGGCCGGGGCTGCCGTCATAGCGATAGCCGTTTTCCAGGATCAGGTAGCGGCTGCCGTCCGGCCGTATGTCCTGGCGACCTGACTCGGCGACCAGCACCGAGATACCCCGGTCTTTCTTGTCCTGGCCCAGGCGTTTTTCGGAGATGAACACCCCGCCCAGGTTGGCGCGGTCTTCGGTCATGGTTTCGGTGTAGGTGACCCGCGTGCCGTCATTGAGTGCCTGGAAGCGGCCCGGTTCGAGGGTGTCGAACTCGGTCATCGCGTCCTGCTTGTTCAGCACCAGCTGGAACTGCATGGCGCCCTGGGGGGCCAGGCTCAGGCTCAGCCAGGCGACGATCAACGCGACGCCCGCGGCCGGGATCATGGTCATGCCGAGCAGGCGCTGCTGGCTCATGCCGGTGGCCGAGAGCACGGTCATTTCGCTTTCGAGGTACAGGCGGCCGTAGGCCAGCAGGATCCCGAGGAACAGGCCCAGTGGCAGGATCAGTTGCAGGAACCCTGGCAGGCGAAAGCCCATGATCAGGAACAACGACCCTGGATCCAGGGCGCCGGAAGCAGCCTGGGCCAGGTATTTGACGAAACGACCACTCATGATGATGACCAGCAGGACCGCACTCACGGCACTCAGGGTCAACAGGACTTCGCGGGACAGATAACGGAAGACAATCAAACCAGACACTCCAGGGTTGTCAGGCTAAGGCGGCCAAACAAGCAGCATACCGAGTCAGCCCCTTACACAGGGCCGGCTAAAAAGATGGCGCATTATCCTGTGATTGACCGCGCCTGTCACTGCGCAACCTCATGCACACCTACAAAGCGTGCGCCAAGGGTTGTCAGGCTCCGTCGGCGAGGTTCAAACTGCGGCCTTTGTCGCTGGCGGTTTACACAACTGCCACGCTTTAAAGCCTGGACACAGACCCCAGGCTCTCAGACCTTTATAAGGGACCCGAAAATGGAATTGGTTGTAAAAAGCGTTAGCCCCGAAACGTTGAAAACCGCCACCCTCGTGGTCGCCATTGGCGAAGGCCGCAAGCTCGGCGTGGCCGCCAAGCAACTCGACGAACTCAGCGGCGGCGCCATCAGCGCAGTGCTCAAGCGCGGCGACCTGGCCGGCAAAGTCGGCCAGAGCCTGCTGCTGCAGAGCCTGCCTAATCTCAAGGCCGACCGCGTATTGCTGGTCGGCGTGGGCAAGGATGCCGAATTGGGCGACCGCCCTTTCCGCAAGATCATCAGCAGCATCCTCGGCACCCTCAAGGGCCTGGGTGGTGGTGACGCCACACTGGCCCTCGACGAAATCGTGGTCAAAGGCCGTGACAGCTACGGCAAGACCCGCCTGCTGGCCGAAACCCTGGTGGACGGCGGCTATATCTTCGACCAGTTCAAGAGCCAGAAAGCCGAACCCCGCGCCCTGAAGAAAATCACCCTGCTGACCATCAAGGCCGCCCAGGCTGAAGTCCAGCGCGCCGTGACCCACGCCACCGCAATTGCCAACGGCATGTCGTTTACCCGCGACCTGGGCAACCTGCCGCCGAATATCTGCCATCCAACCTTCCTGGGCGAGCAGGCCAAGGCATTGGGCAAAGAGTTCAAGGGCCTGAAAGTCGAAGTGTTGGACGAGAAAAAGATCAAGGAACTGGGCATGGGCTCGTTCTATGCCGTGGGCCAGGGCAGTGACCAGCCACCCCGCCTGATCGTGATGCAATACAACGGCGGCAAGAAGTCCGAGAAGCCTTACGCTCTGGTCGGCAAAGGCATCACGTTCGACACCGGCGGCATCAGCCTCAAGCCGGGCGCCGGCATGGATGAGATGAAGTACGACATGGGCGGCGCCGCGAGCGTGTTCGGCACCCTGCGTGCCGTGCTGGAACTCAAGCTGCCGATCAACCTGGTGTGCATCCTGGCCTGCGCCGAGAACATGCCGAGCGGTGGCGCTGCACGCCCAGGTGACATCGTCACCACCATGAGCGGCCAGACCGTCGAGATCCTCAACACCGACGCCGAAGGCCGCCTGGTGCTGTGCGACGCCCTGACCTACGCCGAGCGCTTCAAGCCGCAAGCCGTGATCGACATCGCCACCCTGACCGGTGCGTGCATTGTTGCCCTGGGCTCCCACACGTCGGGCCTGCTGGGCAACAACGACGAGTTGATCGAGCAACTGCTCAGCGCCGGCAAGGCTGCCGACGACCGCGCCTGGCAACTGCCGCTGTTCGATGAGTATCAGGAGCAACTGGACAGCCCGTTCGCCGACATCGCCAACATCGGCGGCCCGAAAGCCGGCACCATCACGGCGGCCTGCTTCCTGTCGCGCTTTGCCAAGAACTTCAACTGGGCTCACCTGGACATCGCCGGCACCGCGTGGACCAGCGGCGGCAAGGACAAGGGCGCCACTGGCCGTCCAGTACCTCTGCTGACCCAGTACCTGCTGGATCGCGCCAAGGCCTGACCCTGAAGACGCCGGGGCGACGATGATATCGTCACCCCGGTGGTGAATGACCGGTGGTAAATAAGAAGGTATCTGCACACCCAAATGACCCAAGTCGACTTCTATATACTGCCCAGCGCCGACCCGCTCGCGCGCCTGGACTTTGCCTGCAAACTCACCGAAAAAGCCTGGCGCATGGGCCACCGCATCTACCTGCATTGCAGCGATGGCGCCCAACGCGACGAACTCGACGCCCGCCTGTGGCGCTTCAAGGGTGAAAGCTTCGTGCCCCACGGCCCTGCCGAATCCGAACCCGAAGGCCTGGTAGTGCTGGGCTTGGGCGACAGCTGCGGCGATCACCATGACCTGCTGGTCAACCTGGACCTTAAAGTACCGCCCTTCGCCAAGGCGTTCGCCCGGGTGGCGGAAGTGGTGGTGGAAGATCCGGCTATTCGTCAGGCCGCGCGGGAGAGTTTCCGTTTCTACCGCGAACAGGGCTATCCTTTGCAAGATCACCGGCTACAACGACTTTGAGCACACGATGGACACTTCCAACCCTGTAAAAAAAGATGACCACCTGCTGGATGACCTCGAGTCGATCCGTCAGTTGCTGGGTGATGATGGCGTGCAACCGCCGCTGCTGACCGAGTCGGTCGACGGCGAGGTACAGATTCCGTTGCTATTTGACATGGTGGGCGGCAAACCCACCCCGGCTCCGGTCGAACCGCCCGTCGTAGAAGCTGCACCCGTTGCAGCCGCCGCCGAGAAAACCCCTGACGCCCTGCTGCTGCACCTGGACAACGAACTGCGCGCCGCCGCGCAATTGATCATGCAAGACGTGATCGACGACTTTGCCCCGCATATCGAGACCGAGATCAAGCGCCGGATGGATGCGCGCATGGAACGGCTGATCGCCGCAGCTACAAGTAACTAGCTACAAGCTGCAAGTAAGAGCACTGCGCTCCGCTTGCAGCTTGCAGCTTATAGCTTGCAGCTGCCTCACCCCTTATACTTGCCGGCTTTCCTGAATAAATGCCAACTAGGGTCCCGCCGCGCATGGATAAGACCTACCAGCCGCACGCTATTGAAACTTCCTGGTACAACACCTGGGAGTCCGAGAACTATTTCGCTCCGCAAGGTGCGGGCGAGTCCTACACCATCATGATTCCGCCACCGAACGTCACTGGCAGCCTGCACATGGGCCATGGCTTCAACAATGCGATCATGGATGCGTTGATCCGTTTCCGCCGCATGCAGGGCCGCAATACCCTGTGGCAACCAGGCACCGACCACGCGGGCATCGCCACCCAGATGCTGGTCGAGCGTCAACTCGAAGCCACCGGGCAGAGCCGCCACGACCTGGGTCGTGAGAAATTCCTGGAAAAGATCTGGGAATGGAAAGACCAGTCCGGCGGCAATATCAGCCGTCAGATCCGTCGCCTGGGTTCGTCCGTCGACTGGAGCCGCGAGCGCTTCACCATGGACGATGGCCTGTCCGAGTCCGTGAAAGAAGCCTTTGTGCGCCTGCATGAAGACGGCCTGATCTACCGTGGCAAGCGCCTGGTCAACTGGGACACCAAGTTGCACACGGCGATTTCGGACCTCGAAGTGGAAAACCACGACGAGAAAGGTTTCCTGTGGAACCTCAAGTACCCGCTGGCCGACGGCGCCAAGACCGCTGAAGGCAACGACTACCTGATTGTCGCCACCACCCGTCCGGAAACCATGCTCGGCGACGCCGCCGTCGCGGTTAACCCGAACGACGAACGCTACCAGGCACTGATCGGCAAGTTCGTCGACCTGCCATTGGTTGGCCGTCGCATCCCGATCATCGCGGATGACTACTGCGACCCTGAATTCGGCACCGGCTGCGTGAAAATCACCCCGGCCCACGATTTCAACGACTACGAAGTCGGCAAGCGCCACAACCTGCCACTGCTGAACATCTTCGATAAAAATGCCGCTGTACTGCCAGCCTGCCAGGTGTTCAACCTGGACGGCACGCTGAACGACAGCATCGACGGCAAGATCCCGGCTGAATACGCCGGCCTCGACCGTTTTGAAGCACGCAAGCAGATCGTGGCTGCGTTCGACGCGGCCGGCCTGCTGGTGAGCGTTGACGACCACGGCCTGAAAGTGCCGAAGGGCGACCGCTCCGGCACCGTCATCGAGCCGTGGCTGACCGACCAGTGGTACGTGTCCACCAAGCCGCTGGCTGAGCCTGCGATTGCCGCCGTGGAAGATGGTCGTATCCAGTTCGTGCCTAAACAGTACGAAAACATGTACTTCTCGTGGATGCGTGACATCCAGGATTGGTGCATCAGCCGTCAACTGTGGTGGGGCCACCGCATTCCGGCCTGGTACGACGAGTCGGGCAAGGTCTATGTAGGCCGCGACGAAGCCGAAGTGCGTGCCAAGCACAACCTCGGCCCAGACGTCGCGCTGCAACAGGACAACGACGTACTGGACACCTGGTTCAGCTCGGGCCTGTGGACGTTCTCCACCCTGGGCTGGCCGCAGCAGACCGAATTCCTCAAGAAATTCCACTCCACCGACGTGCTGGTTACCGGTTTCGACATCATTTTCTTCTGGGTTGCCCGGATGATCATGCTGACCATGCATTTGGTGAAGAACGAGGACGGCACGCCGCAGGTTCCGTTCAAGACCGTGTACGTGCACGGGCTGGTGCGTGACGGCCAGGGCCAGAAGATGTCCAAGTCCAAGGGCAACGTCCTGGACCCGCTGGATATCATCGACGGAATCGACCTGGAAACCCTGGTGCAGAAGCGCACCTCGGGCCTGATGCAGCCGAAACTGGCGAAGAAGATCGAGAAGCAGACCCGTGACGAGTTCGCCGACGGTATCGCCAGCTACGGCACCGACGCCCTGCGTTTCACCTTCTGCTCGCTGGCGTCCACCGGTCGCGACATCAAGTTCGACATGGGCCGCGTCGAAGGCTATCGCAACTTCTGCAACAAGATCTGGAACGCCGCGCGCTACGTGCTGGATAAAGGCGAAGACTGCGGCCAGAACGGCGAAGCCTACGAGCTGAGCCTGGCTGACCGCTGGATCATCTCGCAGCTGCAACGCACCGAAGCCGAAGTGACCCGCCAGCTCGACCAGTTCCGTTTCGACCTGGCCGCCCAGGCCTTGTACGAGTTCATCTGGAACCAGTATTGCGACTGGTACCTGGAACTGTCCAAGCCCGTGCTGTGGGACGAAAACGCACCGGTTGAACGCCAGCGCGGCACCCGTCGCACCTTGGTACGCGTGCTGGAAGTGGCGTTGCGCCTGGCGCATCCGTTCATGCCGTTCATCACCGAAGAAATCTGGCAGCGCCTCGCGCCGCTGGCCGGTATCGAAGGCAAGACCATCATGCTGCAGCCTTGGCCGGTGGCCAACGAAGCACGCATCGATGAAGCCGCCGAAAGCGATATCGAATGGCTCAAGGCCCTGATGCTCGGCACGCGCAACATCCGCGCCGAGATGAACATCGGGCCGGGCAAGCCATTGGCCGTGTTCGTGAAGAACGCCAGTGCCGAAGACCAGCGTCGTCTCAGCGAGAACGACGCGCTGCTCAAGAAGCTGGCGAAGCTGGAGTCGATCACCGTATTGGCTGACGGCGCCGAAGCTCCGCTTTCCGCCACCGCACTGGTCGGCGAGATGGAAGTGCTGGTGCCGATGGCCGGCCTGATCGACAAGGGCGCCGAACTGGCCCGCCTCGACAAGGAAATTGCGCGTCTGCAAGGCGAAGTGCAGCGAGTGGGCGGCAAGCTGTCCAACGCAGCGTTCGTCGACAAGGCGCCAGCTGAAGTGATCGACAAAGAACGCGCCAAACTGGCTGAAGCGGAACAGGCTTTGGGCAAGTTGGCCGAGCAACATGCGCGGATTTCCAGCCTGTAAGGCTCGAACCGCGTGAAAAAAGAGACCTTCGGGTCTCTTTTTTTGCCCGAAATTCCCCGGTGCCAGGCTGGCAATACACCCCATGTGGGAGGGGGCTTGCCCCCGATAGCAGTGTGTCAGCAACCTACAAATTGGCTGGTACACCGCCATCGGGGG
>NZ_JADDUM010000146.1 GCF_015163715.1 Pseudomonas cyclaminis
GGGGGCAAGCCCCTCCACCTGTTTGATTTCACAAGGCTTCAGGTTTCAGTGGGAATCAGCATCCCACACCCAGTTCCATACCCCTGGCAGGTGCACGGTTTCACTCACATCCTTGACCGTCCGCGCCAGCGCTGCACGCTGCAGTGCATCATGGTCGGTATAGAACGGCTCGGCGGCGGTCTTCATGCCGGTGACCTGGGCACTGTCCAGCAGGATCTGCAGGTATTCCTGCATATGCCGTGCGGTGTAGCGGTTGATGTCGTGGAAGGTCACCACCACCGGTATCACCCCATCCACCGTCGGCAACTCCCCCAACGCAATCCGTTCGCGCACCACCGACAGCTGTCGATACAGGTTGGCGCGGCGGCGTGGGCTGCCGTTGAAGCCCCAGATCTTGCCGTCATTGGCGCTCAAGTCCGTCAGCAGTACGTGCAGGCCATGGCGCTGGTAGGCGGCGAAGGTGCGGCGGTCGTAGTTCCAGAACGGCGGGCGCACCAGCACCGGTGGCGCGCCGGTGATCGCGGCGATATCGGCAGAACCCTGGGCGAGGGTGCTTTCCAGTTCGGCGTTGTTCAGCCAGCGATGGTTGGTATGAAACGCCGTGGCTGTGTGAAAGGCCAGGATATGCCCGCCCGCGTACTCACGCTCCATGGTCTTGCGACCCCGTGAACTGCCGCCTGAACGGGCCGCTTCGGTCTGTAAAAAGAACACCGCCTTGATCCCCGGCAACACCGGATTGTGCGCCAGGTCGGCCACCACCGAACGGCTCGGGTTGTTGTAACCCGAGGCACTGGGACCGTCATCGAAGGTCAGCAGGAAACGGATCGGCGCCTGGGCTTGCAGGCGCTGTTCCGTCTGGGGCGTCAGGGCGACGGGCGCGCCGATGCAGCCACTGAGGCTCACGGCCAGGGCCAGCACGGCGGATGCGATGGCGAAGGATTTCATGGTGTGCGCGGGCTCGAAAAAGAGGCCGCTGCTGGGCGGATCAGCAGCGGCAGGCGCGCACCATACAGCAAGTGCGGCGCTGGATTACAGCAGACTTATCGGGTAACTGACGATCAACCGGTTTTCGTCAAACTCGTTGTTGCTGTAGTCGCGGCGCATGCTGGAGTTGCGCCAGCGCATCGTCAGGTTTTTCAGGCTGCCGCTTTGCACGGTGTAGCCCAATTCGCTTTCGCGACCCCATTCCTTGCCATCGGTGATGGTGCCGGTGTGCACGTTGCTGCCGCTGATATAGCGGTTCATCAATGTCAGGCCCGGCACGCCGAGGGCGGCGAAGTTGTAGTCGTGGCGCAATTGCCAGGATCTTTCCTGGGCGTTGTCGTAGCTGGAGTTGTAGCTGTCGTTGGCCAGGGTGCCACCGCTGGTACCGTTGACGCGCATCCAGGCGTTGTTGCCGGTGAGTTTTTGCAGGCCGACATAGAAGGTGTTGCCGCCGTACTTGGCGGAGAACAGGCCGGACCAGGTCTTGTTGTCCAACTCGCCTGCGCGGGCACCGCCGTCGTCCTTGCCGTAGAAGAACCCGAGGTTGGCGCCCAGGGTCCACTCACCAAGGGGCTGGCTGTGGGTCAGGTTGACGTATTGTTGGCTGTAGATGTCCTTGAGCTGGGCATTCCACAGGCCGACCTGGGTGCGTTTGTCGTTGAACGCGTATTCGCCGCCCTGGAAGTTGAAGCGGTCAGAGGTGAAGGCGGCTTTGCCGGTCATCGACAGGTCGGTCATGCTGCTGTCGTCACGCGGGCTGTTGGCGCGGAACTGGCCGCCGTAGAGGGTCAGCCCATCGATTTCCCTGGACGTGATCTGCCCGCCGCGCAGGGTTTGCGGCAGGGAACGGCCGTCGTCCGAGCGCAGGATCGGCAGCACCGGCATCCACTCGCCGACCTTCACTTCGGTCTTGGAAATACGTGCTTTAAATGCCACACCGAGGCGTCCGAACTCATCTGCCGGCCGGCCGTCGTGATCCAGCGGCAACAACTGTGTGCCGCCGGTGCCGCGCCCGCCATCGAGCTTCAACGAATACAGCCCCAGCACATCCACGCCGAATCCCACCGTGCCTTGGGTGAAGCCGGACTTGGCGTCGAGGATGAAACTCTGCGTCCACTCCTGCGCGCCGCCCTGGGTCTTGGTCGGGTTGGTGAAATTGCGGTTGATAAAGAAATTGCGCAAGTTGAGGTTGGCGCTGGCGTCTTCCAGGAAGCCGTGCTCTTCGGCGACGACGGGAAGTGCCAGGCTGGCGACAGCGGTGGCCAGCAAGAGCTGGCAGGGACGGAACGTGCTCATGGCGTTGGACCTGTTGTTATTGGGGTTATGCAGGTGGCGGCCATGGTGCGGGGCGGTGCGGGGGCGAAGAAAGTGGGGGAGGGCGGGTTTTGGGCGATGATCGAACGAAAGTTGGCGGGCCGGCGCCTATCGCGGCGGCACGGGTTCGTGTGGTCAGATCAGGTGGACCAGGCTGGTCCACGGGACCTCAGGCAAATACCGCTGGGACAACAGGGTGGCGGCGACCATCACCAACAAGAACCCGACCTGCAGTGGGCTCCAGTATCCCCAATGGAGGCCGCTGAACCAGGGGTAATAATGGTCGAGGTGCTCACTTACGCTGCCGATACGGCGGCGGTGCAAGAGATGGATCAGTATCATCCCGGCATACGTCAGCATGCCCATCAGCCCCAGCAATAATCCAACCATCAGCAGCATGCCCAGTTGCGGAATGCCGTGGCGTAACACCAGCCAATGCTGATGCGGATTGAAGCGTGCCGGTAGCAGGCGCTCGCTCAGCCATAGGTCCGGCAAGATCAGCCGCGAGGTCAGCGCCGCCCATAACTGAGTGCCACGGATCGCCAGGAAGGCCGGGATAACGGTCAGTGCCACGACCAGGCCTGCTTCGGTCATCTTGTCCCATGGTGTATGTGGCGCCATCGCCAGTGCGGCGGCCAGGGCCAGGCCGCCCCAGACACGGATCCAGCTTTGGTGGGACACCGGGCGCGGCAGGAATTTGCGCCAGAAAAACACGTCGCTCTGCGGCAGGCGTTCCAGCAGTTGCGGGTAGCGCCCGTCGAGGACTTGCGCCAGATGCTGGCAGGCGTGCCAGTCGTTATCGCTGAAGGCTGCCGTCATCCGCTGCTGTTGAGTCTGGGTCATGGGCGTCAGCAGCAGTCGCGCAGCCATGGCATCGGCAGATTTCCAGGTCAAGTCCTGGGCTTTGTCTTGCAGGTTTGCATAGAAACTTTCCTGTTCGCAGCGTGACACCAGTTCGCGCCACATCCACGCCGGTTCGGGGTACACGCCTTTCTGATCGTCCCAGCCGAACGCCTGGCATACCCTTTCGAACAGCGGCACGCTCCACTGGGTGTCGTGGAGCAGGTTCAGCACGATGCGCTGCCACTGCTGCTGCAGGTCGAATACGCGCAGCCAGGGCTGGTTGTTGTACTGCGTGAGCTGGCTGATGAACTCGCGCTCGGCCTTACGCTCCAGCAGTTCCTGCAAGGTGCGGCGGTAGTCTTGCAGCAGCTCGCCGCTCAGCGCGTCGGATTGCCAAGGTGTCATGGCCACTTTCTGCCACGGGGTCAGCCAGTCCAGCTGTTGCACCGCCCAGCCGGCGATCGCGCCGCGTTCTCCAGGGGTTTGGAAACAATGGCGCAGCAGGCCGGCCTGGAATGCGTCGGTGCAACCTTGCTGTGAGGCCAGGACCCAGCGTTCAGGCAGGTTGTATGCATTGAGACCCTCAAGCAGTGCTCGGGCCGGGTCAGGTGCGGGCGCTTCGGGCGGGGCAGGGCTGAAGGCGTGGATGTCCATCAGCTCAGCCAAGTCGTTCAGGTTGCCGTAGGCCGGCGCGACGGGTTCTTCTTCCTCGCGCTCGGCTCGCCAGCGCGTCTCGCGCAACGCTTGCTCGTAGGCTTCGCGCAGGCGCTGGAAGCCTGCTGCGTCGTCATCCGGGCGGCAATTTTTGAGCAGTCGTGCGTAGCTGCGTTTGAGGGTTCGCTCGTCGGCGCCCTCAGGCAGTTGCAGTAGGCTCCAGCAATCCATGTCGTGTTCCCTCAGCGCCAGAACCCGTTGTCCAACTGTTCCAATTGCCGGGTCAGTTCACTGCGGGCTTCGCGGATGCGGCGTTCGTCCTGGGTGTCGAGTATCTGCTGGAAGTGCGCGGCCCAGTGCCCGAGCTGCTCGCGCAGCTCGCCGAGGTTTTCCTGATAGAGCCGTTCGAGGCGCGCAGTCAGCACCGTGTTGACCTGCTGGTCGCGTGGGTGAACCTTCAACTGCGCCAGCGCTTGCAGGCGTTGCTGAATCTCTTGCGGGCTGAGCACGCCGGGGTTGTTCTCGATCACCAGTGAGTGCTGCTCGCCGGTCAGTGGGATGCTCACCTGGGCTTCCAGCAGACCGTTGTTGTCGTAGGTGAAGCGCACGTCCAGCGAGACTTCACCGGCCTTGCGCTTGGGCACCGCGATATCCAGTTGGCCCAGTTCGATGTTGTCTTTTACCAGGCGGCTTTCGCCTTGGTAGATCTTCAGCAGCACCTGGCTCTGGTTGTCGTGCAGCGTGACTACGCTTTTGACCCGACTCACCGGCACGCTGCTGTTGCGTTCGATCAATGGCAGGTAATGGCCGCTTTCGATATGGCCGCCGTACTGGTTCGAGGTTTCGATGCCCAGGGTGTAGGGGCACACGTCGGTCAGCACCACTTCTTCAAGCGCAGCCGAACGGGCTTTGAGCGCGGCCTGGATCGCAGCGCCGTGGGCAACCACCTGGTCGGGGTCAAGGCTGATGGACGGAAAGCGCCCGAACAACCCGGCGGCGAGTTTGCGTACCAGCGGCATGCGTGTGGTGCCGCCCACCAGCAGGATTTCATCGAGGTCGCTGACGCGAATCCGCGCATCGCGCAGCGCGCGTTCAATCGGGGCGCGCAGGCGTTCCAGCAGCGGCGTGTAGAGCTTGGCCATTTCCTGTTGAGTGATGGTCTGCACCCATTGCTGGCCGTCGACCCGCAGGGCGAACTCGGCGCTGTCATCCTGGCCCAGGGCCTTGCGCACGCGCTCGGCTTCGCGGCGCAGGGCTTGCAGTACGCTGTTGGTGGGTGGAAAACCGGCGGTGTTGCGCTGGCTCTCGACGAAGTGTTCCAGCAGCAAGGTGTCGAAGTCTTCGCCACCGAGGAAGTTGTCGCCGGCGCTGGCGCGCACTTCCATCACCCCGTCGAACAGCTCGATGATCGACACGTCAAAGGTGCCGCCGCCGAGGTCGAAGACCAGGAACGAGGTTTCTTTGTCGCGCTGATGCAGGCCGTAGGCGAGGGCGGCGGCGGTGGGTTCGTTGATCAGTTTTTCAACGTTGAGCCCCGCCAGTTCACCGGCGATGCGCGTGGCTTTGCGCTGGCCGTCGCTGAAGTAGGCCGGCACGCTGATCACGGCTTCGGTGACGGTATGGCCGTAGGTGCGCTCAATGTCCTCCTTGAGGCTCTTGAGCACCAGCGCCGAGAGTTCTTCGGGGCGGAACGAACGATCACCCAGACGCACCTCAGTGGCGCTGCCCATGTAGCGCTTGAACAACGACGTGGTCAGGTGCGGGTGGGTGTGCAGGCGCTCTTTAGCGGCCTGGCCGACCAGGACGCGGCCTTGATCATCCAGCCCGACCACACTTGGGGTCAGCAACTGGCCAAGGGCATTGGGCACCAGTTCGGCGGCGTCACCGCGCCAGACGGCGGCAAGGCTGTTGGTGGTTCCCAGGTCGATTCCTACGATCATTACGACAAGCTCCCTCTGTGGTCTGTAAGAATCTGTGACCAATTTTACCCTGAAAAGTTGGAGCGAACGCAAGGCGGGCTTAACGCGCCAGTTTCGTTTGGAGGGTGTGGGGGGGCTACTGTCAAGGTTGACAGTAGATAGCCTGCCTTCAAGCGGCTATTTTCGAGGCGGTGGCAGTATTTTCATTGATGCTCAAGGGGAACGCTCATGAGCTTTGGAACAGAAATGGGCCAGTTTTTAACGTCGTCGAATGTATTCAAGGCGAATCTGATCATTGGGGGGAAAAAGAAAATCCCACTTGTATTTGACATATTTGAGTTGATCTATATCGAGGGTTACCAGTTTTTCATACGGTTCGGGCTTGAGGGCAATCCTGGTTCCAGAAATGAACTGACCCTGGAGGCTAGAGAAGTGAAAGCTGGCCAGACCTATCCGATCGGGCCGCAAGACCCAGGGGTCAGGGCGACGTTTGCCCTGGAAGAATACGTCGGATATTCCCCGGAGCACTATTCAGGGATGCTGACCGTTGACCGGCTTGAATGCAGGGACGGCACTCTAGATATAGGCATGCGGTTCTCGCTTTGTTTCGAGTCGGCTGAAGAGGGCGAAATGGAAGTTGTGTGCCAGGTCCTTGAACTCACATCAGCCATGGCACAAGGTCCCGCAGCGGAAGGCAGGTTCGTACCTTCACACCCAGCAGTCGATGGCGATCAAGAAGGGGAAACCAAGGTACCCAATTTCTGCGAGGTCGCCGTCAGGCACGATGGCCGTTATGAGGCCATCGATCTGGGTGATGTATTTTTCGAGAGATACCCGGATTCGACTTATTTTATAAAGTGCACGCCGCGTCACGGTGGTGATCGTGCGAGCCTGGAGTTTCAAGGGCGTGATCTGCAGGCGTTTACTGACTATCCGATCACAGGGCCCGATGGGCCGCCGAATGGCGTTGAAACGTTTTTTTGGATGCCGCCGGAGTTCTCACAGGGTGTTTCCGACCCCGTGGGCCGGTTTCGTGTCAGGCGTACTGAAGATTCAGAGGAAGGGTTTTGGTTTATGGGTGAGTTTGAGTTTTCAGTCACTGCTCGTGGCTCGGACGGTAAAGAGATCAAGTATGAAATCAGTAGTAATGCGTTTCAGGTTCAAGTGAATGGGCGCTTAACGTAGGCATTACAACCTGTAAAACGCGACTTTCCAGATACCGGGACATAAAAAAACCGCCTCCTGTAGGGGAGGCGGTTTTTTCTTTACTGCAGCGTGATCAGAACAACTTCAACGCCGGCGCTTCTTCTTTCAACGGCTCATTCTTCGCCGTCTGCTCGTTCCAGCCACCGCCGAGGGCCTTGTACAGGGTGACCTCGCTGGTCAACTGCGCCAGGCGGTCGGTGATCAGCGATTGCTGGGCACTGAACAGCTGGCGCTGGGCGTCGAGGAAGGTCAGGTTGCTGTCGACACCAATGCGGTAGCGACGCTCAGCCAGGCGGTAGTAATCCTGGTTGGCCTCGACGAAACCGCGCTGGGCGTCCAGTTGCTGCTTGTAGGTCTCACGGGCGGCGAGGCCGTCGGAGACTTCCTGGAAGCCGGTCTGGATGGCCTTCTCGTAAGTTGCCACGTTGATCTCTTTCTGGATCTTCGAGTAGTCCAGGCTGGCGCGCAGGCTACCGGCGTTGAAGATCGGGATGTTGATCTGCGGTGCAAACGACCAGGTGCCCGAACCGCCTTTGAACAGGCCGCCCAAGGTTGGGCTGGCGGTGCCAGCACTGGCCGTCAGGGTGATGCTCGGGAAGAACGCGGCACGGGCCGCGCCGATGTTGGCGTTGGCCGCCTTCAGGTTGTACTCGGCCTGCACGATGTCTGGACGACGTTGCAGCAGGTCCGATGGCAACCCGGCCGGCACGTCGCTGAGCAGGTCATCCGACAGCGGCTTGCTGGCGATATTTGCCGGCAGGCCGGTGCCCAGCAGCAGGGTCAGGTTGTTTTCGTCCTGGGCCACCTGGCGGGTGTAACGCGCCAGTTGCACGCGGGCATTTTCCACCGAGGTGCGCGCCTGGCTCAGGTCGAGGGCCGAGGCCACGCCGACTTCGTTGCTGCGCGAGGTCAGTTTGAAGCTCTGCTCGAACGCGCCCAGGGTGTCCTGGGTGAGCTTGAGCAGCTCCTTGTCGGCCTGCCAGGTCAGGTAGGCGTTGGCCACACTGGCCACCAGGCTGATCTGGGTGCTGCGACGCGCTTCTTCGGTCGCGAAGTATTTCTGCAGCGCTTCTTCACTCAGGCTGCGGACACGACCGAACAGGTCCAGCTCGTAGGAGCTGATCCCCAAGCCTGCCGAGTATTGGCTGGCGATGGTTGCCTCACCGGTCTGCGACAGCTTGGCCGGTGTACGCGAACGGCTGCCGCTGCCCGTGGCCGAGACGGCCGGGAACAGGTCGGCGCGCTGGATCTGGTACTGCGCGGCGTAGGCATCGATGTTCAGCGCCGCAACGCGCAGGTCGCGGTTGTTTTCCAGCGCGGTCTTGATCAGCTGTTGCAGGGCAGGGTCATGGAAAAACTGCCTCCAGCCCTGCTCGGCAGCAGCCTGGTTCGGCGCCTGGGCTGGCGAATACGCCGGCCCCTGCGGGAACTGTGCCGCCACCGGCGCTTCGGGGCGCTGGTAGTCAGGTATCAGCGAGCAGCCACTGAGCACGAAGGCGGTGACGGCTAGGGAAAGTAGCGACTTGCTCATTGGCCAGCCTCTTTAGGAGTTTGCTTAGGTTCAGTCTTTTTACGCTCGCCCGCGGCGGACACGGTTGCAAAGAACAGTGGCACCCAGAAGATCGCCAGGACAGTGGCCGTGATCATACCGCCAATCACGCCGGTACCGATGGCGTGCTGGCTGCCTGAACCGGCGCCCGAGGAGATCGCCAGCGGCAGTACGCCGAGGACGAACGCCATGGAGGTCATGATGATCGGGCGCAGACGCATGCGGGACGCTTCGATGGCCGACTCGACAATACCCTTGCCTTGTTCATGCAGCTCTTTGGCGAACTCGACGATCAGGATGGCGTTTTTCGCCGCCAGGCCCACCGTCACCAACAAGCCCACCTGGAAGAACACGTCGTTGGACAAGCCGCGCATGCTGGTGGCGATCAACGCACCCACCACACCCAACGGCACTACGAGGACAACTGCAATCGGGATCGACCAGCTTTCGTACAGGGCCGCGAGGCACAGGAACACCACCAGCAGCGACAAGGCGTACAGCGCAGGTGCCTGGGAGCCGGACAGACGTTCTTCGTACGACAGACCCGTCCAGGCATAACCCACGCCCGCCGGCAGTTGCTTGGCGATGCGTTCGACTTCAGCCATGGCATCACCGGTGCTGTAGCCCGGAGCCGGGGTACCGAGGATTTCCATCGCCGCTACACCGTTGTAGCGCGAGAGTTTCGGCGAACCGAAGATCCACTTGCCCGACGAGATAGCCGACAACGGCACCATCTTCCCCGAGTCGCTGCGCACGAACCACTTGTTCAGGTCTTCAGGGGACATGCGGCCAGCGGCCTCGCCCTGCACGTACACCTTCTTCACGCGACCACGGTCGATGAAGTCGTTGACGTAGCTGCCACCCAGGGCAATCGCCAGGGTCTGGTTGATGCTCGACAGCGTAATACCTTGGGCGCTGGCCTTCTCGTCGTCGACGGTAAGCTCGTACTGCGGCTCATCGTTCACGCCGTTAGGGCGCACACCGGCCAGGATCTTGCTCTGGGCCGCCATGCCGAGGAACTGGTTACGCGCCTCCATCAGCTTCTCGTGGCCGACACCGCCCTGGTCTTGCAGGAACACGTCGAAACCGGTGGCGTTACCCAGTTCCAGAACCGAAGGCGGCACGATGGCGAAGACCATGGCGTCCTTGAAGGCCCCGAAGAAGTAACCCTGGGCACGCTTGGCCACTTCGAATACCGACATGGACGCGTCACGCTCATCCCACGGCTTGAGCATCACGAACGCAAGGCCCGAGCTCTGGCCACGGCCGGCGAAGTTGAAGCCGTTGACGGTAAACACCGACTTCACAGCCTTGCCTTCGCCTGGCTCGCCTTCCTTGTCGTTGAGCAGGAAGGCACGCATGTCGTCGATGACTTTTTGCGTACGTTCAGACGACGAACCGACCGGGGTCTGCACCTGGGCAAAGATCACACCCTGGTCTTCCTCGGGCAGGAACGCGCTTGGAATGCGGGTGAACAGCCAGATCATGCCGACGACAATGATCAGGTACACAAAGAACGCAGGGAATTTGTGCTTGATCATGTTGCCCACGCCGCGCTCGTAGCTGATGACGCCACGGTCGAAGGTGCGGTTGAACCAGCCGAAGAAACCACGCTTGGGTTGGCCGTGCTTCTCAGGATCGATGGGCTTGAGCATGGTGGCGCAGAGCGCCGGGGTGAAGATCAGGGCAACCAGTACCGACAACGCCATGGCCGAAACGATGGTGATGGAGAACTGTTTGTAGATCACACCGGTGGAACCGCCGAAGAACGCCATCGGCAGCAGTACCGCCGACAGCACCAGGGCAATACCCACCAGGGCGCCCTGGATCTGGCCCATGGACTTGACCGTTGCCTCTTTCGGCGACAGGTGTTCCTCGGCCATGACCCGCTCGACGTTTTCCACCACGACGATGGCATCGTCCACCAGCAAGCCGATGGCCAGGATCATACCGAACATGGTCAGGGTGTTGATGGTGAAACCGAACGCCGCCAGGATCCCGAAGGTGCCCAGCAATACCACCGGTACGGTCATGGTGGTGATGATGGTGGCGCGGAAGTTCTGCAGGAACAGGAACATCACCAGGAACACCAGCACGATCGCTTCGACCAGGGTGTGCACCACACCGGAGATCGATTCGGTCACAACAGGCGTGGTGTCATACGGCACCACCGCCTTCATGCCTGGCGGGAAGAACGGTTCCAGGGACGCCACGGTCGCACGGATCGCCTTGGCGGTGTCCAGGGCGTTGGCGCCCGAGGCCAGCTTGATCGCCATACCGGAAGCCGGCTTGCCGTTGAACTGTGCACTGATGCTGTAGTTCTGGCCGCCCAGTTCGATACGCGCGATGTCACGCAGACGCACCTGCGAGCCGTCGGCGTTGACCTTCATCAGGATCTTGCCGAACTCTTCTGCGGTTTGCAGGCGGGTCTTGCCGATGATGGTCGCGTTCAGTTGAGTGCCGGGCAGGGCAGGCAGGCCGCCCAGTTGGCCGGTGGCCACCTGTACGTTCTGTGCCGAGATGGCGCTGCTGACGTCGACCGGGGTCAACTGGTAGTTGTTCAGCTTGCCCGGGTCCAGCCAGATACGCATGGCGTACTGCGAGCCGAACACCTGGAAGTCACCGACACCCGCGGTACGCGAGATCGGGTCCTGGATGTTGGACACGATGTAGTTGGAAAGGTCGTCCTTGGTCATGCTGCCGTCTTCCGACACCAGACCGATCACCATCAGGAAGTTCTTCACCGACTTGGTCACGCGGATACCCTGCTGTTGCACTTCTTGCGGCAGCAGTGGGGTGGCCAGGTTCAGCTTGTTCTGCACCTGGACCTGGGCGATGTCCGGGTTGGTACCCTGGTTGAAGGTCGCGGTGATGGTCATGCTGCCGTCGGAGTTACTGTCCGAGGCGACATAACGCAGGTTGTCGATACCGTTGAGCTGTTGCTCGATGACCTGCACCACGGTGTCCTGCACGGTTTGTGCGGACGCGCCTGGGTAGGTCACCTGGATGTCGATGGCAGTTGGCGCGATGGCCGGGTATTGGTTGATGGGCAACTTCAGGATCGACAGTGCCCCGACCAGCATGATCACCAGGGCAATTACCCAGGCGAAAATGGGACGGTCGATAAAAAATTTCGACATGGGTTACTCCCCCTGGCCAGGCGCGGCAGCAGGAGCAGCGGCGGAACCGGCAGGCTTGGCGTTGTCAGCGTCCTTGACCTTGACTTCGATGCCCGGCTTGATGAATTGCAGGCCTTCGGTGATCACGCGGTCACCGGCGTTCAGGCCTTTTTCCACCAGCCAGTAGGCGCCGTCGGTACGGTTGGCCACCAGGGTGCGTTGCTCGACCTTGTTGTCCTTGTTCACCACCAGCGCGGTCGGGATGCCCTTGATGTCACGGGTCACGCCTTGCTGAGGTGCCAGGATCGCCTTGCTGTTCACACCGGCTTGCAGTTGGGCGTGAACAAACATGCCCGGCAGCAGGGTGTGGTCAGGGTTGGGGAACACGGCGCGCAGGGTCACGGAACCGGTGGTCTGGTCGACCGACACTTCGGAGAACTCCAGCTTGCCGTCCTGGCCGTAGTCGCTGCCGTCTTCCAGGGTCAGCTTGACCTTGGCTGCATTGGCGCCGGCTTTTTCCAGTTGGCCGCTTTCCAGGTCGCGGCGCAGTTTCAGCATTTCAGCGGAAGACTGCGTGACGTCGACGTAAATGGGGTCCAGTTGCTGGATCACGGCCATGGCATCGGTCTGGCCATTGCTGACCAGCGCACCTTCGGTGACGGCAGAACGACCAATACGCCCGGAAATCGGCGCGTACACCTTGGTGTAGCGCACGTTGATCTGGGCCGTTTGAACGTTTGCTTCGGCAGTCATGCGGTTAGCGACGGCGGTGTCGTATTCCTGACGGCTGACGGCTTGTTCATCGACCAACTGCTTGTAGCGATCGGTGATCGACTTGGTCTGGGTCAGCGTCGCTTGTGCGCTTTTCAGGGTGGCTTCATAGACCGACGGGTCGATCTGGTAAAGCTGCTGGCCTTCCTTCACGTCGGCGCCTTCTTTGTACAGGCGCTTGAGGATAATGCCATTGACCTGAGGACGAACTTCCGCGATGCGGTAGGCGGTGGTACGGCCTGGCAGCTCGGACGTCAGGGTATAGGCTTGCGGTTGAATGGTGACCACGCCGACCTGAGGGGTTTGAGCGGGCGGAGCCGCTTCTTCCTTTTTACATCCGCTGAGCAGCGATGCCAGGGCGACGGCAGTGACCAGAGCGGTAACAGCTGGCTTAAGTTGCATGAAGATCCTCGGGTCAGGCGCGCAGGGTGCGCACAAGAAGGGTGGAAGGGTAAAAAACAAGCCGTGAGTAGATAAGTAGCTTGCTACGCAATATACTTACGTTCATGGTTGTTTGTAAACTCTTGACAGGCTGCGTGGAATGTTGACAAAGCAACGCCCGAAGCCTCGATTCCATTACGTTCGGCACCCATGACGGTGTCGTCCCACAAATATTCAGATGATCGTTCGCGTCTATTAACGTTGCGTTAACGATAGTCTCAAGTGTCCTGATTGAGGTTCTACTGCCATGGTTCGTCGCACTAAAGAGGAAGCTCAAGAAACGCGCAGCCAAATTCTTCAAGCCGCCGAGCAAGCCTTTTACGATCGCGGCGTTGCACGCACGACGCTGGCGGACATCGCCGCGCTGGCCGGTGTGACGCGGGGCGCCATTTACTGGCACTTCAGCAATAAATCCGATCTGTTGCAGGCGCTGCTCGACACCTTGCATGAGCCGCTGGATGAATTGGCCAGGGCCAGTGAAAGCGAGGACGAACTCGACCCGCTGGGCTGCATGCGCAAGCTGCTGATTCATTTGTTTCATCAAGTGGCCCTGGACCCGAAAACCCGGCGCATCAATGAGATCCTGTTTCATAAGTGCGAATTCACCGATGAAATGTGCGACATGCGCCGCCAGCGCCAGACCCACAGCCTGGAATGCAATCTGCGCATTAGCCTGACCCTGCGTAACGCGGTGCATCGCGGGCAACTTCCGGAAAACCTCGACACCACCCGCGGCGCCGTGTGCATTCATGCCTACATCAACGGGCTGATTGGCCAATGGCTGTTGGTCCCCGACAGCTTCCAATTGCATCAGGAAGCGGAACGCTGGGTAGACGCAGGGCTAGACATGCTGCGTCTGAGCCCAAGCCTGCGCAATTGAAACAAAATGCGTAATTGCATCAGGGTGTGTCAACAGTAAAGCCTAAGGACAGTCAATCGTCCTTCTGCCTGATTGGTGGGGTGACTTTATATACGGGCTGGAGGGCGGTTGATAGGTAGCCGCCTAAGTATTTTGTAGGGATTTTGTTGCGGTTCTGTGAAGCGATGTAGCCTACGTGAAGCATGCGGTCAAAAATGTGGGAGGGGGCTTGCCCCCGATAGCAATGGGTCAGTCGACACATATAGTGACTGATGCACTGCCATCGGGGGCACCTCCCACATTTGTTTTTGCGTTTAAGGCGATTACAGCGCCAGGGTCGGGTAATCGATGTAGCCGACCGGGCCCTTGCCGTAGAAGGTGTCCGGACGTGCTTCGTTGAGCGGCGCGTCGGCCTTCAGGCGCGCCGGCAGGTCCGGGTTGGCAATGAACGGCACCCCCCAGGCCACCGCATCCGCTTTGCCTGCCGCCAGCCAAGCGTTGGCGCTGGCCTTGGTAAAGCGTTCGTTGGCGATGTACACGCCGCCGAAGGCTTTCTTCAGTTGTGGACCGAGGCTGTCCGCGCCTTCCTTTTCACGGGAGCAGATAAACGCGATGCCACGTTTGCCCAATTCGCTGGCGACGTAGGTGAAGGTTTCTGCCAGGTTATCGTCGCCCATGTCATGGGAGTCGGCACGCGGTGCCAAATGCACGCCCACACGGCCGGCGCCCCAGACTTCGATGGCCGCGTCGGTCACTTCCAGCAGCAGGCGCGCACGGTTTTCCAGGGAACCGCCATAGTTGTCGGTGCGCTGGTTGGTGCTGCTTTGCAGGAACTGGTCGAGCAGGTAGCCGTTGGCACCGTGAATTTCCACGCCGTCAAAACCTGCGGCCTTGGCATTCTCGGCACCGGTGCGGTAGGCGTCGATGATGTCGGCGATTTCTGCAGTTTCCAGGGCGCGTGGGGTCGGGTAGTCAGCCAGTGGGCGTACCAGGCTGACGTGGCCCTTGGGCTGGATTGCGCTCGGTGCCACCGGAGTTTCGCCGTTCAGGTAGGACTCGTGGGAGATGCGGCCCACATGCCACAGTTGCAGGAAGATCTTGCCGCCCGCGCCATGAATCGCCTTGGTGACGTTGGCCCAGCCGCGCACCTGGTCGTTGGACCAGATGCCTGGGGTGTCCGGGTAGCCCACGCCCAGCGGCGTCACGGAGGTGGCTTCGCTGAGAATCAGCCCGGCGGACGCACGTTGCACGTAGTACTCGGCCATCAGCGCGTTGGGTACGCGGCCCTCATCGGCGCGGCAGCGGGTCAGCGGCGCCATGATGATGCGGTTCGACAGTTCCAGGTCGCCCAGTGTGATCGGATCGAAAATAGTCGTCATGGGAAAACACCTTTCTCTTTGAAGTTGATCAGTTGGTCGCAGGGGCCAGGTCGGCATCGCCGCTCTGACGGAAAGTAATCAGGGTCACTACCAGCGCAAGGATGGCCAGGGCTGCTGCCGCCAATGGCACGCTGGTCAGGCCGAAGCCGTGGGCAATCACACTGCCGCCGACCCAGGCACCGAGGGCGTTGCCGATATTGAAGGCGCCGATGTTCAAGGTGGACACCAGGTTTGGCGCGGCTTTGCCGAAGGTCACCACGTTGATCTGCAACGCGGGTACGGCAGCAAACGACGCGGTGGCCCACAGGAACAGGGTGATTTCAGTCGGGATCACCGCGACGCTGGTCCAGGTCAGCGCGGTGGACACCACCGCCATGCTGATAAACACACCGATCAAGGTCGCGGCCAGACGCTTGTCCGCCAGCTTGCCGCCAATGATGTTGCCCACCGTGAGGCCCAGGCCGATCAGCAGCAGCGTCCAGGTCACGCCTTTGGGCGACACGCCGGTGACATCCCCGAGCAGCGGCGCCACATAGGTGAAGAGGGTGAACATGGACGCGGCGAACAGCGCGGTCATGCCCAGTGATAACCAGATCCCGGCGCCTTTGAGGGCCGCCAGTTCGGCACGCATGTCGAGTTTTTCTTCGTCGCGCTTGGCCGGCAGGAAGCGGATCAGGCCGATCAGCGCCACTACACCAATCAGCGTCACCGCCCAGAAGGTCGAGCGCCAGCCGGCTTCCTGGCCCAGCGCAGTACCCAGCGGTACACCGAGCACGTTGGCCAGGGTCAAGCCGGTGAACATCAAGGCCACGGCCGACGCCCGTTTGTTGGCGGGCACCAGGTTGGCCGCCACCACCGAACCGATCCCGAAGAACGCACCGTGGCACAGCGCGGTGACCACACGGGCGAACATCAGCACGTTGTAGTCACTGGCCAGGGCGCAGAGCAGGTTGCCGACGATAAAGATACCCATCAACGCTACCAGCGCGGCCTTGCGTGGCAGCTTGGCGGTGGCCAGTGCCATGAAGGGCGCGCCAATGGCCACGCCCAGGGCGTAACCGGTGACCAGCCAGCCGGCGCCGGCGATCGACACACCGAGGTCCGCCGCCACATCGGGCAACAGGCCCATGATGACGAACTCGGTGGTGCCGATGGCGAAGGCGCTCAGGGCCAGGATGAGTAGCGAGAGGGGCATTATCGTTTCCTTGTTACAGCGCTGCGTTGTCGTCAGCGCTGAGTTCGGTGGTGAGCGCCGCGAGGAAGGCCTGGATGGTTTCCTCGTTGCGTTTGAAAAAGTGCCACTGCCCGGCCTTCTGGCTGCTGATCAAACCCGCCCGTTGCAAGGTGGCCAGATGGGCCGACACGGTCGACTGGGACAAGCCGCAGCGCTGGTCGATCTGCCCGGCGCAGATGCCGTATTCGTGGTTGTGCAGTTGCTCGGGGAATTGCACTTTCGGGTCTTTGAGCCAGGTGAGGATGTCTCGTCGTACTGGGTGCGCCAGGGCTTTTATTATTTCGTCGAGGTCGATGGACATGGCAGGTGCTCGGTGTCGTAAAGCGTTATATCGCGATGAGGCGAACCTTAAATCGTTGTATCCCGATATACCAATATGATTTTGGTCTGAGGTCAGGCTAAATCGGTATATCGGGTTATAACGATGCGTTGACGGCAGTGCTAGACTGCGCGCCATGAATTATCTCGCACATCTGCACCTGGGCGGCCAACTTCCTGCACAACTGCTGGGCAGCCTCTATGGCGATTTCGTCAAAGGTCGCCTGCAAGGGCAGTTCAGCCCGCAAATCGAGTCGGCGATCCAGCTGCATCGCTCCATTGACCGCTTCACCGACAGCCACCCGCTGGTGGGGGAGGCGTTGTCGCGTTTCAGCCTCACGCGCAGGCGTTATGCGGGCATCGTCCTCGACGTGTTTTTCGATCATTGCCTGGCGCGGGATTGGGCGCTGTATGCCGACCAGCCGCTGGAACTCTTCACCTCGCAGGTGTACCGCGTGCTCGCGGCCGAACCGCAGTTGCCGGGGCGGCTGGCGCAGATTGCGCCGTATATGGCGGCGGATGATTGGTTGGGTTCGTACCGTGAGTTCGAGGTGATGGAGCAGGTGTTGCGCGGGATTTCGCGGCGGCTGACGCAGCCGGAGGAATTGGGGCAGGCGATGCGGGAGTTGCGAGAACTCTATGAGCCGCTGAGTGAAGACTTCCGGCTGTTCTACCCGCAGTTGCAAGCCTTTTCACAAGCCCAACTGATTAGTGGGGTTTAAATGTGGGAGGGGGCTTGCCCCCGATAGCAGTGGGTCAGTTATAGATGAGCTGACTGATACACCGCTATCGGGGGCAAGCCCCCTCCCACATTGGAACAGTGTTTAGCTCATATCAGGCGGCGAATGCAGGTCGAGCATCCGCGTGTTCAGCCTCCGGCACCGGCCCAAACAACGCCTTCTGCACCGCCTGCTGCGCCTGATACGCCAGCGCCGCGCGTTCCTGCCCGGCGCACGCAATCGGCTGGAGCACGTGGATTTGCACATCACCCTGATCATTGGCGAACAGACGCATCAGGTGCGAGAGCAAATCGTCATCGCCAATAAACGGTGCCAGCGGGTCTACTTGCCCGTCGCGCAGGTAACGAATCGCCACCGGTTGCAGTGCCACATCCGCATCAATCGCACTGGCCAGCAAGCGCCCGTGAAAGGTGCGCAGGCTGCGCCCGTCGGTGGTGGTGCCTTCCGGGAACATCAGCAGCGGGTGCTGTTGCTCCAGATGGCGGGTCATCTGCTTGCGGATCAACTGGCTGTCGCCTGAGCCACGGCGGATAAACAGGCTGCCGGCCTTGGCCGCCAACCATCCCGCCACCGGCCAGGTGCGCACTTCGGCCTTGGACAGGAACGACATCGGCGCCACCGCACCCAGCAGCGGAATGTCCGTCCAGGACACGTGATTGCTCACCCACAGCATCGGCTGCGTCGGCAACTCACCGTGCACCGTCACGCGAAAGGGCAGGGCGTTGGTCAGTCGCGCCATAAAAAACCGCGACCAACGCTGGCGCCGCACCATCGAGTTGGCGATGCCCAGACGCTCGAACACGCCAAACACACTGGCCATGCTCAAGCCCAGCGCCACCACCACCAGCACGCGGGCGATGCGCCCGTATACGCGCAAACGGCTCATCACATGGCCGCCTTGAAGTGGCGCGCATAACGCGGGCACAAATTATCGCGCTTGAGCAGGATGAACACGTCGGCCACCTGGAAATCTTCATCCCAGCAAGGCTCGCCGCAGATCTTCGCACCCAGGCGCATGTAGGCCTTGAGCAGCGGCGGCATTTCGGCGATCACGTTGGACGGCAGGTCCAGCGCCGGCAGCGGCTTTTTCGGTTCGGCGCGCAAGTGTTCGTTGCACAGATAGCGTTCGCGCAGTCGCTGCATGATCGCGTGGGCCTGGATGCCGCCATCGTGCATGGGGATGCTCGCGCAGCCCATCAGATAGCTGTAGCCGCCCTGGTTGAGCACTTCGGCCAATTCGCCCCACAGCACGGCGATGGTGCCGCCGTTGCGGTAGGCCGGATCGACGCAGGTGCGGCCGATTTCCAGGATCGGGCCCTGCAGATGCAGCAAGCCATGCAGGCTGAACTCTTCTTCACTGTAGAACCGGCCCAAGGTGCTGGCGGCCTGATGGTCGAGCAAGCGGGTGGTGGCGACGAGTCGACCACTGTTCAAATCCCGCACGCCGATGTGGCTGCAGTGAACATCATAGTCATCCATGTCCAGGCCGTGTTCCGCGCCTTTCAGCTTGGCGTTGAACTCGCCGCTGAACACGTTGAACCGCAGGGCCTGGGCTTCCTGCAATGCTTGTGCGCCAACCAGGCGTTCGGCTTGCAGGCGGCGTTCATTGCCGGTGTCGCTGATGCGGGCGATCTGAGTCATGGCGAGTCTCCGAGTGCCGGCCACGTTTCGGCCGGTCGACTTTGTTGTCCAAAGTCAGGCTATGTAGCCCCGGTGTCATCTCCATGAAGTTATGGTGACGCTTGGATGACAGCCCCTCTGTCGCCAATCTGTCATCACCCTCGGCTAGGCTCGCGGGCTTGAATGCCTCATTGAGTCTGCGTCCATGGTAAGAGGCCTGTTGTGCGTTGCCCTGCTGTTCGTCACCGTTACCGCCCATGCCGACACCTGGCCAGACAAGGACTGGGCCAAGGGCACGCCGCTCGCCGGGCCTGCCGTCGAAGCCCTGGACGCCTACGCGTTCCCGCCGCGTGACGATGCCACCCGCCAAGGTATTCGCACCGATGCGCTGCTGGTGATCCGCGACGGCCAGGTCGTCTATGAACGCTACGCCGCGCCCACCACCGCCGACACGCCGCACCTGACCTGGTCCATCAGCAAGAGTCTGATGGCCACCGTGCTGGGCATAGCCTACGGCGATAATCGCTTCAAACTGACTGACCCTGTGTGGCGTTTTTACCCGCCGATGAAGCAACATCCCACGGTAACCATGGCCGACCTGCTGCACTGGGCTTCAGGCCTGGACTGGCAGGAGGACTATGAATTCGCCCCGCTGAAATCCTCGGTGGTGGCGATGCTCTATACCCGTGGTCACGCCGACATGGCCGAGTTCGCCGCCAACACCGGATCGTTCTGCGCGCCGGGCCAGGCTTTCCGTTATTCCAGCGGTGACAGCAATATTTTATCCGCCGCACTCAAAGGCATGCTCGGGCACAAGGCTTACATCAGCTACCCGTGGGATGCGCTGTTCAAACCGCTGGGCATTCGCAATGCCACGTGGGAAACCGATGCCGATGAAACCTTTGTCGCCTCGTCCTATGCCTACCTGACTGCACGCGACTTGGCCCGCGTCGGTTTGCTGATGGCGCGCAACGGTCGGTGGGGCGAGCAACAATTGCTGCCAGAAGACTGGGTCGCCTTCAACCGCCAGCCTTTCGACAAATACAAGGCAGGCCAGGACGAAGCCGTGCCCGGCGGTCATTGGTGGCTGAACCAAGGTACCCCGCGACCCTGGCCCGCCGCCCCGGCTGACACGTTCGCCGCCCTTGGCCACTGGGGCCAGGCGCTGTACGTGATGCCCGCCGAACACCTGGTGATCGTGCGTTACGGCGATGATCGCGACGGCAGCTACCAACACAACGAACTGCTCAGACGCGTGCTCGCGGCGGTGCAGCCATGATCCGTCGCCGGCCGTTTACCAGCCTTTTTGTGGTGCTGTTGCTCGCCCTGTCGGGCTGGATTTGGCACGAGCGCGTCAACCTGCAAGCCTTCCCCGACATCATCGCCGCGTACACGGCCAAGGAGTACTGCTCGTGCCGCTATGTGGCGAACAATCCAGCCGACTATTGCCGGGGTTATGTGAAGCAGTACGTGCCGACCAGTGCATTCAGCGATAACCCGGAGCGCAGTGAGGTCACCGCGAGCGGATTAGGACGCACGCACACTGCAAGGTGGCTGGGGGAGCGCCAGGGCTGCCGCCTGACACCCTGACCCGGCAAGCCGCCTCCCACATTTGGATTTGCGCCGTTCCTGACATGCGCTTAAGGTTCGTGCAGGTTTTTTGCCCCACGAGTCTTTATGTTCAATGTCAAACTTCTGGCCTTCACGTTACTGACCTGCGCCGCTATCCCCGCCCAGGCCGATTGGTACCTGGATAACGAATCCTCGCGGCTGTCGTTCGTCACCACCAAAAACACCGAGATCGCTGAAGTCCATCGCTTCCTGGTGCTGCACGGCAAAGTCGACAGCAAGGGCGCGGCGCAGGTGGAAGTGGAGTTGGACTCGGTCAACAGTGGCATCCCCTTGCGTGACGAGCGCATGCGCAACCAGCTGTTCGAGATCAAGACGTTTCCCGATGCGCTGATCAGTGCACAGATCAACCTGCAACCCATCAATGACCTGGCCCCCGGCGCGCAGTTGGAGTTGCGCCTGCCGCTGAGCGTGACCTTGCACGGCAAGACCCAGACCTACAGCGCCGAATTGCTGGCCACGCGCCTGGATGATCGGCGCTTCCAGGTAGTGACCCTGGAGCCCGTGGTATTGCACGCCGAGGATTTCGACCTGGCGCCGGGTGTGGCGGGATTGCGTGAAGCCGCGGGGCTCAAGTCGATCAGTTTGTCGGTGCCGGTGGGTGCGGTGCTGATTTTTACGGCGCGCTGACGTGAGCGGCGCAGTGTTCCCATGGCGCAGCGCCAACCGTTTCGAGTTGTTGATCGACGGACCGAATTTCTTCCCCCAGATGCTGGTGGGCATTGCCCGCGCTGAGCGCCAGGTGGATCTGGAGTTGTACCTGGTGGAGGCGGGCGCTTGCGCCGAAGCCATGGTGCAGGCGCTGGTGCTGGCCGCCGAACGCGGCGTGCAGGTGCGTTGCCTGTTCGATGACTACGGCAGCCTCGCCTTTACCCTGGGGCTGCGCAAGCGTTTGACCGATGCCGGTGTGACGCTGCGTTTCTACAATCGCCTGAGCTGGCGCCGTTGGATGCGTAATCTGTACCGCGACCACCGTAAGCTGCTGCTCATCGACCAGGACATCGCCGTGGTCGGCGGCACCGGCGTCACCGATGAATTCTGGACGCCGGGCGAAGACAACGCCGAATGGCACGAAGTGATGGTGCAAATCAGCGGCCCCCTGGTGCAGGACTGGCAGGCGCTGTTCGACCGCCAATGGCACGCCAACGGGGCGCGCCGGGAGTGGAAGCCCGCCACCCATTTCGGTTTGCCGCGCTTGCCCAAAGTGCCGGCGACCGGGCCGGGTCTGGGCCGCGTCGCGTATGCCGACGCCCGTCAGCACCGCGACATCCTGCAATCGCTGATCCGTGCACTCAACAACAGCAAGACGCGAATCTGGCTGGCCACGCCGTATTTCCTGCCCACCTGGGGCGTGCGCCGTGCCTTGCGCCGGGCGGCTGGGCGCGGGGTGGATGTGCGTTTGCTGCTGACCGGCCCACGCACCGATCACCCGTCCGTGCGTTATGCCGGGCATCGTTATTACCCGCGTTTGTTGCGCTCGGGCGTGCAGATCTTTGAATACCAGCCGTGCTTTTTGCACCTGAAGATGGTGCTGGTGGATGACTGGGTGAGCATCGGCTCGTGCAACTTCGATCACTGGAACCTGCGCTTCAACCTGGAAGCCAACCTTGAAGCGTTGGACCCGCAATTGACGCAGGCGGTGGTGGCGAGTTTTACCGCGGATTTTGCCCAGAGCCAGCTGGTCAGCCTGGAAGCGTGGAAGGCGCGGCCATTGTGGCGGCGGGTAAAGCAGCGAGTGTGGGGCTGGATTGATCGGTTGGTGGTGAACCTTCTTGACAGAAGGAGTTAGAAACAGCTGCAAGCTACAAGCTACAAGCTACAAGCTACAAGCTACAAGCTACAAGCTACAAGCTGCAAGTTAAAGCAGAACTGCTCTCTCTTGCAGCTTGAAGCTTGAAGCTCGCAGCTAACAGCCAGCTGTTACAACAGTTCGAACGTCTGCTGTTGCACATCCTGGGAATCCAGCCCGATCTGCACATTGAACTCACCCGGTTCCGCCGCGAACTTGAGCTGGGTGTTGTAGAACTTCAAGTCTTCCTCGGTGATGGTGAAGTGCAAGGTGCGCTCTTCCCCAGCCTTGAGCATGACCTTCTGGAAGTTCTTCAGCTCCTTGATCGGGCGGATCATCGAGCCGGCCACGTCCTGGATATACAACTGCACCACGGTTTCGCCGTCGACCTTGCCGGTGTTCTGCACGGTGACGCTGGCGTCGAGCTTGCCGGTCTTGTTCAGCGTGGTGGACGACAGCGCCATGTCCGACAGGCTGAAGGTGGTGTAGCTCAGGCCATACCCAAACGGGAACAGCGGCCCGGTGGTGTCATCGAAGTATTGCGAGGTGTAGTTGCCCGGCTTGCCTGGGGTGAACGGCCGGCCGATGGTCAGGTGGTTGTAGTAGGTCGGAATCTGCCCCACGGAGCGTGGGAAAGTGATTGGCAGTTTGCCCGACGGGTTGTAGTCGCCGAACAGCACATCGGCGATGGCGTTGCCGCCTTCGGTGCCGGCGAACCAGGTTTCCAGGATCGCGTCGGCCTGTTGGTTCTCTTCCAGAATCGACAGCGGGCGACCGTTCATCAGCACCAGTACCAGCGGCTTGCCGGTGGCCTTCAGCGCCTTGATCAGGTCGCGCTGGCTCTGCGGGATGTTCAGGTCGGTGCGGCTCGACGACTCGTGGGACATGCCACGGGACTCGCCCACGGCGGCGACGATCACGTCGGCATCCTTGGCTGCTTTGACGGCTTCATCGATCAGCACCTGGGGCGCACGCTTGTCATCCACCACTTCCGGGGCATCGAAGTTGAGGAAGTTGAGGTAGTCGACCACGGCCTTGTCGTTGGTGATGTTGGCGCCACGGGCGTAGATGATCTTGCCTTTCTCGCCGATCACCGCATTCAAACCGTCGAGCAGGGTTACCGACTGTTCCGGCTTACCGGCAGCGGCCCAACTGCCCATCATGTCGATCGGCGCCTTGGCCAACGGGCCGACCAGGGCGAT
The DNA here is from genome assembly GCF_015163715.1 of Pseudomonas cyclaminis. Classification (GTDB taxonomy): domain Bacteria; phylum Pseudomonadota; class Gammaproteobacteria; order Pseudomonadales; family Pseudomonadaceae; genus Aquipseudomonas; species Aquipseudomonas cyclaminis. Next base: position 23,571 of record NZ_JADDUM010000146.1, read on the forward strand.
GGTCGCGGATTTTTTCAGTGGCAGGGTGTTGTTCTGGTTTTTCAGCAATACCAGGCTGCGACGCGCGATATCGCGGGCTTCGGCGCGGTGCAGGCGGCTGTCGGCGTAGGTGTCGGCCGGGTCATCCTCGGCCTTGCCGATGCGCAGGTACGGGTCCTTGAACAGGCCCATGTCGTACTTGGCGCCGAGCACTTCGCGTACGGCGTTGTCGATGTCGCTTTGCTCGATCTCACCGGACTTGAGCAGCCCCGGCAATTCCTTGCCGTACAGCGAGTCGTTCATGCTCATGTCGATGCCGGCCTTGATCGCCAGCTTGGCGGCTTCGCGCCCGTCCTTGGCCACGCCGTGCTTGATCAGTTCGAAGATCGCGCCGTGGTCGCTGACGGCCAGGCCCTTGAAGCCCCAGTCCTTGCGCAGCAGGTCGTTCATCAGCCAGGTGTTGGCGGTGGCGGGCACGCCGTTGATCGAGTTCAGCGCCACCATCACGCCGCCGGAACCGGCCTTGATCGCAGCGTGGTACGGCGGCAGGTAGTCCTGGTACATCTTGACCGGGCTCATGTCGACTACGTTGTAGTCGCGCCCGCCTTCCACCGCGCCGTACAGGGCGAAGTGCTTGACGCTGGCCATGATGCTGTCGGCGTTCGCGGCGCTGGCGCCCTGGAAGGCCTTGACCATGACTTCGGCAATGCGCGAGACCAGGTAGGTGTCCTCGCCGAAACCTTCGGAGGTACGGCCCCAGCGTGGGTCGCGGGAGATGTCGACCATCGGTGCGAAAGTGATGTCGAGGCTGTCGGCGGCGGCTTCCTGGGCGGCGATGCGCCCGGAGCGGCCGATGGCGTCCATGTCCCAGCTGGACGCCAGGGCCAGGCTGATCGGGAAAATCGTGCGGTGGCCGTGGATCACGTCGTAGGCGAAGAACATCGGGATCTTCAAGCGGCTGCGCATGGCCGCGTCCTGCATCGGCCGGTTTTCCGGGCGGGTGATGGAGTTGAACGTGCCCCCGATGCGGCCGGCGGCGATTTCCTTGCGGATCATCTCGCGGGGCATTTCGGGGCCGATGCTGATCAGGCGCAATTGGCCGATCTTTTCATCGAGGGTCATCTGCTTGAGCAGGTCGCTGACGAAGGCGTCCTTGTCTTTAAGCGCAGCAGGCTTTGTTTCTGCCCAGACGGGTTGGGTGGCCAGCGTGGCAACAAGGCCGAGCAAACACAGCTTCTTCATGAATATCCTTTTTCGGCTCACTGCACAGCGAACATGCGCTGTTCTGCCAAAATGTGGGGAACATATGTTGTTGTTCGAGTGTTATTGCAGAAAATGCACCACACTTCTGAACTCTTATTTGCGCTGGGCATCTTTTTAGCTGAATGATTCGATGCAATCCAGTAGTGGGAGCGGATTATGCCCCAAGCGCGCGGTTTATAGGGTCAGTCGTCAAATTCCATCAAGATTGCTCAGGAGAAACACCATGCAAGCAGCACAAGGTTACCGCTGGGGCTTCAAGGCCGCGGCTTTGCTATTGATCAGCACGGTGCTGAGCGGTTGCGGCATCAACACCATTCCCACCCTGGACGAACAGGCCAAAGCCGCCTGGGGCCAGGTGCAGAACCAATACCAACGCCGCGCCGACCTGATCCCCAACCTGGTGGAAGTGGTCAAGGGCTATGCTGCCCATGAACAAGACACCCTCACTGCCGTGATCGAAGCGCGTGCCAAGGCCACGTCGATCCAAGTGGATGCCAGCACCCTCGACAATCCCGAGAAACTCAAGCAGTTCCAGCAAGCCCAGGATGGCTTGAGCGGCGCCCTCAGCCGTTTGATGGTGGTGTCCGAGCGCTACCCGGACCTGAAGGCCAACCAGAACTTCCTGGCCCTGCAATCCCAACTTGAAGGCACCGAAAACCGCATCGCCGTGGCCCGCCGCGACTTTATCCAGGCCGTCCAGGCCTACAACACCGAGATCCGCACCTTCCCGGGTCGCCTGTGGCACAGCGTGATGTACAGCGACTTGCCGATCCGCCAGACGTTTGAAGCCACCAGTGCCGATGCCGATAAAGCGCCGCAAGTGAAGTTCAAGTAAGCCGATGCGCTTATTACGGATAGGCCTGGCGCTGTGGCTGCTGGCCTGCGTCGGGGCGGCCCACGCGGCGTTGACCTTCCCGGAGTTGACCGGGCGGGTGGTGGACAACGCCCAGATGATCGACCCGGCGGTGCGTGCGCAGTTGACCCAGCAGTTGCAGGCGCTGGAGCAAACCTCTGGCGACCAGATCGTGGTGGTCACCGTGCCCGACCTGCAAGGCGTGCCCATTGAAGACTTCGGTTATCAATTGGGCCGCCACTGGGGCATCGGCCAGAAGGGCAAGGACAACGGCGCGCTGTTGATCGTCGCCCGCGATGAGCGCACATTGCGCATCGAAGTCGGCTATGGCCTGGAAGGTGTGCTGACCGATGCGCAGTCCTGGGTCATCATCAATCAGGTGATCACCCCCAAATTCAAAGCCGGCCATTTCAGCCAGGGCATCAGCGATGGCGTGGCCGCGATGATCCAGGTGGTCGGTGGTGAGCCATTGGCCGTGCCGGCCCATGTGGCGGACGCCAACTTTGCCAAGGATAATCCAGGGTTTTCCATTGGCCTGTTTATCCTGCTGATCGGCGTGTTGTGGTTGTGCAACCGTATGGGGCTGCCGGTGGGCGCGATCTTGCTGGCTATTCTCAGCAGCAGCGGACGCGGCGGCGGGGGGGGGCGGTGGCGGCGGTGGTTTCCGGGGCGGCGGTGGCGGTTTCGGCGGTGGCGGCGCTTCAGGTGGCTGGTGATGACAATAACTAGAAAAGAGCATGTACAACCATGGCATTACTGACTGAACACGAGCAACGCCAAGTCGCCGAGGCGATTGCCCGGGTCGAGCAACAGACCGACGCCGAGCTGGTCACCGTGCTGGCTGCGCGTGCCGACGACTACGCCTACATCCCCTTGTTGTGGGCCAGCTTGATCGCCCTGGTGGTGCCGGGCGTGGTGCATTACCTGTCGGGCTACCTGACCATGTACACCTTGTTGTTGGCCCAGTGGCTGACCTTCATTGTGCTGTGCCTGGTGTTTCGTTTGCCCAAGGTGACGACCCGCTTGATCCCGCGCTCGGTGCGCCACTGGCGGGCGTCCAACCTGGCGCGCCGGCAGTTTCTGGAGCAGAACCTGCACCACACGTTGGGCAGTACCGGTGTGCTGATTTTTGTCAGCGAGGCCGAGCGTTATGTGGAGATCCTGGTGGATGACGGCATTTCCAAACGCTTGGATGACAGCAATTGGGATGGGATCGTCAAGGCGTTTACCCAGCAGGTGAAGCAGGGGCAGACGTTGGCGGGGTTCATTGCCTGTATCGAGGCGTGTGGCGAGTTGTTGAAGGTGCATGTGCCGGTGACGCAGGCGCGTAATGAATTGCCCAACCGTCTGGTCGTTCTCGAATAGAACATCCAACACTGGAGATCAAATGTGGGAGGGGGCTTGCCCCCTCCCACATTTTTGACCGCGTTTAAACTTTCAGATCAGCCGAACAGCCACTTCCACAGCAGCACCAGCACGACCACCGCCAGCACCGGCCGCGCAATGCGGTAAGCCTTGGGATGCTTACGCTTCCACTGCTTGACCTGGCCGCTGAACTTGTCGCTGAAGGTCTTGCTCCAGGCATACGCCTGGTTGATCCCGCCAACGCGCTCGTCATCCAGGTTCTGTGGCGCGGTGGCGCGGCCCAGTTGCTTGCTGACCCAACGGTTTACGCGGGTCATAAAACCGTTGCTCAACGGCCGCTCAATGTCGCAGAACAGAATTACGCGGGTCTGTTCGGTTTCGTTCTT
>NZ_JADDUM010000147.1 GCF_015163715.1 Pseudomonas cyclaminis
CGGCCGGGAACGAGATGCCCATCGGGAAACGGGTGTGGGAGTCACCACCGGTGCCCACGGTATCCGGCAGCAGCATGCGGTTCAGCCAGCTGTGGATGATGCCGTCGCCTGGACGCAGCGATACACCGCCACGGGTCATGATGAAGTCAGGCAGGGTGTGGTGGGTGGTCACGTCGATCGGCTTGGGGTAAGCCGCGGTGTGGCAGAAGGACTGCATCACCAGATCGGTCGAGAAGCCCAGGCACGCCAGGTCTTTCAGTTCGTCACGGGTCATAGGACCGGTGGTGTCCTGGGAGCCCACGGTGGTCATCTTCGGTTCGCAGTACGTACCTGGACGAACGCCTTTGCCTTCCGGAAGGCCGCAGGCCTTGCCGACCATTTTCTGCGCCAGGGTGAAACCCTTGCCGGTGTCGACAGGCGCTTCAGGCAGCTTGAACAGGTCGGTAGGACCCAGGCCCAGTTCGGCGCGAGCCTTGTCGGTCAGGCCACGGCCGATGATCAACGGGATACGGCCGCCGGCGCGGACTTCGTCCAACAGTACCGGAGTCTTCATTTCGAAGGTGGTCAGGACTTCATCGGTGCCGTGTTTGCAGACTTTGCCAGCATGGGGATACAGGTCGATCACGTCGCCCATGTTCATGTTGGTCACGTCGAACTCGATTGGCAGTGCGCCAGCATCTTCCATGGTGTTGTAGAAGATGGGAGCGATCTTGCTGCCGAAGCAGAAACCGCCGGCGCGCTTGTTCGGCACGTAAGGAACGTCGTCGCCGAAGAACCACAGGACCGAGTTGGTCGCCGATTTACGCGACGAGCCGGTACCGACCACGTCACCGACGTAGGCGATCGGGAAGCCTTGGCCGCGCATCTCTTCGATCTGCTTCATCGGGCCGGTCTTGCCTTGCTCGTCCGGCACGATGCCTTCGCGAGCCATTTTCAGCATGGCCAGGGCGTGCAGCGGGATATCAGGGCGGGACCAGGCGTCCGGGGCAGGGGACAGGTCGTCGGTGTTGGTTTCGCCGGTGACCTTGAACACGCGCAGGCTGATCTTGTCGGCCAGGGTAGGGCGGTTGCGGAACCATTCGCCGTCAGCCCAGGACTGGATCACGCCTTTGGCGTGCTCGTTGCCGTTCTTGGCTTTTTCGGCCACGTCGTGGAACGCATCGAACATCAGCAGGGTGTGCTTGAGTTGGGCGGCGGCGACAGGCGCCAGCGTGGCGTCGTCCAGCAGCTCGACCAACGTCACGATGTTGTAGCCGCCTTGCATGGTGCCAAGCAGTTCAACAGCGCGTTTCTTGTCGATCAGGGGGGAAGTGGCTTCACCCTTGGCCAGGGCGGACAGGAAACCGGCCTTGACGTAGGCAGCTTCGTCAACACCTGGTGGAATGCGGTTGGTGATCAGGTCAACGAGGAACTCTTCTTCGCCGGCCGGAGGATTTTTCAGCAGCTCGACCAGGCCTGCGGTTTGTTCGGCGTTAAGCGGCTGGGGAACAATACCCAGGGCTGCACGCTCTTCGATATGTTTGCGGTAGGCTTCAAGCACAGTTATTACCCTCATCAGTGGTCCCACGGGACGCTCATCCAGAAATGAACGGCACGCATGCGCTCGGGGGCTTTTTGGGCCGCAAAGCCAGCGCTGCCGGCATTCCTCACAGAAGCTGCTTTCAAAGTTTTACGCCTGCAGAACGGAGCTGATGAGGGTTGGCGCGGTTTTTGACCTACCGGGGTCAAACCCGCGCCAACACCGTTCTGAAGGAACGACTGTGCTCGTGACGCTTTGAAAACAGCTTCCAGCGGATTATTGGCGCCTTACAAGGCCGGATGATTCTACGGCAAAAAAAATCTAAAGGTAAGTTGCCATGGCAAGTTTGCTGGGTGATCAACCTTAGACAAAGGGCTAACATGACGCACTGTTTCGCTGATCTGTGTGTTGTTGCCCATGTCCAACCAAACCATCAAGACCCCCTGCGTCGGCCTGTGCTCCACGGTTTACGGCGATCTGGTGTGCCGTGGCTGCAAGCGCTTCCACCACGAAGTGATCCTGTGGAATGGCTACAACGAAGAGGAAAAACGTGCGGTGTGGCTGCGTTTGGAGCAGCTGCTGGTGCAGGTGATGGCCGGTAAACTGGAGATTTTCGACCCCAAGACCCTGCGCGGGCAGTTGGAACAGCGCAAGATCCGCTTCGTGCCGCACCAGTCCGAGTATTGCTGGGCCTACCAATTGATTGCCCGCGGCGCGCGGGTGATCAATAACCTGGAGGCGTACGGCATGGTGTTGTTGCCGGAGTTTCGTGAATGGGCCCTGCCGGAACTGCGCGATGCCATCGACCGGGAGTTCTTTATCCTGTCCGAGGCACACTACCAGCGCTATATCGCGCCGGGTTTCCTGAAAGATGCGCTATCTACCTGACAGCATGCATCCAGAGGTGGGGAGGGGCTTGAGTTCTTCATTGTTGTTCAGGGTTTGGTCGCAAGCTCTTGCAGGTGATCCATCAACGTCTGCGGCTTGAGCACCAGTACATCACTTTCTACAGCATCCAGTATCACCTCCGCGGTATTGCCGATCAGTGCGCCGGAAATGCCGGTGCGCGCTACGGTGCCGATGATGGTCACGGCCGCCTGCAGTGTGTGGGCAAAATGTGGAATCAATACGTCGGCCGGGCCTTCCTTGATGTGCAGGTGGTTGTCATCGACATCGAACTCGGCCTGAAATGCCCGGCACTGCTCGCGATAGCGCGCCTCGATGGTTTCCTTGAGCTGGAATGTCGGGTCGGCTGCCGACAGCATCGGCGACGGATGGGCGCTGATCACGTGTAACTGCGCGTTGGCCAAATAGGCAATGTCGAAGCCATGGTCGATGATCGCGTTGTGCAACGAGCGATGCTCACCGTCGTTATTTCCCACATCGATGGCCGCCAGAATCACCTTGTCGGCCCACGGTGCAGCGGTCTTGACCAGCAGCACCGGCGTCGGGCAATACCGCAGCAGCTTCCAGTCCGCCGGCGTCAGCAGCGCCTTTTTCAGCGGGCTGTCGGGAAAGTGTTGCTTGACCACCAAGCCGCAGCCCTCGGCCTGCTGCACGTCGATAATGGTTTCATGCAGGCTGTCATTCCACGCCTGCTCGGTGGTCACGCTGTAGCCATCCTCCTGCAAGCCCGCCTTGAGCACACTCAGCAGCGCCGAATGCTCATGTTTCCTGTCGCAGACCAGCAAATGCAGGTGCGCGTCGGTGACCCCGGCGATCAGCTTGGCGCGCTTGAGGGCCAGGCTCTCTGAGTGCTCGGGCTCGATGACCACCAGGATGCTGCGGATGGCTTGCATGGTCGGGATCTCCAAAAGAGTGGGCGTGGAGTAACTATAGTTGCTGCGCGGCTGCCGTCATGTTGATGCACATCAAGGCCAGTGGCTGGTGGTCTGCGGCGTGGTCGGTATAATCGCCGGCCTTTTGTGATCCTTTTGCCCGTGAGCCCGATGAACCTGCCAGAAATCCACGAATTCCTCGGTTGCCGCACCCCCGACGCCTGGGTCCAGGCCGCGTTGGCCGATCAGGAAACCCTGCTGATCGACCACAAGAACTGCGAATTCAAAGCCGCGAGCACCGCCCTGAGCCTGATCGCCAAGTACCACGGCCATGTCGACCTGATCAACATGATGTCGCGCCTGGCCCGCGAGGAGCTGGTGCATCACGAGCAAGTCATGCGCCTGATGAAAAAACGCAAGATCGAACTGCGCCAGTTGCACGCCAGCCGCTATGCCTCGGGTTTGCGCAAAGTGGTGCGCAGTCATGAGCCAGTGAAGCTGGTGGACACTCTGGTGGTCGGCGCTTTTATCGAAGCGCGCAGTTGCGAGCGTTTCGAAGCGCTGGTGCCGCATTTGGACGAAGAACTCAGCAAGTTTTACTTCGGCCTGCTGAAAAGCGAGGCGCGGCATTTCCAGGGTTACTTGAAACTGGCGTATCAGTACGGTGACGCCAAGGATATTGCCCAGGTGATCGAGCGGGTCAGGGCCGCCGAGCAGGAGTTGATCGAGTCACCTGACGTCGAGTTCCGCTTTCACAGTGGCGTGCCAGCCTGAGGCCACGGCCACGCCGATCAAGGTGGTGACCGCCGTCAGTAGCAGGATCACTGTTTGCGTGCCAAGTGGAGCTGCCAGTACCGCAATCATCAGCCCCGCCAAGGGTTGCGGCAGGTTATTGAGCAAGGTGATCACGCCCACCGTCTTACCGAAGTCCTGCGCCGGAATCACCCGCTGACGGGTGCTGCGCAGGTACACATTGAACATCTTGTCGAAACCGGTGACCAGCAGGAAACCCAAAGTGTAGCCCCACACGGTGGGGCTGATCGCCATGATCAACGCACCTGCGGCAATCATTGAATACGACAGCCCGCCCATGACCTTCAGCGCCAATGACGAGCGTGCCAGGTAAAACAGGATGACGATGGTGGCGACCGCGCCGGCAGCTTGTAGCAGGGCGTAGGTGTCCTTGCTGGCCGCGTATTGGCCCGTAACCATCGCCGCCGATGTGGCCAGCGTCACGCCAATCAACAGGTTCACGCCGACGGCGAGGGTAATGACCCGCTTCAGTTCCACCAGGCTGCGGATATGCCCGAAGGCAATGCGCAGCGGCTGCCACCAGATGTCACGGTGCTGTGCATGGCTTTGCAGGCTCACCGTGGTCGTACGTTGCCAGATCAGCATGGCCAGGTCTGCCAGCACAAACAGCCCGCCGACACCCAGCACCACCCAATGCCACGGCCATATTTCGAGCATCAGCGCTGCCACAAGCGGGCCCAGCACCAGGCCGCTCTGGTCGGCGATTTGTGAATAGGACAGGGTCTTGGTGTAGGTGTAGTGCTTGAACACATGCGGCATCAGCACCTCGCGGGCCATGATGCCTTGGGTGGTCAGCACCCCGCACAACGCGGACAGCAGCACCAGCCAGTAGATACCGTCGAATACCCCGTACAGTGCCACCGCCAGCACACACGCCAACGCCCGGCAGGCCTGGCTGATGTGCAGGATACGCACCGGTGAATACTTGTCGCACACGGCGCCGCACACCGGGAAGGCCAGGAAGCGAGGCAGCGACTCGATAAAAAATGCCAGGCCTGCCCACGACACGCTTCGGGTGGTCTGGAATACGATCAGCGGCACGATAAACAGCAGGACCTGGTCCGCCAGTCGCGACAGGAACAGCGAAACAAAGAACGCCAGGTAATCCTTGCGCATACAACTCCTTGTGAATGGCGTTAAAGAGTGCGGGCTATTTGTAAAAAACTCTTAATAACATGAAGCTTCCGTGGCAGCGTCCGGCTGAATGCTTCAGTTGCCCAGCTTGCCACCTATAATGCGCGCTCTTCAATCCGCGAGCGCGCACTGAGAACGTATGGAAAACCTGGGTCAGGGTAAGGTTCTGCTCATTGAGGACGACGAAAAGCTGGCGGGGCTGATCGCGCATTTTTTATCACAGCATGGCTTCGAACCCCGCGTGGTGCACCGTGGCGATGAAGCCCTGGCGGCGTTCCTGGCGTTCAAGCCGAAAATCGTCGTACTCGACCTGATGCTGCCGGGCCAGAGCGGCCTGCAGGTGTGCCGCGAGATTCGCAGCGTTTCCGACACCCCCATCGTCATCCTTACTGCCAAGGAGGATGACCTGGACCATATCCTCGGCCTGGAATCCGGCGCCGATGACTACGTGATCAAGCCGATCAAACCGCCGGTGTTGCTGGCGCGGCTGCGTGCGTTGCAACGTCGCCAAGTACCGGAGCCTACCGTGCGCGGGGCGCTGGCGTTCGTCGATTGGCTATCGACCGCAGTTGCCGGATGGTCAGGCTGGGTGACGACAAGATCGACCTCACCACCATGGAATTCGAACTGCTGTGGTTGCTGGCCAGCAACGCCGGCACCATCCTTTCTCGCGATGACATTCTCAACCGCATGCGCGGCATCGCATTCGACGGCCTTAACCGCAGCGTCGACGTGTACATCAGCAAACTGCGCGGCAAGCTCAACGACAATCCCCGCGAACCGGTGTGCATCAAGACCATCTGGGGCAAGGGTTATCTGTTCAATCCGTTCGCGTGGGAGGTCTAGATGCTGCGCTTGTACATGCGCCTGTACATCATCCTGGCGCTCGGTTTGGCGGGGGCGATCTGGCTGGTCAACTACACCTTCGATGAGCTGCTGCCCGAAGCCAACGAAACCTATAACCGCGAAGCCATGCGCGGCCCGGCGTATGGCCTGGTGGAACAACTGCGCCTGCTGCCGACGGATGTCCGCCCGGCGCGGCTGGCCGAGTTGCAGCCGCACTATGGCTTGCTGCTCAAGCTGGTTCATCGTGATGAGTTGGCCCTGAGCCCCCGTGAACAACAATTGCTGGCAGACGGACACCTGGTGGTGCGCGGCGACTTCATGGAGTTCATTGCCCGTATCGACAGCAGCCCGCAACTGCTCGAAATCAAACTCCCCGAAGAGCCGAAATGGCTGTACCTGTGGGCCTATAGCCTGCTGGGCCTGTGCCTCGCGGTGGTGCTGTATTTCTGGGTGCGCCCGCATTGGCGTGATCTGGAGCACATCCGCCTGGCCGCGCAACGTTTTGGCGACAACGACCTCGGCTCGCGAATCCTGCTGCCGCGCCGTTCCACCGTGCGCGAACTGGCCGGGCACTTCAATCAAATGGCCGAGCGCATCGAGAGCCTGATCGCCAACCAGCGCGAACTGACCAACGCGGTGTCCCACGAGCTGCGCACGCCTATCGCGCGCTTGTCGTTCGAACTCGACCAGCTCAAGCAGCAGGCCGATCCGCGTCAACGCGGCGAGTTGATCGCCGATATGTACGCCGACCTGGGCGAACTGGAAGAAATGGTCTCCGAACTGCTGACCTACGCCAGCCTGGAGCGCGGAGCGACCCAGGTCACCCGCGAGCCCATCGAGGCCCACAGCTGGCTCGACAGCGTGATCGGCAGCGTCGCCCTGGAAGCGGAGGCGGCGGGCATTCAGTTGTCGTTGCGTGCCTGTGAGGTGGATGTGATCCAGATTGAACCGCGCTTCATGGCGCGGGCGGTGATCAACCTGCTGCGCAATGCCATCCGTTACGCCGAGCACCGCGTGGACGTGTCGCTGATCAAATTCGGCAACGGTTATGAGGTGCGGGTGTGTGATGACGGCCCCGGTGTGCCCGAGGACGGTCGGGCGAAAATTTTCCAGCCGTTTACGCGCCTGGACGCCAGCCGCGACCGCCGCACCGGCGGCTTCGGCCTGGGCCTGGCGCTGGTGCAGCGAGTGTCCCAGTGGCACGGCGGGCAGGTGCACGTGGTGGATTCGCAATGGGGTGGGGCGTCGTTTCGGATGACCTGGGCGTACGCCGAGTAACGTCCTTGAAGCACAACAAATGTGGGGGCGGGCAAAGAGTAGGCCGCAGGTACGGTGTTTGTCCTTGCCCGCTCGCACCTGTCGTTAATGGTCCAGCGCACTCAAGAGGGCGTGAGCCACTTTCACCCGCTCCGCATTCGGGTAGTTCTTGTTCGCCAGGATCACCACTCCCAATCCCTTGCTCGGAACGTAGGCCACATAGGCACCAAACCCATTGGTCGAGCCGGTCTTGTTCACCAGAGTGTTGGCATGGGGCGCCTGCGCTGGCGTTAGCCAATTGACCTTGTGCGGTTCCATGGCCATGGGGGTGGAGTTGCCGTCAATCAACGCATCGAGCGTGATGGGGTAGGGGTACATTTCCCAGCCCAGGCCTTGGGTCATGCCGTCGACGGTGTAGTAACCGGTATGGGTGATGGTGATCGCGTGTTGCACGGCGCTTTCCAGCCTGGTCGGGTGCATGTTGGCTTGCACATAACGCAGCAGGTCCGAGGCGCTGGTCTTGATGCCGTACGCCTCGCTGTCCATGGCGCCGGGGCCGACGCGCACCGGCTTGCCATCCTTGCCGTAGCCTTGGGCGTACAGGTTCATCTGGCTCTGCGGCACGTTGACGAAGGTGTGCTTGAGCCCGAGTTTGGGCAGCAGGGTCTTTTCCATCGCCTGGTTGAACGGCTGCTTGAGGCTCTGCGCCGCCAGGTAACCGAACAGGCCCAGGCTCGGGTTGGAATACAACCGCTGGGTGCCAGGGGCGAAGTCGGGTTTCCACTGCTGGAAGTAGCTGATCATGTGCTGGTTGTTGTCGGCCTCCGGCGGAAATTGCAGGGGCAGCCCACCGGCGGTGTAGGTGCCCAGGTTAAGCACGCTGATGTGGTCGAACTTGCCGCCGCCCAGCGCAGGCAGGTAGTCGCTGGCCGGGGCCGACAGCTTGAGTCTGCCGGTGGCTGCTGCATAACCGGCAAGGGTGGCGGTGAAGGTTTTGCTGACCGAACCGATTTCGAACAGGGTGTTTTCGTTGACGGGCTGCTGCGTCTCCCGGGACGCGACGCCATAGTTGAAATACTGCACGTTGCCGTCCTGAACCACGCCGACGACAAGGCCGGCAATGGCCTGTTGTTGCATCAGCGGCTTGACACTGGCGTCCACCGCCGCCTGCAGATCGGTCGCGGCCAGGCAGTTGCCGGCAGCGAGAAGGGCGGCTATCGCCGTGACAGTGCGCATGCCTGAGAGCGTAGAGAGGGGCATGAGAGGGCTTCCATGAAAGTGAGCGAAAAAAAGACCCTGCGCGGGCGAGGCAAATATAGGCAGTTCGCCAGCGCTGGGCAAACGATGACGTCGCCTGCCTGGCGGTAGCGGGAGAAGGCCCGCGTAACGACTATTTTAGAAACATAATGAAACATTCGCCGATGCGCGCCGCTCTACCGCTACACCTGTACAGAGTTATTCCATGAAAACACCGCGCCCCTCCGCTCGTATGCCTCACCTTACCCAACTGCGAAACCTGAAGATGGCGCGCTCGGCCCACGCCTATGTGCGCGGCAGTACCGTGCAGTTCTACGACTGGCTGCACAGTTTGCCGGGGCGTCGCTTGCCCCACGGGCCCGCGATCTGGATCTGCGGCGATTGCCATGCCGGAAACCTGGGCCCCACCGGCGACACCGAAGGGCGCATCGATATGCATATCCGCGACCTGGACCAGGCCGTGATCGGCAACCCGGCCCACGACCTGGTGCGCCTGGCTTTGTCCCTGGCGACCGCTGCGCGAGGCTCGGACCTTCCTGGTGTGACCACCGCACGCATGCTTGAAGAAATGATGCTGGGCTACGGACAGGCCTTCAAAGATAAACCCGACGAAGCCCCGCCACGCCCGTCCCAGGTCAAGGCTGGCATGCGCAGCGCGGTGGCGCGCACCTGGAAGCACCTGGCGCGTGAACGCATCGAAAGCGCCCGGCCGACCATCCCGCTGGGCAAGCATTTCTGGGCGTTGTCGCGGGCTGAAAAAAGCGCGCTGGAAGGCGTCTGTGCGTCGGATGAGATCCACCAATTGGTCACCTCGCTCAAAGGTCGGCCCAAGGACGCCAAGGTCGAACTCCTGGATTGTGCTTACTGGGTCAAGGGTTGCAGCTCCCTTGGCCTGTTGCGTTACGCGGCCTTGCTCGGCGTGGGCGACAAGGATGATCAGGAATATTGCCTGATCGACATCAAGGAGGCGGTCGGCGCCGCTGCGCCCCGAGCCGCACGGGCGAAGATGCCCAGGGATAATGGCCGCCGGGTGGTGGAAGCTGCGCGGCAGCTGTCACCGGGCCTCGGCGGACGCATGGTGGCGACGCGGTTTCTGGATCACGGGTTTTTTATTCGGGAACTGCTGCCACAGGACATGAAGTTGGAACTCGATGAGTTGAGCGAGACTGACGCTATGCACGCCGCAGGTTATCTGGCGCGGGTGGTTGGCGTTGCTCATGCGCGGCAGATGGACCGAGCGACCCGCAAGGGATGGATGGCGACGTTGCAGGAGAACCGGTCGAGGGAATTGGATGCGCCTTCATGGTTGTGGACCAGTGTGGTGCAGTTGGTGGGGAGTCATGAACAGGGGTATCTGAACCATTGTCGGCGGTATGCTCTGGAGCACTGACCCAGGGCGCCAGGGTGGACAAGATACCCCGTTAGATACTGTCTTGACCCTCACCGAGCAACCCCCCCCAAGTTTTGGGTCGTAGCAGCTGTCGAGCGCAAGCGAGGCTCGACAGCTGCTACGGCGGCGGCGGGGGGGCAACGAGGTGTAGATGCTTATGGCCGGCGCGCCGCAACGTCGGTCATGCCAGGTATTTGTGGAACCAGCCCAGCGTTCTTTCCCACGCCTGGTTCGCCGCTGCTTCGTCATAACGCGGCGTCGAGTCGTTGTGGAAGCCGTGATTGGCACCCTTGTAGATAAACGCTTCATAGGTTGTGCCGGCCGCTTTCAACGCTTTCTCGTACGGCGGCCAGCCTTCGTTGATACGTGTATCCAGTTCGCCGAAGTGCAGCATGATCGGCGCCTTGATGCGCGGTACGTCCTTGGCCTCAGGTTGGCGGCCGTAGAAAGAGACCGCTGCGCCCAGTTCGGGGTAGGCCACCGCTGCCGCGTTGGTCACGCCGCCGCCGTAGCAGAAGCCGGTGATGCCGACTTTGCCGGTGCTGCTGTCGTGGTGCATCAGCCATTCGATGGCGGCGAAGAAGTCGTTCATCAGTTTGGTCGGGTCGACGGTCTGTTGCAGTGCCACGCCTTTTTCATCATTGCCGGGGTAGCCGCCGACGGAGGTCAGGCCATCCGGGGCCAGGGCGATAAAGCCGGCTTTGGCCAGGCGTCGGGCGACGTCTTCGATATAGGGGTTCAGGCCACGGTTTTCGTGCACCACCACCACCGCCGGCAACTTGCCCGCGGCCTTGGCCGGGCGCACCAGGTAGCCGCGTACCGTGCCGTTGCCCTTGGGCGAGGGGTAGGTGATGTAGTCGGCGACGATGTCCGGGTCGGTGAATTTCACTTGCTCGGCCAGGGCGTAATTGGGGCTCAGGGCGGCGAGCAGGGCGCCAGCGCTCATGCCCGCGAAGGTGAACAATGCAGCACGGTCGAGAAATTCACGGCGGTTGATCTTGCCGTGGGCGTAGCCGTCGTAGAGTTCCAGCAGTTCGGGGGCAAAGTCTTTCGCGGTGAGACGAGTCATCGGTGCAATCCTCGATTGGCGGTGGCAATCAATGTAGACCAGGTTCAGCCTTCACGGCCACGGGCGGCTACGCTGTCCAGCAGGACATGCGTCTATTGGGGTAGGTAGGTCCATTTTTTGCGGAGGATTGCATGAAGCGTCGAATGTTAGCGTTAGCCCTTGGCTTTATCGCCAGCGCCCAGGCCGTGGAGTACAAGGACGTCAACCACACCGCCAGCCAGATCAGTTTTACCTACGAGCAACTGGGGCAGCGGATGTATGGCACGTTCAAGGCCTTCGAAGGCACCTTGACCTTCGATACGCAGGCGCCGGAGGCGGGGCACGCGGTGCTCAAGATCCAGCTCGCCAGCATCAACGCCGGCAGCGACGATGCCAATGACACCCTGCAACGCGCGTCCTGGTTTGATACCGCGACCTACCCGGTCGGTGTGTATGAGTCCACCGGGGTCAAGGCGCTGGGGGATAACCGCTTCCAGATCAGCGGCAACCTGACCATCAAGGGCATCACTCGCCCGGTTGATGTGCTGGTGCTGCTCAAGGAGCTGGACGGCATTGGCGTGTTCGACGGCGAATTCATCCTTGATCGCGGCGATTTCAAGATCGGCGAAGGTGAATGGGCCGGCAACAGCGTGGTGTCCAACGACATCCATATCAAATTCAAAATGGTCGCGCCGCAGCGCTAGCGGGCGAACTTTTTCGCGCCGGCCACGCAGCCGATCACCGCCACTGTCACCAGTACCATGCCCAGACTCACCTGTTCATGCAGCAGGCCCGCCGCCAGCGCCAGGCCGAAGAACGGTTGCAGCAACTGCAACTGGCCGACGGCCGCGATCCCGCCCTGAGCCAGGCCGCGATACCAGAACACAAAGCCGATCAGCATGCTGAACAGCGCCACATAGCCCAGGCTCAGCCAGGCCGGCAGGCTGATGCCGGTAAAACTCGGCGGGGCGAGGATCAGGCTCAGCGGCAGCACCACTGGCAGCGACACCACCAGCGCCCAGCAGATCACCTGCCAACCGCCCAGGCTGCGCGACAGCTTCGCGCCCTCGGCTATCCCAGTCCGCATACCAGCACCGCCAGCAGCATCAGCACGTCCCCAGCCGGTGCCGCGCTCAAGCCCTGGGCCAAGGCATAACCCATCACCAACACACTCCCCAGGATCGAAAACACCCAGAACACCGGCCGCGGCGCTCGCCGCCGCGCAGCACGCCAAACACCGCCGTGGCCAGGGGCAGCAGGCCGATAAACACGATGGAATGGGCGGACGTCACGTATTGCAGGGCCAGGGCGGTGAGCAGGGGGAAGCCGATCACCACGCCCAAGGCGACGATCACCAGGGGCACCCATTGAGCGCGTGCAGGGCGTTTCTCCTTGAACAGCCACAGTAGAAGCAGCCCCAATGCGGCGGCGATGGCGGCGCGGATCATCGTCAGAAACACCGGATCGAATTCCATGACCGCCAAGCGCGTGGCGGGCAGTGAACCGCTGAAAATCACCACGCCGATAAAACCATTGATCCAACCCTGAGTGCTGCTGTCCAGGGCGCTGAGGGGAGACGTACGTTCCATGAGGGCTGTCCGGAAAAGAAAAGTTGCGTGGCGCCCATCCTAGGATCGAAGATTAAGACAATCAAAAAATTGTCATGGATACACCGCCAATGCCCCGCGCCCGTTACAAGTCACTGGTCGACAGGTTTGCCGAAGACATCCGCAGCGGGAAAATGCCCCCCGGCATGCGTTTGCCCACCCATCGCCAATTGGCCGCCGACCACGGCCTGGCGCTGGTCACCGCCAGCCGCGTGTACACCGAGCTGGAAGCCATGGGCCTGGTCAGTGGGGAAACCGGGCGTGGCACCTTCGTGCGGGAGATCGCGTTACCGCCAGGGCAGGGCAGTGGGCAAATGAGCATCGCGACGGGCATGCTCGACCTCAATTTCAATTACCCCTCGCTGCCCGGTCAGGCCGACCTGCTGCGCACCGCGCTGCGCCAGTTGGCGCTGTCCGGCGACCTTGAAGCGCTGCTGCGTTATCAACCCCACGCCGGTCGCCTGCATGAGCGCGCCACCATTGCCCGTCACCTGCTGAGCCGAGGGCTGACAGTGGCGGCCGAGCAGGTGCTGGTGGTCAGTGGCGCCCAGCATGGGTTGGCGGTGGCGATGATGGCGTTGCTCAAGCCAGGGGATGTGATCGCGGTGGACGCGTTGACCTATTCGGGGTTCAAGGTGCTGGCAGAGACCTTGCATCTGGAAATCGTCCCGATTCCCGTCACCGCCTGCGGCCCGGACCTGGCAGCTCTGCGCAGCCTGTGTGGCAAGCGCCCGGTGCGTGCGGTGTACAGCATGCCGACCCTGCACAATCCGCTGGGCTGGGTGATGGGCATTGAGCAGCGCGAGCAACTGGTAGCCATCGCCCGCCAGCACAACCTGATGATCATTGAAGATGCGGCCTACGCGTTCCTGGCGGAGGACGCACCGCCGCCCTTGGCCAGCCTGGCGCCGGAGCGCACGGTGTATGTGGGTGGGTTGTCGAAGAGTGTCGCCACCGGGCTGCGGGTGGGGTTCGTCGCCGCGCCTGCAGCGTGGATGAAGGCGCTGGAACGCACCATCATGGCCACCACTTGGAACGTGCCCGGCGTGATGAGTGCAATCGCCGTGGCCTGGATCGAGGACGGCACCGTCGCCCAACTGGAAGCACAAAAACGCCAGGATGCCCAGGCTCGGCAAGTCTTGGCGGCGCAGGTGCTGAAGGGGCTGGCCTACACCAGCCACCCGTCATCGTATTTTCTGTGGCTGCCTTTGGCGGAAGACGCCCGCGCTGACCAAGTCGCCATGACCTTGCAGCGCGAGGGCGTCTCGGTGTCCACCGCCGAGCCGTTTGCCGTTTCAGCCCATGTGCCCCATGCGTTGCGCCTGGCGTTGGGTTCGGTGGACATGCCGGCGCTGCGCGAGGCGTTGCTCAAGGTGCGCAGCGTAGTGGCGTGGTGAGCCTACACTCGCCTTCAGAATTTAAAAGCCTGGCGACCGATCAATAGCCAGTGGCCTTTCTGTTTCTGCCAGACCTGGAAGTTTTCGATGTCGGTGGGTACTTCCACGCCACTGTTCACCGCCTGGGCGTGAAAGTGGTTGCGCACCAGCGCCGTGTCGCCTTGCAGGGTGATGGTCTGTTTTTGCATTTCCAGGGTCTTGAAGCCGCTGCGACCGGTCTCGATATCGGCGATGAACTCCTGTTTGTTCTGGATCTTGCCGCTGGAGTGGCCGTAGGTGAGTTGCTCGGCGGTGAGGGCCTGGAGCTGCTTGATGTCTTTATGCAGCATGGCTTGGGTCAGGTGATCCACCGCTTGGGCCACGTCTTTGTCATTGGGGGCGGCGGCCACGTAGCCGCTGAACAGGCATAGAAAACCGATCAGTAGTTTGACGTTTTGCATGGGTGTTTCCTTATTGTTGTTGGGGGTGTAGGCGATAGCTGTAGTCGTCGTACAACCATGCAATATTTTCTGTGGCGATGGAAAGTTAAATTTCGAAATATCCTGAAATTATTGAGCCTGTAAGATTGAATGCTCTTATACGATGTCCCAACACCTTGGGTGACGTGGTGGATGAGTGGCAGCGGCGGAACACTGACAAGCATCCATGAACACGGCACCGCCCCTCCCACAGGGTGAATCGTTAGTTATCTGCCAGTGGCGGGGTACGCGGCGGATCAAGCGCTTGCTCCCGGTCGCTTCATACGCGGCCGCCGTCTGCAACAACGCCGAGTCATCATAAGCGCGCCCGGCAAACGTCAGCCCCACCGGCATGCCGATGTCCGCCATCACGCCCATCGGCACGGTGACGGTAGGCACGCCCAGGTGGCGGATGGCGAGGTTGCCGTTGGCCACCCAGATGCCGTTGCTCCAGGCGATGTCGGCGCTGGCTTCGTTCACATCGGCATCGGCCGGGCCTACATCGGCGACGGTCGGGAACAGCACGGCGTCGAGGCCGAGCTTATCCATCCAGTCTTCCAGATCGATGCGCCGGGTTTGCTCCAGGCCGCGCAGGCCGTCGGGCACGGTGCTGATTTCATTCCAGGGCGTGATGCCGCGCTGGCCCATGCGCACGTATTCGTCCATGCCGGCGGCGAGGTCGTCTTCACGGTTGGGCAGGGTGCCGGGGTCGTGTGGGAAGATTTTCGGGCCGTCCACATCCGCCAGGCGGTTGAGGGTTGGGTCATTGTTGGCGCGCAGGAAGTCGTCAAACGCCCAGGCGGACAGTTCCCACAACTCGTCGTGCAGGAATGCCTTGGACACCAAGCCGCGGGTAAACACTGTCGGTGCACCGGGGCGATCGCCTTCGCAGTTGGACACCAGCGGGAAATCCACCTCGATGACTTCGGCACCCGCCGCTTCCAGCGCCTTGCGGGCGTCTTTCCACAGCTTGATCACGCTGTCACGGGTGTTGATCCGTTGCCCGGTCGGGCCGCCGATGCCGGGCTTTTCGCTGGTGCCGGCGTCGGGGTCGGCATTGATGTACATGCGCGGTACGCCCAGGCGCTTGCCCACGAGGTAGTCGGCTGTTGCGGCCAACTCCATGTAAGACGCCGGGCGCACGTCGGCGACGCTGGGGATCGGCACCCAGGGTTGCAGGCGCCACAGGTCGCCACGGGTGTCGGGGTCCTCGGCGACCACCACGTCGAGTACTTCCAGCAGGTCGGCCATGGTGCGCGCATAGGGCACCACCACGTCCATGGTTGGCGTCAGGGGCCAGTTGCCACGCACCGAAATCACCCCACGGGACGGGGTGTAGGCGCACAGGCCATTGTTGGACGCCGGGCCGCGCCCGCTGGACCAGGTTTCCTCTGCCAGACCGAACGCCGCGAAACTGGCAGCGGTTGCAGTGCCCGCGCCGTTGGACGAGCCGGAGGCAACGGCGCCGTGAGGTAGCTGGCGTTATACGGGCTTTCGGCACGACCATACACGCCACGCTGCATGCCGCCGTTGGCCATCGGCGGCATATTGGTCTTGCCCAGGCAGATGGCGCCACCGGCGCGCAGGCGTTCGATGGTGAACGCGTCGCGATGGGCGGTGAGCCTGGCAAATGCCGGGCTGCCGGAGGCCGCCGTCAGCCCCTTGACCAGGTAGCTGTCCTTCGCGGTGTAGGGAATGCCATCCAGTGGCCCCAACGTTTCGCCCTTGGCCCGGCGTGCATCGGACGCCTCGGCTTCTTTAAGCGCTTCGGGGTTGCGCACCACCACGGCATTCAACGCGGTAGCGGTCTGCGGGCCGTCGTAGGCCTCGATCCGTGCAAGGTAAGCCTGGACCAGTTCAACGGCAGTGGTCTGGCCGGATTCAAGCGCAGCGCGCAATTGGGCAATGGAGACTTCGGTAACTTGCATGACGTTTTCTTCGCCGCCTTAAGTTGAGGTATGGCCGCAGTCTACGTACAGATATTTCACAAAACCAGCGCCGAATAGCCCGCGAAGGCGCTGCGCATCACCTGCCAGGTCGCCTCATCCGCGGGAATCAGATGCTCGATGCGCAGCGAGGTGAGGGTGATGTCCTGGGGCATGCCGAACGTGGTGAAGGTCGACAAAAAAGTTCAGCTCACCTTGGCTTGAGCGGATACGCGTGAGCACCAGCGGCGGCATTTCGCTGGGCAGCTCAGTGTGAGTGGGCACTGGCAAACTCGCCAGCAAAGCAGCCAATGCCGGGCTGCCCAACGCCTCGCGAGTTGCCCGTTGCCAGGCGAGGGTGCGGATCTCTTCGGCGTTGATCAAGTGATCGCCCAGGCCACCGGTTTGCAGCAGGGTGGTCAGCAGGTTCAGGCCATCGGCTGCATTCGCTTTGATCCCGACCAGCTCGAACAGCACGGCGGTGCTGGCATTGGCCGCCAGCACTTGCCACTCGCTGCCCAGCAGAATTGCGGGTGCAGGATTGTTGGCGTGCAGCACATGGCTGACCGCATCGCGAATCGCAGCCATGGCCGGCGAGGCGAGCGGGGTGGCGACGTAGCGCGGGGCGTAACCGGCGGCGAGGAAGACGCGGTTGGCGAGATCCAGCGGTGTCTCCAGCGCCGTCAGCACATTGTGCAATGTTCCTGGGCTTGGCGTAGCGCGGCCGGTTTCAATGCAACTGAGGTGGCGCTGGGACATTCCGGTGATCAGCGCCAGGTCCAATTGGCTCAGCTTGGCCTGGCGGCGCAACTGGCGCAGGTGTTCGCCGGCGGTGGCAGGATTTTCCATGGCGTGTCCATGACCTCCGAGGTCATTGCGAGGGGCCAAACCTTATCACTAAGGTGGGGCTCGATCACTTCAAGGAAGACATCATGCCAAGACCCTCTATTGCCCTGGCCGCTTTGCTCGGGTTTTCCCTCTACACCCTGTTCACTCTGTTGACTGCCGAGCAGTCTTTATTGGCGTTTGGGCAGGAATTGCTCTCGCGGCCGGACACCGCGCAAGTGGTGATCGACCTGTACCTGATGGCGGTATTGGCGTGCGTATGGATGTATCGGGATGCTCGGGGGCGAGGGCGCTCGGTGTTGTCGGTGCTGCCGTATTTTTTGCTGACGGCGGTGTTCGTGTCGGTGGGCCCGCT
>NZ_JADDUM010000148.1 GCF_015163715.1 Pseudomonas cyclaminis
CAGCAGCCCCAATAAGGTCACCGCAGAGTGCCAGAATCAATCGAGGTGAACGTTTTGGGGCCGCTGCGCAGCCCAGCGCGGGACAAGCCCGCTCACCACAGGGTTATGTGCCAGCCTTTAAGAGTTGTGTCGATACCCATGGCTATCGGGGGCAAGCCCCCTCCCACAGGTTGATCCATTTTTTGCCTGTCAGTCCTCATATTCATGATGGAGAGATCCCTATGTCCACAGCACCCCGGCAACTTTGGCCGTGAGCAGCATATCGACCACACCGAGCGCTATCGCCGCGCCGCCGAGCATCTGGACGTGGTGCAGGGGCTGTGGGACTCCTATGAAGACGACGCGTTCGTGCGTGACAAGGCCAGCGACGTATTTCTCGACCCGCAACGCCAGCATCGCCTTGACCACCACGGTGAATTTTTCTCGGTGACCGGCCCGTTGAATATCGCGCGGGCACCTGGGGCTGCCGGTGCCGGTGAATCGGCATACGGCGGCACGGAGTGTGGCGGCCTGAGGATTACCACCATTTCCAGCGGCCCTGTTGTTTCAGGGTCGCGATGATGGCTTCGCGTTTGTGGCGTAGCTCTACCGACTTTTGCCGCAGTTCGCGGCAGCGGTTGCTGTTGAGGATCAGCAGGCCGACAAGTGGGCCGAGTAGGACCAGTGCGTAGAGATAGGTGTTGGGGCGCCACAGGATGGCGGGTAGGGATATCAGCAGGCAGAGGAGGTAAATTGCGACGTTTATCCATACCCAATGGATTCGGCCGTAGAGCACTTCGTATTTGGCCAGGGCGAATACTGCGCCCAAGCCCGCGGCGCTGAAAAAGCATGTCTTGGCGACAAAATCTACGGGGTGAGTAGGCAAATACGTAAGCATCGCCAAGATCATTGTCAACGCTATCGAGAAACACCCTGCCAATGCATCACCTCCAATCACGGGCATGAACCGTTTGAGGAGTTGCCAAGGATCCTCAATAAAGAGTGATGAGTAATATTGGTCTTTTATCTTCCGTTGTTGGCTCACTGGTTAATTTCCTCGTAGATGCCCAACGCCAGAGTTCTTACGTTTCCAGATACTGTACTGCTGGTAAAGCCGAGCAAGGCCGCAGCTATATCCATTTTGTGCGCGGCAGTTGCACGCTGCATTTGAATAGCGCTGATACGTTTGGCCACATTGCCAGAGGCTTTTTCCAGCTTGAGCAACTTGGTCGTCAGTCTTGGATCTCGGATTTTAAGCAGCTCATTGTTCAATTTTGCCCGCTCTTGCCGTGTCAGGCCTCTAAGCACTTGCCTTGCTGTTTTTCCGGTTGCTTTTGTGGTCGTTGTGACGACTTTCACGCTGACTAATGCCGAGCTGGCAACGCCCATCAAAGCAATCCCGTCCAACACCGCTGTTGCGGCCTCATACCACGTCTCGTTATCCAAGTAGTCATTAACCTCCGGAAAGGCTAACTCTGATGCTGTCCGTAGAGCGCCACCGATGCATTGAACTGTACTTGCAACGGCAGCAGCTTTACCGATAAACGAAATTATCGAGCTAGCACCAGCTGTAAAAGGCATCAGCGCAGCCCCACTCGCAATGACCATCCAACTCAACACTACTCCGGTGCACGCAATTGCCGTATTGATAGCTTCCGCCGCCAACCTCGACTCCCGAGGCTCATGCTCCAACATCCGCTTGAACTCCACCGGCCCCACGTACCTCGGCGCTTCCCGCAGCACCACCTTGATCGGCTGCACCCTGCAAATCGCCTGGAACTCACGCAGTACCACCACGTTGAAATCCCCGTCGATATACACCACCCCCGCGCCGATCAACGCCGGGTCGGCGTCTATGGCGAAGAACAGCCGCCGCAGGTCGATGCTGCTTTCAATGCGTTGGCGTGTGGTGCGGTGGGCTGACGGGAATCCATCCTTGAACAGGGCGACGGTCATTCCTTAACTCCGGAGTGTGCGGGAGTCGAGAGGGTAATGATGTCGTTGAGACAATTAATGTCGGACGTTTCGTCTTTTCTAGACGGCCACTTCTCGAACCGGTCTGAAGGCTTGCCGCCAGTTAAAGGGAGCGCCGTTGCGACGCTCCCCTCGCTGGTTTACTCACCAAACCCGACAATGGCCTTGGTTTCCAGGTATTCCTCAAACCCATGGACGCCGTATTCCCGACCATTGCCCGAGCGCTTGTAGCCACCAAACGGCGCCATCGGGTTCCACGCGGGGTAGTTCAGGTGCACTTGCCCGGCGCGAATGCGCGATGCCACTGCACGCGCCTGCGTCAGGTCCTGGGCCTGGACGTGGGCGCCCAGCCCGTAGACCGTGTCGTTGGCGATGGCGACGGCTTCATCCAGCGTTTCATAGGCAATGATGCACAGCACCGGGCCGAATATTTCTTCCTGGGCGATGCGCATGGCGCTGTCCACTTCGGAAAAAATCGTCGGCCGGGTGTAGAAACCCTTGTCGAACCCCGCCACCCGTCCTGGCCCGCCGCACACCAGTTTGGCGCCCTCGTCGAGGCCGGCGTGGATCATGGTTTGCACGCGATGGAACTGGGCTTCGTTGGCAATCGGGCCCAGTTGCGTGTCTTGCGAATTCGGGTCGCCCACGATCAGTGCATTGGCGGTGGCTGCCGCCAGGGCTTCGACTTCGGCCAGGCGGTTTCTTGGCACGATCATGCGGGTCGGCGCGCTGCACGATTGGCCGACGTTGCGAAACGCCGACAGCACCCCCAGCGGCACGGCCTTGGCGAAGTCGGCGTCGGGCAGCAGCACGTTCGGGGACTTGCCGCCCAGCTCCTGGGTGACGCGCTTGACCGTAGGCGCGGCCGCCTGGGCCACCAGCGCACCGGCGCGGTTGGAGCCGGTGATTGAAATCATGTCGATATCCGCATGGGCAGCCATGGCGGCGCCCACTTCGGCACCACTGCCGTTGACCAGGTTGAACACCCCAGGCGGCAGGCCCGCGTCATGCACCAGTTGCGCAAACAGCAGGGCGCTCAGGGGCGACAGTTCGCTGGGTTTCAACACCACGGTGCAGCCGGCGGCGAGGGCCGGGGCGACTTTTGCGGTGATCTGGTACAGCGGCCAGTTCCACGGTGTGATCAGGCCGCACACGCCGATGGGTTCGCGCTCGATGGCGGTGCCACCTTCAACCGTCTGGAAGCGGTAGCTGGACAGCAGGTCACGGGCGACCCGCACGTGCTCGGCCGCCAGCGGCACCTGCATCGCCCGAGCAAAACCGATGGCCGCGCCCATTTCCAGGGACAGCGCCTGGGCCAGTTGCTCCTGGCGTTCAAGGATCAGCGCGTGGATGTTCCCCAGCACCTGCGCCCTTGTTTCAGGCGCGGTCGCGGACCAACCGGCAAACGCAGCGCGTGCGGCGGCGACGGCCCGGTCGACATCTTCGGCAGACCCGCGTGCGACATGGGCAACCACTTCCTCGGTGGCCGGGTTGACCACCGGCAGGCTGGCCGCAATGGCAGGGGGAACCCAGCGCCCGTCGATGTAAAACTGCCGGGACGTGTGCGGGTCAATGCTGTAGCTGTTCGAAGGGTGTGTGGTCATCCAACTGGCTCCCTGGAGCGGTAATAGGCACTGCGAACAGCACGGCCCTGTGTCTGGATAAGCTAACAAAAGGCACCTGCCCGAAGATGCCGTTATTCAACGCTGCAAGGGATAATCTGCTGAATCTGGCGGGCAGGCTGTGCGACCTGACCGATTGCTTGCGTGACCCGTGCAAATTGGCTGATGCCGCCCGGATGCGGCGGGCATGTCGGCGCAGGTGACCGGGAGATAAACGTAGGCGTGGCTCATATCAGCGTTCCGGTGGTGGGGGCGCTTGCGGGCACCGTTGAAGGTTGGGTAAACCGCCGTATATCAAAGGGGCTGATCAAGGTGCTGGTGCTGCCCGTGCTGATCAGCTCGGCCATCACATCGCCGACGCCCGGACCCAGCTGGAAGCCGTGGCCGCAAAAGCCGAAGGCGTAAAACAGCCCGTCCACGCTGCCGCTGGGACCCATCACCGGCAGGGAGTCGGGGGTGTAGCTCTCGATGCCGCTCCATACACGAATGATGTTCAGCCTTTCGGCGCCCGGTAACAGCCGTTTCATCTGGCGCATCTGGTTGAGCAGGCTCTCGGGTTTGAAAAATGCGCGTCGGTTGATCATGTCCGGCGTGCAGCGGGCGCGCCGCCAATGATGATGTTGCCGCGCGGAATCTGGCGAAAGTAGATCACCTCTTCCTTGATCTTGGTGAACACGCCGATCACGGTGGGCAAGGCGTAGGGCACCGGTTCAGTGACCGACATCTGTGGGCCGTTGGGCTCCAGCGGCACCGGCTCGCCGAAGCGTTCGGACAGGCGGGCGGCCCAGGCGCCAGCGGTAATCAACAGTTGCTCTGCGACATACAATTGCCCGTCGCAGGTGGTGACGTGGAACATTCCATTGGCCTTTTCCACGTCGGCGACTTCGGTTTTTTCCTCGATCCGCGCCCCGAGGCGCTGGGCGGCGCGGGCAAACGCCGGCGCGGCCAGTCGTGGGTTGGCGTGGCCGTCATGGGGCGCATAGGAGCCGCCTTTTACGTCCGGGCCGAGGAAACCAAAGCGCCGGTGCAACTCGGCGCCGCGATAGATTTTCAGGTCCAGTTGCGCGGCTTGCGGCGCGGCGGCGTAAGCCTCCAGTTCGGCGATTTCATCTTCGCGATAGCACACGCGCATGTGCCCGCTGGGGATGAATTCGAGGTCATCGTCGATCAGCTCCGGCAGGCGTTTCCACAGCGCCCATGAACGATTGGCCAGGTCCAGTTGACCCAGGTAGCGACCCTGGCGACGCACATTGCCGAAGTTCACGCCGCTGGCGTACTGACCGATCTGGTCGCGTTCCAGCAGCGTGACCGAGCAACCACGCCGGCGCAGGAAAAACGCCGACGATGCGCCCATGATGCCGCCGCCGATGATCAGCACATCGCTTTTTTGCGGGTTCATGAGGGCTGCTCCTGCAGGGTACGGGCCACGGCTTCGATTTCGATCAGGTAGCCATGGTGCAGCACCGGCACGGGGACCACAGCCCGGGCCGGTTTATGTTCACCCAGGTAGCGAGCGTAAATCCGATCAAAGGCGGGCCAGTGCTCTATGCCCACGACGTACACCGTCACTTTGAGTAGGTCACCAGCGCTCAGGCCCGCTTCAGCAAGGATCGCCACCAGGTTGTCCAGGGCAATCGCCGCCTGAACTTCGAACGGTTGCCCGGCGCTGTGCTCGCCATTGGCGCGTACCGGCAGTTGCCCGGACACGTACAGCACGCCGCCGTGCGCTATCGCCTGGGAATAATGCCCGCCCGGCGGCGCTGCGTGGGTGCTGCGAATCGATAGGATCTGATTACCAGCCATGCAGGCGACTCCAGGTGTGCACCGTGCCATCGGCGTCCAGCGCGTGATAATCCGGGAACTGCGCGCCGGTGGCGCAGGCATGGTTGGGCAGGATGCGCAGACGGCTGCCGATGGGGAACCGCGTGACCAGCGCGTCAGCGTTGGCAGCACCCAGGGTGATGATGCCGTGCTCCTGATTGGCACCGGTGACCAGCGCGCCGTCGATCCAGTCGCCCGCTTCGCTGCACACCTGGCCATATGCGAAGTCCTGGCGCTGGCGCTGAGTACCACGGTCACGGCTCATGGCCATCCAGCCGGCGTCGGTGATGATCCAGCCTTTATCCGGCTGATGGCCAATCACGGTGGTGAGGACGCTCAGCGCCAACTCGTCGGCCTGGCATACACCGATGTTGCGCATGACCAGGTCGAAGAACACATACACGCCCGCACGCACCTCGGTGACGCCGTCCAGGTTCAGCGCCGAAAGGGCCGTCGGGGTCGAGCCGATGCTGACCTCGGGGCACGCCAGGCCTGCTGCGCGGATTTGCTCTGCGGCGCTTACGCAGCGCGCACGTTCCTGTTCGGCCAGTGCTTGCAGGGGTTCTGGGCTGTCCAGATCGTAACTGGAGCCCGCGTGGGTCATCACGCCGCGCAATGGCAGGCCGCCGCCGTCGAGGATGCGGGCGACGTCGAGCAGTGCCGGGTCTTGCGCGTCCAGGCCGGAGCGATGGCCGTCGCAATCGATTTCGATCCAGGTGTCGAAGGATTCGTCATGCTGCTGTGCGAATGCCACGATGGCCTGGGCCCCCGCGACGCTGTCGGTGAGCAGGCTCAGGTTGCAGCCTTTGCGCCGCAGTGCCAGGGCCTGGGGGAGTTTGCCCGGGGCGATGGCGACGGCGTAGAACACGTCGCTGATGCCCGCGGCGAAACAATGCTCGGCTTCCTTAAGGGTGGACACCGTGACGCCGCTGGCGCCTGCGGCAAGCTGTGCGCGGATCACCGGCAGGCACTTGCTGGTTTTGATGTGCGGGCGCAAACGTACCCCCAGGCTGTTCATGCGTTGTTGCATGCGCTGGATATTGCGCTGCATCCGCGGGATATCGACAAGGGCGGCAGGTGTGTCGAGGGAAGCGATCGGCGTGGACATGGTTGAGCTCGAATGGGGAGGACACCTTGCACTCTACTCAGCTGTCATTAACCTATGGTTCAATCGGGGCTATTCAATCATTAAGTAAAACTGAATGATTTCCATCGAAGACTTACGGTTGGCCGTCACCCTTGCGCGCTCCGAATCGCTGAGCGCTGCCGCCAGAACCCTGAACGTGTCGCCACCGGCGCTCTCCATGCGCCTGCGCAAGTTGGAGACGCTGCTGGGGCTTACCCTGGCCAATCGCGATGCGCGGCGCCTGAGCTTGACGGCGGATGGCGAGCGGTTCTCGCGGGAAAGCGCGCTGTTGCTGGAGCAGTTGGAGGCGTTGCCGGAGTCGTTCAGGCAAACGGACGATAGGCTGGTGGGCACCTTGAGGTTGGCGGCGCCGTTTGGTTATGGCCGCCAGCGCATCGCACCGCTGTTGGCGCGGTTTGCCAAAGTGCACCCGCAGTTGCGGCTGCACCTGGATCTGCGCGAGACGCCCTGGCCCGACCGGCATGACAGCGATGCGGTGATTCACATCGGCCATCTCAATGACAGCCTGTGGACGGCGCGGCCACTCACGCCAAACGAGCGCTGGTTGTGCGCCAGTCCCGACTACCTGCAAACCCACGGCGTGCCGTCCACGCCCGACGAACTGGCGGCGCATCGCTGTATCTGCATTCGGGAAAATGATGAAGACGTCACGCTGTGGCACCTGCGCAAGGGCCAGGGCCGCAAGACGCTGCGCGTGGAGCCCGCGTTGTTGAGCAACGATGGCAGCGTTGCCCGGCGCTGGGCCGAGCAAGGCTTGGGGTTGGTGCTGCGTTCGCAGTGGGACGTCAGTGATGCCGTGGCCAGCGGCAGCCTGGTGCGCGTGTTGGCGGACTGGAGCTTTGACAGCGCACCGATCCTTCTGCTGGTGCCGTCGCGCAAACTTCGCAGTCCGCGCTTGCAGGCGTTGGTGGCGTTTCTTGAGGACGCGCTGAAGGCCTGATCCGTTATTCCCCCCAACGCGAAATACATAGTTAGGGCTTTTTTAGGCAGTTACCGCATAAATACCCCTCTTCGAGGGGTATTTTTTTGTTCGCAAATATGAAAGCTATACCATGATATAACATGGCATGTAGGCGCGATTCAAACAGCGCGTTGAGGATGATCAGAGCGCTGAGGTTCGTCGTCTAACCCCCCTCTCCGAGTCAACCGTTCTGCTTTAGGTCGATGATCATTTTGACGTTAAAAGGGACGATGCTTCGGGAATCAAAGACGTATCGATAAGGTAGGGTGAAGCTTTGCTTCAATCCTGAGTGTCGATCCGCAGAGTGGCAACAAATCGCCATCACCTGAGAATCCCTGTCTACACTGATATTCCTCCTCAATGGAACGACATAGCAGGTGGTCTGTATGGCGAGCAACCAATTACTCGGCTTCATTGTGCTTCCACTGCTCATCGCGGGATGCGCATCTCCAACAGACTTTGAGGAGCCTCGCGGTGACCGCAAACGAACGCCTCTGATCGATGCTGACGAGGCGAGTATCGCTAAGGACTATTCCGATGAGCGTTCTCGAAACATCCCGAGGGTCGGTCTAGCTCTTTCGGGCGGAGGAACGCGCGCAGGGATGTTCGCTTTTGGCGTGCTCAACGGCCTCAATGATACTAAGGTTCTCGATTATGTCGATGTCATCTCCTCTGTGTCAGGCGGAGGCTACGCCGCATATTGGTTCTACGCGCGACGCCTGGAGATGCCGAAAGGTGTCGACTATCAGAGAGCTTTCGCTGACTGCCGTCCCGATTGGTGGGTCAAGTACGATAAAGACCCGCGCAATCTCAAGCTCATGGAGCAAGGGGGGTACCAACTTTCTGAGTTCGGAGAGATGGCTCCTTGCACTGATACCGGTGACGATGAAGGGCAGCAGTGGTCTGATGACAAGCATGATAAATACCGCTGGCAGGCGCATATCGCTCAAACGACCGATCTGTTTCGCAAGCGACCTATGGTCTTCGGTGGCAAAAATGGCAGAGGCCCCGACAAAGAAGCAATCCCCATAACAGCTCTGTCGCTTTTGGAAGTCCTCCGATTCCCGTTTGTGACCAATGGATATTTTGGCCAGAGTTACGAGGAGGGCATTACCCGGACGTGGGGCCTAACACCGATTGCTCGTGATAAGGCAAGAGACACGTTTAAGTATGCGAATGGTGAAGATCATTTAATGGACGGTGCATACGTAGCGCCTGGTGAGCACACCTGGCACAAGCTACGGGAGCTGAGTGATGCCGATCCAAGTGTCCCGCTTTGGATAGTCAACACCACCGTACTGCCGAAGCGGGCGGATCCAAACGAACGGGCTATTTTCGAGGTGACCCAGTACGGCTATGGCTCCGATGCCTCTGGATACGTTTCTATTCACGAGCCCCCGGCCGGGGCGGCAACAGTGTCGAGCTCCTTGGCTATTCAGCATCCAGACGCTATCGAGGAGCTACCGGCGTCAGTAAGAGCCTCGGCGGCGGCTGCTGATTCACAGGGCCTAGGCACAAGCCAATGGCGTCGTGCCGAACGTGCCACCACCGTGTTTCCTGCGTTGCGCTGGGGCGTGACTGTCGAGGATACCAATCTTGGAGATGCTCCGGTCTCTTATCGGTTGAGCGATGGCGGTGGCTCGGACAACCTGGGATTGATAAGCCTGGTGAAGAGGGGGGTCAAAGACATCATCCTTGTGGATGCCGAGTCCGACATCGAAGGCCGGTTTGAGGGGCTGTGTTGGGATAAGGAACTTCTGCATCAGGCAGGGTATGACCTAAAGTTTGATGAATTGCAGGACCTGTCCATATTGTGCGCAGAACGCACTGCGGAACGAGTAAATACCGATACGAAAGCAAAGCGTGCATACAATATAAGTGCCTGGCTGAATCCAGTGATGAAGGGCGTAATTACTCCTCTTCCTAGCAACCTGCCCCCGAATGCTCGTAGAAAACCTAAAATTCCGGAAATGAACGTGTGGTTGATCAAGCTGGCTTGGAATCAAGCTCTTGTTCAGCAGGCGCTCAATAACACTGAATGCGAAACTGAGGCCAACCCAGTGTCGTGCATGTTGACGGTTTATTATGCCCACCAAAAAAACACCGAAGCTAGCGGAGAGCTTTATCGGGCTTTCCCGCAAATAGGGACGTCCGAAGCGGTGTGGAACTCAAGTACTCCCCAATTTTGGGCCTGGCGCGAGCTGGGGCGATCGGCGGGGTCATTGTTCGTCTATAACGAACGTGGTGGCTTGAGTCTTAAAACAAGCAAGAAGTTAGCAGGCGGCTCACAGGCCTTACTGTGTGGTGCTCCCGAGCGGCAGGCTGTTCCTTGCCCTCCGGCTAACACGGAGAGGCAGTAGGAGCCCCATCTGGCACCACACAGCTGAGGGATGGGGCGACCTCGCTCAACTTCGTAAGGTCGCAATGTATGACGCTCCGTAAGCGTCCGGTTAAGGCACGTTGCGATGAGTAAACGCCTGGCATCTGGCTACATATGGCTCCCTCAGCGAGCCTCCAGCTGCGGATTTTCGATAATAAAAGCCGCTTCACTGAAGCGGCTTTTATTTACTTGGAGATGTCTGCTAATACTGCTACTTCGCGTCTTTACCGTCGACGGTAGTCACACCAGCCAGCCAACTATCCACAGTCTCAGGATGAGCGGCCAGCCATTTTTTCGCTGCACTCATTCGATTACATCGAGATGTTTTACAATCCAAAACGACGCCACAGTTTCAACAATCATCTGTCATCGGTAGAGTTTGAAAAGCGTTACGCTGCGAGCCTGAAGAGTGTCTAGAAAACCCGGTGCGATTCAAACAGGGGTTAATCCAGACCCAGGGTGTCAGCGAATTAGGCATCGGTATTGCCACAGTACAGTGCCATTTTAACTCAAAAATCGCAACTGACGGTAGGATACAAAAAACTAAACTGCTCTTTAAATAAGAAGATTAGTGCAAGGTGCCCGATAAGTATAGTGTGTGCAAACGTTTAACGTCCGCCACTCCAAAAAATGCAAGCGAGACTTTAACATGGTTTCCTAAGGGACCTTCCTAGGCCCCTCAATAAAACTTCGAAAAAGTATTCTGACAGCCCTGGTGCCACTGCCATAAAGCTTACCGGTACACCTTGCAAAATGATCTTATAGCGTCAATAACTTTTCAGCAACTCTTTTTTCTCAAGCAAAGTCAAAAGCTCCGCGCCATTCCATGAAACAAACCATGGAAATTTGCTTATCTTACAGCGCGCATCAACTGTCTCAGCCTGAGATGGTACTTTGTGTGTGACTTGCTTTAAAAGCTTTTCAATTAATGAGTCTTTCAACTGATTATCTATGTTTGGGCAGGTTAGGACATCCATTAACAAATATGTTTTTTCAGCGTCCTGCCTTATATCGTTCAAGTCTAAAAGCTTACGCTTAATACTCTTAATAACCAGATTCTTTATTTGTGGGTATAGATTAGATGAGCCAATATAATATAGAAGCGTTATCGTTTCAAAATAGGAAAGATCACGTCCATTTTTCATGTCTATTATTGAGGAAAGAGTTTCTCTAGGCAGGCTAAAATCATCCCCCAGATTCTTTAAAGAAATTAACAAGTTCAACGCCTCAAGCAAAGTGTAATCTTTATTTCGCTGAAGCTTTATAAAGTCGCTGCTTTGAAAGAATTCAGAACCTAGTATATAGATTAAGCTTTTGATTGCGTTTACGTCTTCGACCATATGCGCTTCGAAAAATGAACATGCTAAAGTAGACGCTGTATAGATTCTTACTGAGCCTTTATGGCTAGGACTTACAGTATAGAAATGAAACATTAGCTCAATAACTATATGAAAAAAATCAGAGTACTTGCTCTTATTTTCAGTGTCATCAAAAACTCGCCCAATATTTGCTTCAGTTACTTTAGTTAGGAGATTGCACAGTGCCGAAATAACATATCCGCAAGCCAGTTCATATGCACCGTGCTCACCTATGCATGCGGATTTTATGTCATTAAGAAAGCTTACTTTTAACTTATTCCGATTAATAATTCTTCGAGGAACAAAAGTTCTACTTCCCTCTTGGTCGCCACGTCCTGTCAGACTATCAGTCAATCGAGCCAACGTAGACTTTACAAGTGTTAGCGACTTGGTTTTTTGGGTTACAAACGGCCTAGAAGCCTTGACTGTCTTGCTTGAGTTAAGATTTAACTTGTATTCCTTAAAACACGCCGCAACGACTTTTGAAATTTTCAACGTATCAGATTCATTGGTCGTAAATATGAAAATATCATCTACATAACGCCTGATAACATAAGAGTCACCATGAACAAGCCCTTCATCAAACAACTGTTTTTCTATAACTTGATCAATCTCCTGAAATATCAATTCGGCAAAAATTCGACTTGTCTCTGGACCAATGACTATCCCAGCAGTTTCGTTATAGTTGCAAGCCTGCATCACCCTATCAAAAACGCTACCTAAAGAGTTCTTAACATTGGAGTGCTGTTTTGAATAGATCTTTGTTTTCAACGCCCAGGTAATTGAGTGAGTGTATATACTATCGAAGCACTTTGATATATCAAGTGACCAGAACGAAGAAAAACGCTGTTCTAGCCTGAGAAACTCTTGCGAGTCAAAAAACTTATAAAGTCGCGTATAGCCACCATATGAAAAGTATGAAGACAAAAACTTATGCCTTGATTCATCTCCAGTATTTGCGATATTTTTAGTACGGTATTTACTAATATTTTGCTTTGGATTTTTTATATAATACTTGCTGGCAATCTTTACCGGAAAACGGATACTGAACAAACTTTTTCGACACTCCATCAATATTTGCTGATCAAACACCTGATAAAGATCAACAAATTTCATCTGAGCACCAGGATGTAGTAACGCAAGCGTACGAAACGAATCGTCATCCTTTCGTATTTTATACATCAGAGGTATAGAATATTCTGAATGCTCATGGCCCGTGAAAAGGTATTCAATCACATTTGATATATCACTTCTATCATCTCTGTATTTTTTGATATGCCAATAGAACCCCAGATTGCTAAAAAGAACTGGGACTTCATAAGGGCAAGTCTCAGTTAAAAGAATACGACTGTAGTCTTCTTTATGAACGCGGCGCATATTACCTATCATTATATCCAGCACTCCTTTACTGATTTCAGGATTTGGTAGGTAAACGAATGAAACCGCGCTTTTTTAAAACCTGAAGAAAAGCTATAACCTGCCAACTCTCTTCGCTGAGAAAGAGTTAAACACTGAATTATACGAAAAGACAGAGGATGGGACGTTGAGAAAAGCAATCCATGCAAAAAACCATCAAGCGTTCTTAATGCACATCGGTGATTATTGTTTTTATGTATATAATTATAATATATCCCTGTCTTTATGTTTATGCCTGATATCGGATCAGTAATATGATAATTTCCAGCCAATGCTTTAATTCGGTACTTTAATAATCGATATTCGGTATAGCCTTGCGCTCCAGAAATATAGCTGCAAAATGAAGATATGAGTCGCGCTTTAATTTTTTCGACTTTCGATGAGGAAATATCAATCAGAACTTTTCTTTGCTTATACTTGGACTGATTAACTGAGCTGTTGCGATTGAAGACCTTGAATTCATATCCCAAAAACTCAAAACTGTTAAAGGATTCTAAGCTAGCGTCATCTTTTGACTTTGGCACGGCTATATAAGTGCGTTTGTTACCCTCATGAAACTCAAGTCCTTCAAACAAAACCGCATCTAACTCATCCTCGAAATTCTTTCTTGAAGTTTGGCCTGATGTAATTATTAGAATATCATCTACAAATCGACCATAGTAAAAAACTTCCGGCATATGCCTGATCTTTGAATCAAAACTATGCAGCGCCAATTCAGATAGAGCAGAACTAATGCCCAACCCTCTGGGCAAGCCATCAATTCCTAGCGCACCCAACACGTCAAATAACTCTGAGAGCAATGTTAGTGTTTGCCACGAACATTTTGCATCAAGCATTAATTTAGTTAAAATTAATTTTCTATCAATGTTTTCATAAAAACTTTTAATATCAAAACGATATACGTGGTATGCCCCACCTTCTTTCAATAGCGATATAGCATTTCCAATTACTGTTTGGCGATTGGCTTGCTTTATTTTGTAGTTGATTTTTATATTGTTAGCAACCAATCGCGATATTAGCTCGGATTGTAAGTTTGTAAAAACGTATCCTTGCTTTCCTGCGACACTAATAGGTCGAAGCGCATTTTGAAATGCATTTTTCTTTGGGATTTTTACAAGTGCGGCTGTTGCTTTCTGCCTGCACACGTCCGAATTAAACAAAGACTTATCGGAAAGCTTATCTTTATAGCCGATACAGTTGAAAAGATTCTTTTGTGTATAGGGGATTTCAATCATTTGTCATCCTTTGACAACGACTCGCAATAAAGTCACATGTGTGGCTCTCTTTATGTCAGAACAATATCACAGTGTTCAAGAGCCGCACACCGTTCAGCCAGTCTGAGCTTGCCTAATCAGACGCACAGACTCATCCTAACCTACGCTCATTTGCAAAGGACGTTTACAAACCACTTACTTAACCTTCTTCGGGGGCCTATTTTTCCTAACCTCCGCCCTTGTCGCCGAACGTGTCTGCATCAGCGTCGGGTAAGGCTTAAGCTTTCGTTTTATGGCACGGGGTTCAATGCGCCCAGACCCGTTTCCAACACGTTTCCTGGCGATCAGCTTGAGTAAATCCTGTGCCCCATCGCCTTGCGCATTGGCTCCGTACTGATACATCGCAAGGAATAATTGAAGGCATCCACTTCATCTGGCACCACAGGGCCGATGGATGCGCGCAGGCACCGAAACGTCGCTAGCTAGTGTGATTGCGGTGTTGGGTGCGGCGCAGCCGCACTGTGCTTATCTGTTCGCCAACCCACCTCAATTTTTTATCTGTCTCGCCGATTACTTATGGGACAGTTCGGTTAGGGCCTTAGCGGTGTATCGCCGTCTAAACCAGTTCAGGGATCACCCCCGCACCCAAGCAGCCGAAGTCGCTAGCAAGTCACGAATACCTGATGCGCATCGAAGACCCAGCCATCCGCTCTATCATGCAGGCTGTCATCACCGAGCGTGACAAGCTTAAGGCGCAACTCAACGTTCTTAAGTCCAACACATGTGTGACCGTAGACCGTCGTCCTCAGGGTGCAAATATTGCGGCGGCGCCTGGAATGCAGCCGACGGCTGTGCTCGCCATATCCGCACAACTCACTCCTTCTGAACGCGAAGCCTTACAGAGGGCAATCTCACCGAGCTACCTAGAAGACCGTGGCATGCAGGAAGGCAGCCACGGCGAGATCGTCAACGAGCGCGGTCGAACTGTGTTCGAGGTGGGCTTTGCCCGTGCAATTCGTAAGGTACTGGGAGACTGACCCCATAACCTTGGCAGGGAGGGGCAAGAGGACCGTGCAATAAATGGGGAGGGTTGCACAGCTTGCAGCTTATGCCATGAACGAATCGAGTTAATGAGAAAAGCGCCGCCGTTGTGCCGGCGCTTAGCTACGATGTAATACGATGTATTTATACATCACAAGGCTTTAATACTCAAAAGCCTGCGCCAGTTAGACGTTGTGATCACTAACTCACGAACTATGCACGTTAGGGTATAACTCCTCAGGGGCCTTATTGAACGGCGTAGACCTTGCGCACATACACCGTGCTGGTCCAGGCACACGGCGCACCCTTGGCCACGAATACGCTGTCGCCGGTATTGACCGTGACCTCGCCACCCTCGTTGTCCAGCAGGGTGACGCTGCCTTTGAGCAGGTGCATCAATTCATGCAGTTTGTGCGGGCGGCCATGGCGGGAGTAGGGGGTCGAGTCCCAAATACCGATGCGCAACCCGGTCACCGCATCGTCGAACAGATTGAGGGCGCGGCACTGAGGCGTAGGGCCGATCAGGATCTGCGGTTCCGGTGCTGCGGACGGGTTGAGCAGGGTGTGCCGGTCGAGCGGGGTCAGGCCCGGACAGGCGGGAGCATCGGCCTGATCGACCGCGCAGAACGCCCAGACGCTGCCGGCGCTCGCCTGCACGGTCAGGCGTGTTCCACGGCCGATCACCGCGCTGGCGCCGACGTCCAGTGCCAGTGTCTGGTCAGCGCTGCTGAGCACCACATGCCCGGCGTGCACCACCAGGGTTTCGCTGTGAGGGAAATCCTCGATCACGGCTTCGCCGCCAAATGGCACCACGCCTGCGGACACGCCATCGTCGCCTCGCCAGGCGAGCTGGCGGGTGTCGCCGAACGGGTCCGGCGCGCTCAAGGCACCCGTGGTGAAGGACGTGGCAACGCGGCTGCCGTCGGCACGCGCCAACAGCAGGATCTGGGGAGATGACATGGGAGTGCTCCGGGAGGAAAGTCAGCCGATGGCCTGGGTGATCAGGGCAAAGGGGTATACGCCTTGGCTGGCCTGAGGCGGCGTGCCTTTGGCCATCTGCGCGACGGTGTCGATGTTCTTCAGGCCCGCCTGTTCGAGCCAATCGCTGAGGCCACAGGCGACGGGAATGTCGATGCGTACAAAGGCGTCCGGTACCTGGGCCAGCAAGGTGGCGATCAGGTGCTTGGCCTGATCGATGGTTTCGGCGACCACAGGACCGATGCAGCGTCCGCGCCCAAACGGTCGCAGCAGGGCGAAGCCGCGCAACTGACCGTCGCGCTCGATACCCACGGCATTTTCTACCTGCAGGTCGCGCAGCACCTCGCGCCGGTCCAGCCCGCTGGCGGCCTTCGCGAGCGCGAGCAGGGCAGTGTGGTCATCAGCATTCAGAGCACGGCAGCTTTCGCCCTCGGCCAGCGTTGGTCGCTCGGGCACCTGGGCTTGGCCCTGGTGTTGTTGCACGTGACCGAACTCGACAAAGCCTTGGCTGGCATACAGCGGCGCACCCGCGAGGGTCGCATTCAGAACCGGCGTGCGTGCCCCGCAAGCGGCAATGGCCTGTTCCATCAACCGGCGACCGATGCCCTGGCCCTGGTAGTCATTGCTGACGATCACCAGGCCGATGGTGGCGTAATCGCCCTGGGGGCAGGTGAACGCGCTGCCGATCAGCCGCTCGCCGTCCAGGACCACGAAGCCGTCGCTGACCCGTTGCAACATCGCCCAGTCTTCCAGGCGGTGGGGCCATTTGAGTTGCACCGACAGGGCGTGGGCGGCTGGCAGGTCGGCCACGGTCATCGGGCGGTAGACATAAGCGGGGTGTGGCAGGGCGGACATGGCGAGCCTCCATAGAGCAGTGTGTGTGCGGTGTGAGGTTGCTTGTATCCCACCTGGGTTGGAGGCTGGCAAGGGGGCTGGAGATATTCGGTAGATTCCTTGGGCGGGGAGGGGGTGGGCCACAGGTCGTACTTAATTCTTGTGGGGTGGCGGTAGTAAATGCCATGGGGGGTGATGGTGTACATATCCTTTATTTAGGTAACGGCCGCCTATGGTTTCGCTCTTACAGCGACTCACTTTTGGAAAGGCCCAAAAGTAAGCAAAAGGCCTTCGCCCCACCACTCGG
>NZ_JADDUM010000149.1 GCF_015163715.1 Pseudomonas cyclaminis
GCAATTCCAGCAAGACACTGGATCAGTATCGCGAAGGGCGCCTGAAGCAAGAGCGAGATACCCGCGACCGGGCAGTGCTGTCTGTGTTTTCGCCGCTTTCAAGTCTATTTAACTCACTGTATGAGTTACTGCTCACAGCGCGGCGTTATCACCGCTTTGGCGACGCTCGCGACGCGGTGGCCGTGGCATTTGGGACGATTTATTTGGTGGTAGAGATTTTCTCGACGGTTATGCCGGGCCCCAAGAAAGTAGCCGCATTGGCCCGCTCAGGTATGCGTTCGATGAGTGCTGGGTTGAAAAAGATCCACGTCTCGAATCTTTCGGCGTATGGCCGGGTGGTGCTGTCGCCCCCATCTCTATCAACCGTCAGCCGCCTCAAGGTTCTTGAACGATTCAGCGTCAAGGGCGTGCCTGAAGGGGCCGTAGCGTTGAAAGGGCCGGGCGAAACAGGGATTTATGTGAGGGACGGCGAGCGCTTCATTGTGGACGGTTCGCATCACACGCCGATTTACCGTCGTGATGGCGAAAATGGTTTTCGGCTGAAGAACAAGGATGTGCCGGGCCAGGATGAACTCATTTTGAATATTTATGAGCCCAAGGACGTCCTGCTGGGGGCGGATGCGCCAGTCGCCGGGCCAAGCTCGGGGGCACTCAACCCGTGGCGGGCACCGGTCCCGCAGGTGGATTGGCGGCCACCTATTACACGCACGGCTACGGAAAGCAGAATTCTTCAGTCCTCCACGACGGCGAGTCATTGGTTGGATTGGCGCACTGCACCCCCAGCCGGCCAGCCACTGACTCCCATTGGGACTGAAGTGTTTCGAATTGCAGAAGATTCTCAGGGGTTTTCTAAAAATGTCCTACGGGTGGCCCCCC
>NZ_JADDUM010000015.1 GCF_015163715.1 Pseudomonas cyclaminis
GCTGCCGAAAACTGCGTAACCCATTGTTTACCAAGGAGTTTTCCGTTTCGACTACGCCGGAAGTGGGGCGAATTATAGGCGCACAGAATCTGGCGTCAAGGGCTAATTACGCTTTTCCTGCAGAAGCTGCTTTTTTCGTAATAAGTCGAGGGATTCGGCGCATTACCGCAGGTATACGCAATACCAGCAGCAGCGCACCTATAGATGCATAGATAGCCCACTCCTTCAGGTCAGCCCGCACGATCCACAACATATGCAGCAGTCCAAGCCCAAGAATCACATAGACCAAGCGATGCAGCTTCTTCCAACGACTGCCCAGTCGACGCTGGCTATAACGGTTAGACGTCACCGCTAACATCAACAATGACAAGAAACCTAACGTACCCACAATAATGTAAGGCCGCTTACGTAGCTCAACCCCAAGCTGCGACCAATCCAGACCCAGAACAAACACACAATAGGCCGCCAGATGCAGCACCACATAAGCAAAGCACCACAACCCAAGCTGCCGCCGCACCGCTATCCACCCCGCCCAGCCGCTCAACTTTTGCAGCGGCGTCATCCCCAGCGTGATCAGCAGCAAAATCAAAGTGCCCAACCCCAACCGATCAACCAGCACCTTTCCCGGATCTGGGCCCAAGGCAAAACTCCACGCTTCATACAGCCATATCAACGGCCACACTGCCGCCGCTATAAAAACGCCGATACGCCAGACGGGGTAACGCATCAGTAGTTCTTCCGCAGATCGAGGCCTGCATATAAAGAAGCAACCTCATCCGAGTAGCCATTGAACATCTGCGTCTCACGCACATTCGGACTGAATAAACCACTTGGCAGACGACGCTCCCGCGCCTGGGTCCAACGTGGATGGTCCACCGTAGGGTTCACGTTCGCATAAAACCCATACTCGTCCGCGGCAATGCTCTGCCATGTGGTTTTCGGCTGCTCACTCACAAGGCTGATCCGCACGATGGACTTCACACTCTTGAAACCGTACTTCCAAGGCACGACCAGACGTAACGGTGCACCATTCTGATTGGGCAACTCGCGCCCATACATGCCAACGGCAAGAATCGCCAAAGGATTCATCGCCTCATCCAGGCGCAACCCCTCGACATAAGGCCAGTCGATCAAGCCAAAACTCGAACGCTGACCAGGCATACTCTTGGGGTCCTGGAGGGTTTCGAAACGAATGTACTTAGCCTTGGAGGTCGGCTCAACTTGCTTAAGCAACGCAGAGATCGGAAAGCCCATCCACGGTATGACCATCGACCACGCCTCGACACAGCGCAGCCGGTAGATCCGCTCCTCCAACTGATAGGGTTTCATGAAATCTTCCAACGCATAACGCCCCGGCTTGGCAACCTCACCATCAATCACAACACTCCAGGGTTCGGTCTTGAGCGAACCCGCATTGTTCGCGGGATCGCCCTTGTCAGTGCCAAACTCATAAAAGTTGTTGTAGTGGGTTGCGTCCTTGAACGGGGTGATAGCTTCACCTGCAACTGTCACCGCCTGCCATTTCGTACCTGGCAGCTTGTCAGCAAACCAGGCCGGCGCCTTCCCCGGCTCAACATCGGCATACCGCGCAGCGTCATCCGCACTGGCCCAGCGCGGCAAGCTGCTGGCGGCGATACCGGCAAGCGCACCACCGAGCAAGCTGCGGCGAGAGAGGTAGAAAGACTCGGGGGTGACATCCGACTCGTGGCAATCGGACGCTTTAGGCAATTTGATTAACATGGCAACTCCGCAGCATTGGAGGACTGATGCACCAATAGACTGCGGAGTATGGGGGAAATTACATTAAGGCAATGTTTTGTCCCGACGCATATGCAGCAAGTACTGAACCGGCCCGGAAGCGGCGTAGACCAGGAAGGCCAACAGCAGAATCCGAGGCGGATCGCTGAAGACCACTGCAAATACCAGCACCACTGCCAGGATCGCCACGAAAGGTACACGCCCCTTGAGGTCAAGCTCCTTGAAGCTGTTGTACTTGATGTTGCTGACCATCAGCATACCGGCCGCTGCAACCATCAACGCCACCAGGAACGACATTTTCGAACCCTGGATGCCGTAGTCACTGAATGCCCAGACGATACCCGCTACGACACCCGCCGCTGCCGGACTGGCCAGCCCGATGAAGTAACGCTTGTCGGCAGTACCTACCTGGGTATTGAAACGCGCCAGGCGCAACGCCGCACCCGCGACATAGATGAAGGCAACCATCCAGCCAACCTTGCCCATGTCACCCAGCGCCCAGGCAAATGCCAACAATGCCGGAGCCACCCCAAACGCAACCATGTCCGACAGCGAGTCGTACTCGGCACCGAAGGCACTTTGGGTGTTGGTCATACGTGCAACACGACCATCCAGACCGTCGAGCACCATGGCCACGAAAATGGCGATAGCCGCAAAACCGAAGTACTTGCTGGCATTCGCGGCATCACCTGCCGCCAGCGCACTCTGGGCGCTCATGGAGTTGATGATGGAATAGAAACCGGCAAACAGGTTCGCCGTGGTAAACAGATTGGGCAGCAGATAGATGCCACGGTGCCGGACCTTACGGCCTTCCGCGTCATGCCCTTCTTCGACATGCTCATCGATCGGTAGCAGGCTTTCGGCGTCAGGAGCCTGGTTAGGCTCGTCGGGACGTTCGCTCATGGACTTTACCTTGCAACGGTGTGAAAAAAATTCGACCAATACTTGCGGCGAGTGTTCGCCCGCAAACGATGCAGCTTTATACCAGAACCCGCCCCCAAACGAAAAAACGCGGCCTAAGCCGCGTTTTCTCTTGATGCGTACGACTTAGTTTTTGGCTTTGTCGACGATCTTGTTGGCACCGATCCACGGCATCATGGAGCGCAGTTGCTCGCCGATGACTTCGATACCGTGAGCGGCGTTGTTACGACGCTTGGCGGTCATCGAAGGGTAGCCGGTAGCGCCTTCGGTGATGAACATTTTGGCGTATTCGCCGTCCTGAATACGTTTCAGGGCGTTGCGCATAGCCTGGCGGGACTCGGCGTTGATCACTTCCGGGCCAGTCACGTACTCGCCGTATTCGGCGTTGTTGGAGATCGAGTAGTTCATGTTGGCGATACCGCCTTCGTACATGAGGTCGACGATCAGCTTCAGTTCGTGCAGGCACTCGAAGTAGGCCATTTCCGGCGCGTAGCCAGCTTCAACCAGGGTTTCGAAACCGGCTTTTACCAGCTCAACGGTACCGCCGCACAGAACGGCTTGTTCGCCGAACAGGTCGGTTTCGGTCTCGTCCTTGAAGGTGGTTTCGATGATGCCGGTGCGACCGCCACCCACGCCAGCAGCGTAGGACAGTGCAACGTTCTTGGCATTGCCCGAGGCGTCCTGGTAGATCGCGATCAGGTCAGGGATACCGCCGCCTTTGACGAACTCGGAACGCACGGTGTGACCCGGTGCTTTCGGCGCGATCATGATCACGTCCAGGTCAGCACGTGGCACAACCTGGTTGTAGTGAATCGCAAAACCGTGGGAGAAGGCCAGGGTGGCGCCCTTCTTGATGTTCGGTTCGATTTCGTTCTTGTACAGCGCGGACTGGAACTCGTCCGGGGTCAGGATCATGACCAGGTCGGCAGCAGCAACAGCGGAAGCAACATCAGTCACTTTCAGGCCGTGGGCTTCTGCCTTGGCAACAGTGGCCGAGCCTTTGCGCAAGCCAACAGTCACGTCAACGCCGGAGTCTTTCAGGTTGCAAGCTTGCGCGTGACCCTGGGAGCCGTAGCCGATGATGGCGACTTTCTTGCCCTGGATGATCGACAGGTCACAATCTTTTTCGTAATAAACTTTCATGAGGTTCCTCTATATATCCAGGCCGTAAGGCCATTCACTAATTTGGGTTAGATGCTGAGTACTTTGTCGCCACGGGCAATCCCGGTGACACCACTGCGTACCGTCTCCAGAATCGAGGCCGTCCCGATCGACTGGATGAAGCTGTCCAGCTTGTCGCTTGTACCGGTCA
This sequence comes from Pseudomonas cyclaminis, assembly GCF_015163715.1. Lineage (GTDB taxonomy): Bacteria > Pseudomonadota > Gammaproteobacteria > Pseudomonadales > Pseudomonadaceae > Aquipseudomonas > Aquipseudomonas cyclaminis. The sequence continues at coordinate 3,992 of NZ_JADDUM010000015.1, forward strand.
GTTGCACGGTATAAACGCTGGCGCTTACATCGACGATCTGCCCGCGATAGATGTCGGTGGTGCGCTTGATCTCGGCACGTTGGGCACCCGTGGCCTTGACCTTAACCAGCATCAGCTCGCGCTCGATGTGGGCACTTTCCGACAGATCGACCAGCTTGACCACTTCGATCAGCTTGTTGAGGTTCTTGGTGATCTGCTCGATCACCTCATCGTGGCCCACGGTGGTCAACGTCAGGCGCGACAGGGTCGGGTCTTCGGTCGGGGCCACGGTCAGGCTTTCGATGTTGTAGTTGCGTTGCGAAAACAGGCCGACAACACGAGACAGAGCGCCGGGTTCGTTCTCCAGAAGCAGGGAGATAATGTGCCGCATGATTAAGTACGCTCCGTCTTGTTCAGCCACATGTCGCGCATAGAGCCGTCTTTGATCTGCATCGGGTAGACGTGCTCGCTGGTATCCACCTTGATATCGATGAACACCAGGCGGTCCTTCATGGCGAACGCCTCTTCCATCTTCGGCTTGAGATCTTTCAGATCGGTGATGCGAATGCCGACATGGCCATAGGCTTCAACCAACTTGATGAAATCCGGCAACGATTCCATGTAGGAATGGGAGTGACGGCTACCGTAGCTCATGTCCTGCCACTGACGAACCATGCCCAGCACGCCGTTGTTCAAGCAGACGATCTTCACCGGAAGACCGTACTGCAGACACGTCGACAGTTCCTGGATGTTCATCTGGATGCTGCCTTCACCGGTGACGCACGCCACGTCGGTGTCCGGGAAGCTCAGTTTCACCCCCATGGCCGCCGGGAAACCAAAGCCCATCGTGCCCAAGCCGCCGGAGTTGATCCAGCGGTTAGGCTTGTCGAACTTGTAGTACTGCGCCGCGAACATCTGGTGCTGGCCCACATCGGAGGTCACAAAGGCATCGCCCTTGGTCACTTCGCACAGGGTTTCGATCACGGTTTGTGGCTTGATGATGCTGCCGTCGCCCTTGTCATAAGGGAACAGGCCGCGATCGCCACGCCATTCGTCGATCTGCTTCCACCAACTGGCAACGGATTCTTTGTTCGGCGTCTCGCCGATGTCCTTGAGCGCAGCGACCATTTCGGTCAATACGCTTTCCACAGGACCCACGATCGGCACGTCGGCCTTGATGGTCTTGGAGATGGACGCCGGATCGATGTCGATGTGGATGATCTTGGCATTCGGGCAAAACTTGCTCGCGCCGTTGATCACGCGGTCATCAAAACGGGCACCCACAGCCAAAATCACGTCGGCATGGTGCATGGCCAGGTTGGCGGTGTAGCTGCCGTGCATGCCGAGCATGCCAACGAACTGACGGTCCGTACCCGGGAAGGCGCCGAGGCCCATCAGGGTATTGGTGACCGGCAGGTTGAGCAGCTTGGCCAATTCGGTCAACGGTGCGGAACCGCCACCCAGGATCACGCCGCCACCCGAGTACAGCACAGGGCGCTTGGCCGCCAGGAGCATTTCTGCCGCCTTGCGGATTTGCCCCGAGTGCCCACGGACGGCCGGGCTGTAGGAACGCAGCTTGGCTTTCTTCGGGAAGACGTATTCGAATTTTTCAGCCGGGTTGGTCATGTCTTTAGGGATATCGACCACGACAGGGCCCGGGCGACCGGACTGTGCGAGGTAGAAGGCCTTTTTCATGACTTCCGGGATTTCCGACGCATGCTTGATCATGAAGCTGTGTTTCACGATCGGCCGGGAGATACCGATCATGTCGGTTTCCTGGAACGCGTCGGTGCCGACCATGGTGCTAGGCACCTGGCCAGAGATGATCACCATCGGGATGGAGTCCATATAGGCAGTCGCAATGCCGGTAATGGCATTCGTTGCGCCTGGGCCGGACGTTACCAATACCACGCCGGCTTTACCGGTGGCACGGGCGTAGCCGTCAGCCATATGGGTCGCGGCCTGTTCGTGGCGAACCAGGATGTGGGTAACAGCCGGTTCCTTGAACAGTGCGTCGTAAACATGCAGCAGAGCACCACCTGGGTACCCGTAGATATAGTCGACGCCTTCGTCACGCAAAAAGCGGACGAGCATCTCACCGCCAGATAAAAGCTCCACGTTGTTCACCTCTAAAACGCCAGAATACCGTCCGTTGAAAACCGACGGGTCTTAATAGGTTTACTTCTCAACAGAGCATGAGCGACGGTGGTCGCCGACTACGTCAGCACTGACTGAGCAAGTATTGGGATCGTCCCAAGTGTTGCGGGCTTTTCCCACCCAGCGCGAGGTAACGCGTTGCGGGTGTAACAGGTCGGCGCGGATGTGCGCCTCATGATCTGCTGAGCGGGCCTGCTTCTGGCAGTCCCGATACAGCGGACTTTGGATTCTTCTGTTTCAGGCCGTTCAAGTCAAGCAATAATTGCGCTTTTTTCCAACTAAGCGCATGAGAACGCAGAAGAAAGGGCTTTGAGGAGGGATAAAACTCGCCTGAATGTCGTCAAGCGGTAGAAATATGCGCAAGACTGCCGGAAAACCCGGCAGTCAGGCAATTAACGAGCGTCGACGATCAATTGATCGAACTTTTTCAGCGCATTACGCAAGCCAATGCTTTCTCGCGGCCGATCGGCATAGACCATCTCGGCCATTTCCAGGATCCCCGATGCGCCGGGCAGCGGCAGGTCCTGTTCGAGGATCTGCTTCATGCGCGCCAGGAAGATCCATTGCAGCCACTGGTGAAAGTCCAGGGTATCCACCGAAAACGGCTCAACGCTGCTAAGCGCCTCGACGCCGGGGGGGACCTCATCCCACCAGCCCTGAATGCGCAACTCCCGCTCGATCAGCAATAACTGTTCGGCAATCGCAGGAAACCGTACATCCATCAGAGGCTGACCTTGGCTTTTTGACGGGCCTGGGCGGCGCCCGCGGCGTCACCTTGTGCGGCACGTGCATCTCCGATCAACGCCCACAGGCTGGCTTGCAGATCAGGACGCCCGCTGGCCAGCGTGAGGCCACGGCGGGCGAACTGCTCGGCTTGCGGCGCATCGCCCTGGGCCATGCGCACCTGCGCCAGGCGATACAGCACTTGTGGCTCACGCGGTGCAACGCGTTGCGCACGCTCAAGGCTCGAAGACGCACCGTTCAGGTCGCCACCGGCCTGTTGTTGCTGAGCCGTCGTCAGCAAGGCCAGCACCGGGCCATCCAACTGTTCGTCAGCCGACAAACCGCCCGAGCTGGAGGAGGACGGAATGCCACTTGGCGTCGACGGCATGTTGTAGGTGCCCTGGTTGATCGGCGCAGCCTGAATAGGCGTGGAGTCGATCGGCCCAGAGGTGCTTGGACCAGGCGTCCATGGCTCAGCGCTGATCGGGGCCGACGTAGCCGCGCCGCCGCCCGGCACCATCACCACCACGCCCGAATCCTGCGGCACGGCTTGAGGCTTGGCCTGCGCCGGACGATTGGTCACGGTCTGGCGGAAACCGCCATTGGCCGAGATCCGATCGTTATTGGAGACGGCTGTGCTCGAATCCACCACGGGGATGGAGCCGCGCTGCACGCTGGAGCAACCGCTGAGCAAAGCCAATGTTGTAATAGCTGGAATCAACCACTTGTTCACTTGAAACCCTCTTTGCTTAATTCATCCAGCCCTTGACCCAATCCATCACCGATTCCGCGTCCGCAGGGGCACCGCCACCGCACGCAGCACCGGGTGGTGGTTCGCTGCCGCGAATATACGGCATCTGGACTGCGCCCGGACAGTTGGCATCGGAGCCCTGGCCGGTATGCGGATCAATCCAGGCCTGCACGATGTTATCCGGCTGCGGCATGTTCAATGGCAACGGATCGGCCTTGCGCATAAAACTGGTCCAGACCTGCAACGCACCGGTAGCACCGGTAAATGGCGTCTTGCCATTGTCGTCACGGCCCAACCACACCACGGCCAGTACATCCTGACCGAAACCTGCAAACCAACTGTCGCGCGAATCGTTACTGGTACCGGTCTTGCCCGCCAGCGTCAGGTTTGACGGCAGGACTTTATAGACCGAGCTACCGGTACCTTCACGCATCACGCGCTGCATGGCGTTCTGGATCAGGTAGATGGAGCCCGCATCGAAACGCTGCTGGATCTGGAACGGGTAGCGCTTGAGCGGCTCGCCCTCGGCCGTCAGCACACTGCGGATCCCGCGCATCGGGGTGTTGAAGCCACCGTTGGCGAGGGTCTGGTACATGGTCGCGACTTCCATCGGCGTCATCGCACCGGCACCCAGCAGGATCGATGGGAACGCCGGGAATTCGCGGGTTATACCCAGTCGCGCCAGCGTCTTGAGCACATTCGGCACGCCCACTTCCAGGCCAAGCCGAGAGGTGGAGATGTTGTAGGAATGCGCCAAGCCCTGATACAGGAACACCGTGCCGTGGGAGCGGCGATCGAAGTTCTGTGGCGTCCACACCTGGCCGTCGCCGCCTTTGACCGACAAAGGATCATCCGACAGCCAACTGGTCAGCGTGTACTTGCTCGGTTTTTCCAACGCCGTAAGGTAGACCGCAGGCTTGACCAGCGAACCAATCGGCCGCACGGCATCCAGTGCGCGGTTGAAGCCGGCAAAACTCGCCTGGCGACTGCCGATCATGGCTTGAACTTCACCGGTTTCCGGGTTCGTCACCACCATCGCGGCTTCTACTTCATCGGAACCTTTACGCCCCGTCAGACGCTTGAAGGTGTCGCTGACAGACGCTTCGGCTTTCATCTGCAGGATCGGATCAAAACTGGTGAAGATTCGCAGGCCTTCTTCGGTCAAGTCTTCGTCGCGGTAGTCTTCACGCAGTTGGCGTTTGACCAGATCGATAAAGCCGGGGAATGAACTGTCCGCCAACTTGCCGCGGGTTGTCACACCCAGTGGCATTTTCTTCGCCGCGGCTACTTGTTCAGCCGTGGCCACGCCTTGCTGTTCAAGCACATCCAGCACCAGGTTACGGCGCTCCAGCGCACGCTCCGGATTGCGACGCGGGTTGTAGTAGGAAGGCCCCTTGACCATGCCCACCAACAACGCCACTTGATGCAACTTCAACTCGGACAGCGGCTGACCGAAGAAGAACTGGCTGGCCAGACCGAAGCCGTGCACCGCGCGCTGGCCGTCCTGGCCGACGAAGACTTCGTTGAGGTACGCCTCAAGGATTTCCTGCTTGCTGTAGTGCAGCTCAAGCAGCATCGCCATCATCGCTTCGGTGAGCTTACGGGTCAGGCTGCGCTCGTTGGTGAGGTAGAAGTTCTTCACCAACTGCTGGGTCAGCGTACTGCCGCCCTGAGTCATCCTGCCGCCGGACGTATTCACCCAAACCGCACGGGCAATCGACTTCGGCGACACACCCCAGTGGCTATAAAAGTCGCGATCCTCGACCGCAACCAGGGTTTCCAGCAGGTACGGCGCACCTGATCAAGCTTGATCAGGATGCGATCTTCAAGGTTCTTCGGGTAAATCCCGCCGATCATCAACGGCTCAAGGCGGACCACCGGCAATTTCGAGCCGTTGAGGGAGGACAACTCGGCCACGTAGTCACCGGAGAAGCGCACGCGTACCGGCTGGGCTTTTTCCAGGCCTTCATAGAACTGGAAGCCACGGGTATTCAGGTCGACCGTGTTACCGCTGACGGCGGCCGCACCCGGGCCATTGCTCACGGGTTCGCGGCGGTAGCCGAGGGCGTCCAGTTCGGTGAGGAAGTCATCCTTGCTCAGCTTCTGGCCGCTGAACAGTTCCAGCGGGCGTGCATACACCTTGGCCGGGATGGTCCAGCGCTTGCCGGAGAACTTCTCTTGGACCACTGCGTCGAGGTACACCGCGAATCCGGCGAGCACCACAAGGCCTACAAGGCCGAGCTTGAGCGCCCAGCCAAGCCACGGACGCAGGCCGCGGGAAGGAGGTTTTTTACGGGAACGGGGAGATCGGGATCGAGTCATGGCGGCGGATTATACGCACTTTATTGATGATCAACATGAGCCGGACAGCGGTTTGCACGACCGTCCGTAGCAGCCATAATGCGCGCCATGATTTCCCCCAGACTCTGAAGGATCGCCCGTGAGCCAGTCACTGATCGCCGCCCTGCAAAACCCGGCTTTGTACCCTCATCCGGTTGAAGCGTTCCAAGTCATCGAGACCCATATTTCGTGGGTCGTATTGACCGGTCCCTACGCTTATAAGTTGAAGAAACCGATGAACTTCGGCTTTCTGGACTTCACCGACCTGGAAAAGCGCGGGCACTTCTGCAATGAAGAGCTGCGCCTGAACCAGCGCCTGACGAACGATTTGTATCTGGATGTGCTGCCGATTACCGGTACCGCCGAAGCCCCCCAATTGGGCGGCGACGGCCCAGTGATCGAATATGCACTGAAGATGCGCCAGTTCCCGCAAAGCCAACTGCTCAGCACCCTGCAAGCCAATGGCGAACTGACTGCCGCGCACATCGATGAAATGGCCAGGCAGATCGCACACTTCCATCTCACCGCGCCGAAAGTGCCACAAGCCCACCCTGCCGGCACCCCCGACGAAGTGATGGCACCGGTACGGCAGAACTTCGACCAGATCCGTCCGTTTCTGAGCGACAAGGCCGACCTGATTCAACTGGAAGCCCTGCAAGCCTGGGCCGAAAGCAGTTTCGACCGCCTCAAGCCGCTGCTGGCACAGCGCAAGCTCGACGGCTTCACCCGCGAGTGCCATGGTGACATCCACCTCGGCAATGCCACCTTGATTGATGGCCAGGTGGTGATTTTCGACTGCATCGAGTTCAACGAGCCGTTTCGCTTCACCGACGTGTACGCCGACACCGGCTTCCTGGCCATGGACCTGGAAGACCGTGGCCTCAAGTCCCTGGCCCGCCGCTTCATCAGCCAGTACCTGGAGCTGACCGGTGACTATCAGGGCCTTGAAGTGCTGAACTTCTATAAAGCCTACCGCGCCCTGGTGCGTGCCAAAGTGTCGTTGTTCAGCATGCCGAGCGAAGCAAGCCCGGTACAACGGGCCACCACCCTGCGCCAGTACCGCAACTACGCCAACCTGGCAGAAAGCTACAGCACCATTCCTTCACGTTTTCTGGCGATTACCCACGGCGTCTCGGCTGTGGGCAAAAGCCACGTATCCATGCGCCTGGTAGAGGCGCTCGGTGCCGTACGTGTGCGCTCGGATGTGGAACGCAAGCGCCTGTTCGGCGAGCAGCACGTGGAAAACACACCCCAGGCCGGCATCTATGCATCCGATGCCAGCGCCAAGACCTACGCTCGCTTGAACGACATCGCAGATACCGTGCTGCGCGCCGGCTTCCCGGTGGTACTGGATGCCACCTTCCTGAAACGCGAACAACGTGAAACCGCCGCCAAGGTTGCCGAAGCTACCGGTGCGCCCTTCCTGATTCTGGATTGCAACGCCCCCCAGGCCGTTATCAGCAGTTGGCTGGCGCAACGTCAGGCAGACAAAAACGATCCATCCGACGCGACCCTGGCCGTTATCGAAGCCCAGCAGGCAAACCGTGACCCACTTACAGCTGAAGAGCTGTTGCTGAGCAAACGCGTGGAGACCAATCAAAGCGGGACCCTCGACGCGGTAGTTGCACAAATTCGCCAGCGCTTGCCAGGCCTGTAAGAAAAATTTCTTGGTCGTGTCGTCTACTTGGGCGCACGACCGAGCAATAGTGGCACTATAATGGCGTCATAAATCCAACAGGAGTTCGCCGTCATGACTCAGCCCAAGCTTCTTGATACCCCGCTCTACTCGCTCCTGCATAAAGACGATGTTCGCGGCTTCAACCAGGAGCGTCCGAAAGACGGCGCTATCGATATGCGCGGTGGTGACTTCCGTGGGCTGGACTTGCGTGAATTGAACGCCACTGGCGTCGACTTCACCGACGCGTACTTCCGCTCCGCCGACTTGCGCGGCCTGGATTTACGCGACTGCTCGCTGGAGGGCGCCAGCCTGGCCCATGCGCAGATTTCGGGCACCTACTTCCCACCTGAATTGACTGCCGACGAGATCCTCATGTCGGTCAATTTCGGCACGCGCCTGCGCTACCGCACTAAGTAACACGCGCCCCAAGCCCGACTACGCGCAACGCGTAGCGGGCTGCTCATGCCTGCTCGCTGTCAAAATCTCCGCGCCATTCTTATAAGCGTTTGGGTCGTTTCGGACCAAAGAACCACGCTTTTCCTACTGAACGCTACACTCCTGTTCAGGCTTGCCTGGTCACGAATACCCACCGCACCCTTCGGCCGTCGCAAGGAGGCTTGATGAACGATGAGCTGCAACACCTGAAAAACCTTGGCAAGACGTCAGCGCAGTGGCTGCATGCGGTGGGCATCCACAGCGCGTCGGACTTGCGGCGCCTGGGCGCAGTCGATGCGTATCGCGCAGTAAGAACTCGTGGGTTCCGCGCATCGAAGGTTTTGCTGTATGCGATCGAGGGGGCGCTGATGGACGTGCACTGGAACGACATTCCCGCCGAGCGCAAGGAAGCGTTGAACCGCCAACTGGATGCCATTTCAACGCGTCAGAAGAATTAGATCGACCAGAAAACCCAATGTTTACGGAGGTTTCGAACGACCGTTTGAGAAAAACGGAAGATCGTTCAAAAACTTGTGTTGACTCTCAAATGAGAATCGTTATGATTATCACAACTGGTCGCGAGATCAGCCGATAACTGAAAGACCATTGGTTCGGACTCTCAGATTATCTCCTCATCAGGCTAATCACGGTTATTTGACCCGGCTCTTGCCGGGTCTTTTTTTTGCCTGCAAGAAAGCAGACTTCAGCGCGCAATGATCAGCGGATGCCCACGCTCCGGGTGTGGCTGAACCAACACATCCAGACCAAATACAGCCTTGAGCGGCTCAGGCCGCAGCACCTTCACCGGCGTGTCCAAAGCATGGGGGCGCCCCTCCTCCAGCAGCAGAATGCGATCACAGTAACGCGCAGCAAGGTTCAGGTCATGGAGGATCACCAGTACGGCCGCGCCCCGATCGGCAAAGGTACGGATGGCCTGCAATGTCGTGTGCTGATGCAGGGGATCAAGCATCGACGTCGGCTCATCCAGCAGCAACGTCTGCCCCGCTTCACCCGGCCATAGCTGCGCCAGCACTCGGGCCAAGTGCACGCGCTGGCGCTCGCCACCGGACAATGCCAGGTAACTGCGGCCACTCAAGTGTGCGACATCCGCGGCATGCAAGGCTGCGTTGATGATTTCGTCATCCCGCACACGTCCGGTCTGGTGGGGCAGACGGCCCATGCCGACGACCTCCTCGACGCGGAAGGCGAAATCCAGGGTCGAGCTTTGTGGCAACACCGCCAGACGCTGGGCGCGCTGCGATCCGGTCCAGTCTTTCAACGCCTGCTGGCCCAGCCATACCCTGCCTTGATCGGGATGCAACTCACCGCATAATGCCCCCAGCAAAGTGCTCTTGCCGGCGCCATTGGGACCCAGCACGCCCAGCACTTGGCCTGGCAGCAGGTCGAGAGTGACATCCGCCAGCACGGTTTTACGACCGCGGCGGACCTGCAGGTCTTCAGCACGCAGCATCAGGCACGCCCCCGCAACAACAGGTAAAGAAAAAACGGCGCACCAATGAACGCAGTCACTATGCCGATCGGCAACTCTGCTGGCGCCAAGGCCAGCCGTGCAACCAAGTCGGCAAACAGCAGCAGGCTCGCGCCCGCCAAGATTGAAGCCGGCAGTAACACACGGTGATCAGGCCCTGCCAGCAATCTGACCAGATGCGGCACCACCAGCCCCACAAAACCGATCATGCCCGCTGCAGCCACCGCTGCACCGACACCTAATGCGGTACAGAACACCAACTCGCGCTTGAGCGCTTCAACATCAATACCCAAGTGACTGGCCTCAGACTCACCCAGCAGCAGCGCATTCAACGCCTTGGCCCGGCGCGGCAACCAAAGCGCCACCCCCGCACTGACCAAAAGCAACGGCCATAATCGCGAATAGCTCGCACCGTTGAGGCTGCCCAGGTTCCAGAACGCCAAGGTCCGCAGGGTGGCGTCGTCCGCCAAATAGGTGAACAAGCCCACCGCCGAGCCCGCCAACGCGGTCAGGGCAATACCGGCGAGCAGCATCGTCGCTACATTGGTCTGGCCGTTACGCCGGCCCAGTCGATACACCAGCGCAGTCACGCCCAACCCGCCAAGAAATGCGCACAGCGATAGAAGGTACGGCCCGAATGCGTCCGGCAATCCTCCGAAGAACGAACCACCAACGATGGCGACAGCCGCTCCGAGCGCCGCACCACTGGACACCCCCACCAACCCAGGATCGGCCAGCGGGTTGCGAAACAGCCCTTGCATGGCCACGCCCGACAATGCCAGCACGCCCCCTACCGCCAGGCCCAGCAAGGTACGCGGCAACCGAATCTGCCCCAGGATAAGCTCGGCCTGCTCCAGCCCCTGCGCTTCAATCGGCACGCCCACCAAACGCAAAGCCGCCTTGAGCGTATCCAGCAATGGCAGACTCACCGGCCCCAACGCCAACGAGAGCCAGATCGCCAATACACACAACAGCGTCAGCCCGATAAACAGGGTTTTGGGCTTCACCAGTGCGGTCATGGGGCCGGTTTAGCCTGGGACGGATAAAACCCGGCAGACAATTTCGCCAAGCTTTGCGGCATACGCGGCCCGAGCCCGCCCACCAGCAGTGTTGGGTCCAGCTCAAATACCCGCCCGCTCTTGGCCGCCGGCGTCGAAGCGAGGATAGGATTTTCTTTGAACAGGGCCGCACGGGCTGCATCCCCCGTGAGGGCACGATCAGCGAACACCAGTACATCCGGGCTCAGCCCTGCCAGCGACTCCACCGAAAACGGTTTGTAACCCGTATGGGTGGCCAGGTTGTGCCCGCCCGCCTGCTGCACCATCCAATCACCCGCCGTGTCCTTGCCGGCAATCAGCGGCTTGCCGCCGGCGTGACCAATCAACAGCAAAACACCTGGGGCCTTTTGCGAGGCCCGGGCCTTGGCGAGCGAGCTTTTCTGCTGATCAAGCGCCTGCTCATATCCGGTAAATAATTCGTTGGCCTTGGCCTCATCGCCCAGCAATTTGCCCAGGTGCTGAAGGTTGCCTTTCAAAGTCGCTAGATCCGGCTGCGCCGAGAACATTTCAACCTGGACGCCCGCACTGCGAATCTGCGCAATTACCGGCGGCGGCCCCATCTCTTCGGTGCCCACCAGCACTTGGGGGCGCAGGCTGAGAATGCCCTCCGCCGACAATTGCCGCTGATAGCCGATACTGGGCAACGATTTGAGCGACTCAGGATGCTGGCTGGTGGTATCCACGCCAACCAACTTCGGTTCACCGCCCAGAGCCGTCACCCATTCCGACAGCGCCCCACCGGCACTGACCCAGCGTTGTGGCTGTTCCGAGGCGTGCGCCCCGGGGTTGACCAGCAGTCCGACAACAAGCGCAATAGCGCTGGTACTCAGGCGCATAACAGGGTTTCCTTGCGAGGGCAGGGCCTTTCGAGCACTCGTTGATGTGACAGGTAATCCCTGCCGGGCATCGAACTGAGCACCCAGTCAGCTAATGGGCGAAGCCGGCATTTGATAATTGTTTGCATTTGAACGTCAAGGCACTTAAGGATTGAAATGAAGTTTCTCTGCCCCTCCAAGACCCTCGCGCCAGACAGCAGCCTCGGTTTTGAAATCGATGGTTGCAAATTGTTGGCCGTACGCCGGGACGGCATTGCCTACTTCTATATCAACCGCTGCCCTCATCGCGGCATCCCGCTCGAATGGCGGCCCGACCAGTTCCTCGATGACAGTGCCAGCCTGATCCAATGTGCCACCCACGGCGCGCTGTTCCTGATCGAGAGCGGTGAATGCATTGCCGGCCCCTGCGCCGGTAAAAGCCTCGAAGCCCTGCGCGGCCGCGAAGACGAACAGGGCCTGTGGGTGGACTTCTAGTCGAGCAACACGTCCAACCGACGATCCACGCAAATCTCCTCGGCCGTCACGCGCACGCCATATGCCAACACTTCCACTCCGGCCGCTTTAGCTTCGCGCAAGGCTGCACCATAGGCGGCATCGATTTCCAGGGCTGGGCGCACGGCGTCGATTCCCGAGAGGTTGACGCAGTACAACTGCACCGCTCGCACGCCTTCACGCGCCAGGTGGGCCAACTCCCGCAGATGCTTGGCGCCACGCTGGGTCACCGCGTCAGGGAAAGCAGCAACCCGGGTGTCATCGAAACCCAGGGTGACACTTTTGACTTCGACATAGGCGGCGCCATCGGGGCACTCCAGGCGAAAGTCGATACGGCTTTTCTCCTGGCCGTAAGGCACCTCACGCTTCAATGCGGTGAAACCGTTGAGTTCGGTGATCACGCCGGCGCGTAAAGCCTCCTCGACCAACTGATTGGCGCGTGCCGTGTTAACGCACGCCAAGCGGCCTTGGGGCGTTTCGGCGATTTCCCAGGTGCCGGGCAGCTTGCGCTTGGGGTCGTTGGAACGACTGAACCAGACTTGCCCGCCCTCCACCATGCAATTGAGCATGGAACCGGTGTTGGGGCAGTGAATGGTCAACAACTCGCCGGTAACGGTCTCGATATCGGTGAGAAAACGCTTGTAGCGGCGAATCAGTCGGCCTTCTTCAAGGGGAGGATAAAAGCGCATCAGCCTTGCCAGCTCCGCAAGCCGCGGGCGATGCGCTCCACCGCCTCCTGTAGTCGATCAAGGTTTTGCGTGTAGGCAAAGCGCACATGATGGCCCGCTTGATAACGACCAAAATCCAGACCCGGTGTAAATGCGACATGCTCGGTTTCGAGGAAATGCCGGCAAAATGCGAAGGCATCCCCGCCGAACGCACTGATATCGGCGTACAAATAGAACGCCCCTTCCGGCTCGACGGCGATGCCAAAACCCAATTCGCGCAGGGCGGGCAGCAGGAAGTCGCGGCGACGGCCAAATTCGGCACGGCGCTCCTCCAGAATGCTCAGGGTTTGCGGGGTGAAGCAGGCCAATGCCGCATACTGGGCCATGCTTGGCGCGCTGATATAAAGGTTTTGCGCCAACTTCTCCAACTCACTCACCGCAGCGGGCGGGGCCACCAGCCAACCCAGGCGCCAGCCGGTCATGCCGAAATACTTAGAAAAACTATTCAGGACAAAGGCGTCGTCATCGACTTCCAGCACGCTGGCCGCGTCGGTGCCGTAGGTCAGGCCGTGATAGATCTCATCGACTACCAGATGGCCGTCGCGCGCCTTGATTGCGCTGGAAAGCCCGGCCAACTCCTCGCGAGAGAGGATCGTGCCGGTAGGATTCGCCGGTGAGGCAACCAATGCACCTACGCTGTGCTGATCCCAATGCTTGGCCACCAGTTCGGCGGTCAGTTGATAGCGTACTTCAGGCCCTACCGGCACCAGTTGCGCGGCGCCCTCAACCAGTCGCAGGAAGTGCCGGTTACACGGATAGCCCGGATCTGCCAACAACCAATGCTTGCCCGGATCCACCAGCAGGCTGCTGGCTAGCAGCAACGCGCCGGAGCCTCCCGGAGTGATCAGAATTCGCTCGGGATCGACATTCAATCCGTACCGCTGCTGGTAGAAACCGCTGATCGCCTCACGCAATTGCGGCAGGCCACGGGCCGCGGTGTAGCGCGTCTTGCCATTGGCGAGCGCCGCCTGACCGGCCTGGATGATCGGTTCAGCCGTGGTGAAATCCGGCTCGCCAATCTCCAGGTGGATGACATCGTGGCCGGCGGCCTGCAGCTCATTGGCACGCGCCAGCAATGCCATGACATGAAAAGGTTCGATGGCGCGACTGCGCGCACTGTAGGGCTGAGCCATTAGCCTTCCTTAACGGTGAGGACAAAATCAGGATTCTACCGAACCCGCGCGGTAAAACATGTTCTATTGCCTGCCTGGCCACCCAAGCGGCCACAGCAAGCGCGCACAAAACGACTAAAATCAACATTCGAGCCGAAACATACCCAGTCACGACGGGCTGCTACAGTTTGCAACCCCGACGCGACAGGCTCGACAACCGGGAGTGGCGCACCCCGAATCTATCTGGTAAGTTCGCCCGCTTGCAGCCGCAGGGCCGGCAGGTGTCGGTGACGTTGCAATCCTGCGCAATGGATTAGAAGAGTGAGAGGCGGTCTAGTCATGTCCACCCAAGCAAAGCAACAGCAGACTCAAGGCCTCGGCGGCTTCGAACCCTATGTAGAAAAAAAGGGCGAGGAGTACATGGGCGAGCCCATGCGCGAGCACTTCACCAAGATCCTGAACAAGTGGAAACAGGACTTGATGCAGGAGGTCGACCGTACCGTTGACCACATGAAGGACGAAGCAGCCAATTTCCCTGACCCGGCCGACCGTGCCAGCCAGGAAGAAGAGTTCGCCCTCGAACTACGCGCCCGTGATCGCGAGCGCAAGTTGATCAAGAAGATTGACAAGACACTGCAACTGATCAAAGAGGAAGATTATGGCTGGTGCGAAAGCTGTGGCGTCGAGATCGGCATTCGTCGCCTGGAAGCCCGCCCAACCGCTGACCTGTGTGTAGACTGCAAGACCTTGGCTGAAATCAAGGAAAAACAGGTCGGCAAGTAATCCTGTCGAGCTGAACGAATGGAGCGTGAAAACGCTCCATTTTTGTTTCTGGCGTTTACCGATTATCCAGTAGTATCCGGCCCATGACAGCCTCTACCTATATCGGGCGTTTCGCCCCCACGCCCAGCGGCCATTTACACTTTGGCTCCCTGGTCGCCGCCCTCGCCTCCTACCTTGATGCCCGCGCCAACCACGGCCGCTGGCTGATGCGCATGGAAGACCTCGACCCACCCCGCGAAGAACCCGGTGCCCAGGCGGCGATCCTGCATGCCTTGGAAAGCTACGGTTTTGAATGGGACGGTGAACTGGTCCGACAGAGCGAGCGGCATGAGGCCTACGCCAAAGTGCTGAACGACATGTTCAACCACGGCCTGGCCTACGCCTGCACCTGCTCGCGCAAACAACTGGAACCCTACAACGGGATTTATCCGGGCCTGTGCCGCAACGCCGGTCACGAGCAGCAAGATGCCGCCATCCGCTTGCGTGTTCCTGAGCTTTCGTATCACTTTACTGACCGTGTACAAGGTGAATTCCGACAACACCTGGGGCGCGAAGCGGGCGACTTTGTCATCCGTCGCCGCGACGGCCTCTATGCCTACCAACTGGCCGTGGTCCTGGATGACGCCTGGCAAGGTGTTACCGATATCGTGCGGGGCGCCGATTTACTCGACTCCACGCCGCGCCAACTGTATCTGCAAGAACTGCTGGGCCTGCGCCAACCGCGCTACCTGCATGTGCCGTTGATCGTCCAGCCGGACGGTAACAAACTCGGCAAATCCTACCGCTCGCCGCCGTTGACGCCCGACCAGGCCACGCCTTTGCTAGTAAGAGCCCTGCGCGCCCTCGGCCAGCAAACCGGCAGCGAACTGCTTCACGCCAGCCCCCGGGAACTGCTGGATTGGGGCATACGGCACTGGGATGCCACGCTGATCCCGCGCACACTCACCCTGGCCGAAGCGCAATTGAGCTGAAGGCGCTTGCAGCTTGCCAAGCATCCGTTACCATCGCCGCAGTTTTTTAATCAGAGGCCAACATGTACATCTATCGATTGGTCCTGCTGCTGGTCGTCGGGATCTACCTGTTTTCTCCCGCCATCATGGATTGGTGGATCGACGCCACGGGCGCCTGGTATCGCCCTTATCTGCTGTGGCTGATCCTGATCGTCGTGACCTTCATCCTGCAGAGCCAAAAGATGCCGATGAGCTTTAGCCTCACCCAGATGCTGCTGATCAGCGCCGCCTACCTGGCCGCACTGTTCGGCGTTGCCTGGATCAGTGAGCGCGGAATGATTCCGCGGGCGATCATTCGCCATCCGTTGACCTACACCTTGTCCCTCGGCGTGTACGCCAGCGCCTGGGCCTTCTATGGCACCGTGGGTCTGGCCTATCAGTACGGCTACGGCTTTCTCTCCAGCTACCTGGGCGTGTCCGGCGCGTTTTTGCTGGCGCCGGTATTGCTGTACCCGATCCTTAAAATCACCCGCACCTATCAGCTGTCGTCCCTGGCCGACCTGTTTGCCTTCCGCTTTCGCAGCACCTGGGCCGGGGCCCTGACCACGGTGTTCATGCTGATCGGCGTGCTGCCCTTGCTTGCCTTGCAAATACAGGCGGTGGCCGACTCCATCAGCATCCTCACCCGTGAGCCGGTGCAGCATCGGGTGGCCCTGGCGTTCTGCGCGCTGATTTCACTGTTCACGATCTTCTTCGGCTCACGCCATATCGCCACCCGCGAAAAACATGAAGGCCTGGTGTTTGCGATTGCCTTCGAATCAGTGATCAAGCTGATCGCCATCGGCGGCGTCGGCCTTTATGCGCTGTATGGTGTGTTCGACGGCCCGCAACAGTTGGAACTGTGGCTGCTGCAAAACCAGACTGCCCTCGCCGCCCTCCACACCCCGTTGCAGGAAGGCCCATGGCGAACCCTGCTGCTGGTGTTTTTCGCCTCGGCGATCGTGATGCCGCACATGTATCACATGACCTTTACCGAAAACCTCAACCCGCGCTCGCTGGTCAGCGCCAGTTGGGGGTTGCCGCTGTTCCTGCTGCTGATGAGCCTGGCAGTGCCGTTGATCCTGTGGGCCGGCCTCAAGTTGGGCGCCACCACCAACCCCGAATATTTCACCCTTGGCATCGGCATTGCCGCCAATAGCCCGGCATTGGCGCTGCTCGCTTATGTCGGCGGTTTGTCGGCGGCCAGCGGGCTGATCATCGTCACGACCCTGGCCCTCTCCGGCATGGCACTCAATCACCTGGTGCTGCCGCTCTATCAGCCACCGGCCGAAGGCAATATCTACCGCTGGCTGAAGTGGACGCGCCGTGCGTTGATCGTCGCGATCATCATGGCCGGTTACTGTTTCTACCTGCTGCTGGGCGCCGGGCAAGACCTGGCCAACCTGGGTATCGTCGCGTTTGTCGCCACCTTGCAGTTCCTGCCGGGGGTGTTGTCGGTGCTGTACTGGCCGACGGCCAATCGCCGGGGCTTTATCGCGGGCCTGCTTGCCGGGATCCTGGTGTGGATCGTCACCATGCTGTTGCCGCTGGTCGGCAACCTGCAGGGCTTCTACATTCCGCTGCTGAACATGATTTACGTGTTGGACGACACCAGTTGGCACATGGCCGCGATTGCTTCGTTGGCCGCCAACGTCCTGATGTTCACCCTGATCTCCCTGTTCACCAACGCCAGCCCCGAAGAAACCAGCGCCGCCGAAGCGTGCGCGGTGGATAACGTACGTCGCCCGCAACGGCGCGAACTGCATGCGGCCTCGCCCCAGGAGTTCGCCACCCAACTGGCCAAGCCCCTGGGCGCCAAAGCCGCGCAAAAAGAGGTGGAGCAGGCGCTGCGCGATCTCTACCTGCCATTCGACGAGCGGCGCCCGTATGCGCTACGCCGGTTACGCGACCGCATCGAAGCCAACCTGTCCGGCCTGATGGGCCCGAGCGTGTCCCAGGACATGGTAGAGACCTTTTTGCCCTACAAGGCCGGCGGCGAAAACTACGTTACCGAAGACATCCATTTCATCGAGAGCCGGCTGGAGGATTACCACTCACGCCTCACGGGCCTTGCCGCCGAGCTCGACGCCTTGCGCCGCTACCATCGCCAGACGCTGCAAGAGTTGCCCATGGGCGTGTGCTCCCTGGCCAAGGATCAGGAGATCCTGATGTGGAACAAAGCCATGGAAGAACTCACCGGTATTGCCGCCCAGCGCGTCGTCGGTTCGCGCCTGAATACACTCGGCGATCCGTGGAAAGAGTTGCTCCAGGGCTTTATCAACCTGCCCGACGAGCACTTGCACAAGCAACATCTGGCCCTGGATGGCCAGACCCGTTGGCTCAACCTGCACAAAGCCGCCATCGACGAACCCCTCGCCCCCGGTAACAGCGGCCTGGTGCTGCTGGTGGAAGACCTGACCGAAACTCAGATGCTCGAAGACAAACTGGTGCACTCCGAGCGCCTGGCCAGTATTGGGCGCCTGGCGGCGGGTGTGGCCCACGAGATTGGCAACCCGATCACCGGTATTGCCTGCCTCGCGCAGAACCTGCGCGAAGAGCGCGAAGAGGACGGCGAAATCACCGAGATCAGCGGGCAAATCCTCGAACAGACCAAACGCGTGTCGCGCATCGTGCAGTCGCTGATGAGCTTTGCCCATGCCGGCGCCCATCAGAACCAGGACGAAGCGGTCTGTCTGGCCGAAGTGGCGCAGGATGCCATCGGGCTGCTCGCCTTGAACCGACGCAATTTCGAAGTACAGTTTTTCAACCTGTGCGACCCCGATCATTGGGTCGATGGCGACTCACAACGTCTGGCCCAAGTATTGATCAACCTGCTGTCCAATTCCCGCGACGCGACACCTGCGGGTGGTGCAGTACGCGTCAAGACCGAGGCTTTCGAACACACGGTCGATCTGATCGTCGAAGATGAAGGTAGCGGCATTCCACAGAACATCATGGACCGATTGTTCGAACCCTTCTTCACCACCAAGGACCCAGGTGAAGGTACCGGTCTGGGCCTTGCACTGGTCTATTCCATCGTTGAAGAGCATTATGGACAAATCACCATCGACAGCCCGGCTGACACCGAAAGCCAACGCGGCACCCGTATTCGGGTGACCTTGCCGCGTCATGTCGAAGCGACGTCCGCTGTGAACTGAGACCGTCGAGAGAATTGAATCAATGCCGCACATTTTGATCGTCGAAGACGAAACCATTATCCGCTCTGCCTTGCGTCGCCTGCTTGAACGTAACCAGTACCAGGTCAGCGAAGCCGGCTCGGTGCAGGAAGCCCAGGAGCGTTTCAGCATTCCCACGTTCGACCTGATTGTCAGTGACCTGCGCCTGCCCGGCGCGCCGGGCACCGAACTGATCAAGCTTGGCCAGGGTACGCCGGTGCTGATCATGACCAGCTACGCCAGCCTGCGCTCGGCAGTGGACTCCATGAAGATGGGCGCGGTGGATTACATTGCCAAACCCTTCGACCACGATGAAATGCTCCAGGCCGTGGCGCGCATCCTGCGTGACCGTCAGTCGGCCAGCAGCGCGCCAGCCGAACAACGACCCGCCGGCAAGGCTGCCGAAAAACCGGGCGTCGACAACAGCAACGGCGAAATCGGCATCATCGGCTCCTGCCCACCGATGCAGGATCTGTACAGCAAGATCCGCAAAGTGGCGCCTACCGACTCCAATGTGTTGATCCAGGGCGAGTCAGGCACCGGTAAGGAATTGGTGGCCCGCGCCCTGCACAACCTGTCCAAGCGCGCCAAGGCACCGATGATCTCGGTGAACTGCGCGGCGATCCCCGAATCCCTGATCGAATCCGAACTGTTTGGCCACGAAAAAGGCGCGTTCACTGGCGCCAGCGCCGGACGTGCGGGCCTGGTGGAAGCGGCGGACGGCGGCACGCTGTTCCTTGATGAAATCGGCGAGCTGCCACTGGAAGCACAAGCGCGATTGCTGCGCGTACTGCAGGAAGGCGAAATTCGTCGGGTGGGTTCGGTGCAATCCCAGAAGGTCGATGTGCGCCTGATCGCGGCGACCCACCGTGACCTCAAGAGCCTGGCCAAGATCGGCCAGTTCCGTGAAGACTTGTACTACCGCCTGCACGTGATCGCACTCAAGCTGCCGGCCCTGCGTGAACGCGGCGCCGACGTCAACGAGATCGCCAGCGCGTTCCTGCTGCGCCAGAGCGCACGCATCAACCGTACCGACCTGAAGTTTGCACCGGACGCCGAGCAGGCCATTCGACATTACTCGTGGCCGGGTAACGTACGTGAGCTGGAGAATGCGGTAGAACGTGCGGTGATTCTGTCGGAGAGCCCGGAAATTTCCGCCGAGCTGCTGGGTATCGATATCGAGCTCAGTGACCTGGAAGACGACGACTTCATTGGCCTGGCCCCGCAACAGGGCGGTAGCAATACCAGCCATGAGCCGACAGAGGACTTGTCACTGGAGGATTACTTCCAGCACTTCGTCCTTGAGCATCAGGACCACATGACCGAGACCGAACTGGCACGCAAACTGGGCGTGAGCCGTAAATGCCTGTGGGAACGGCGCCAGCGCCTGGGTATTCCACGGCGCAAGACCGGTGTGGCCAGCGAAAGCTGAGGATTCGCCCCCACAGGTAACACCCAGTGATGTGAAAAAACTGTTACCGCTGATTTTTTGCGTAACAAAAGCCGGGGCTTACGGTAACGGAGCCCCGGCTTTTTTTGGTCCGTCAAAAACCCGAAAACCCCTCAACCCCCCGGTTTTACTGGGTACTGCAAAAGTTGGCACGCACCCTGCTATATGCTTAGTACAAAAACAATAACAAGCTTTGTACAAGACAATAAAAATAAGACGAATCGACTCACGCATAACAAAAACAACACGGCGGAGGCGCAGCTAACTGATTCTTTTGGAGAGGCGTTGCATTTGGGGCTTGCCCCGCAACCAGGCCGAGAACAACAAAAACTGCCCTAAGGCAGAGCCTGAACTGGTTGGATCGTAGATCAGCAACACAGCGACCAAAGCAATCCGTTTGCTCTTGACTCCCGATTGGGAGTGTCATGAAGGTGAAGCTTCATGGCGAGGGCGATCAACAAAAACAAAAAGCCCGAAACCAATAATAAAAAAAGAGCACGCAACTACTTCTGGGGGAGCTTCGGCTCCCCTTGTAGTTTCTGGAATTTGACGCTTCAAAGGCTTATGGCGCAATGCCTGTAGCTTGTTCCTACACCATCCCCTGACTAAATGCTAGAATCCCCGCCCATCATGCGGTCATTCTTCGTTATGGCCGAACATTCCTTCAAACAGTGCATCCCATGCTGAAGAAGTTGTTCCAGTCATTCCGTTCTCCCTTGCGTCGTACGCAACACATTCGCAGCACGCCTGAAGTGCTTAACAGCAATCAGCATTCATTGCAGCGCGCTCAGTTCAGCCGTTATGCGGTGAACATCGTCGAACGTTTGCAGAACGCCGGCTACCAGGCTTATCTGGTGGGCGGCTGCGTACGCGACATGCTGCTCAATATCACGCCCAAGGACTTCGACGTCGCCACCAGCGCCACGCCTGAGCAGGTCCGCGCCGAGTTTCGCAATGCGCGCATCATCGGCCGGCGTTTCAAGTTGGTGCATATCCACTTCGGTCGCGAAATCATCGAAGTCGCGACGTTCCGCGCCGGTCACCCGCAAAACGATGACGAGGAAGACACCAATCAGTCTTCTCGCAACGAGAGCGGGCGCATTCTGCGCGACAACGTCTACGGCACCCTGGAAGAAGACGCGCAACGCCGTGACTTCACCATCAACGCCCTGTATTACGATCCGGTCAGCGAGCGCATCCTCGATTACGCCAACGGCGTACACGATATCCGCAACAACCTGATCCGCTTGATCGGCGACCCGACACAGCGCTACCAGGAAGACCCGGTGCGCATGCTGCGGGCCGTGCGTTTTGCCGCCAAGCTCAACTTCGGTATCGAGAAACACACTGCCGCGCCGATTCGCGACCTGGCACCGATGCTGCGGGAAATCCCGTCCGCACGCCTGTTCGAAGAAGTGCTCAAGCTGTTCTTGTCGGGCTACGCCGCCGACACCTTTGAGATGCTCGTGGACCTGCAGTTGTTCGACCCACTGTTCCCGGCCAGCGCCGAGGCACTGGAACACAACCCGACTTATACCCACACGCTGATCAGCGAAGCCTTGATCAACACCGACCTGCGCATCAAACAGAACAAACCGGTCACCCCGGCGTTCCTGTTTGCTGCCCTGTTGTGGCCGGCCTGCCAAAACGCGTACTGCGTTTGCAGGACCGTGGCATGCCGCCGATTCCGGCGATGCAGGAAGCCGCCCACGAGTTGATCGCCGAACAGTGCCAGCGCATCGCCATTCCGAAACGCTTCACCATGCCGATCCGCGAGATCTGGGACATGCAGGAACGCTTACCGCGCCGCAGCGGCAAGCGCGCCGACCTGCTGCTGGACAACCCGCGCTTCCGGGCGGGCTATGACTTCCTGCTGCTGCGCGAAAGTGCCGGCGAGCAGACCGATGGCCTGGGCGAATGGTGGACAGACTACCAGGACGCCAACGACAGCCAGCGCCGCGACATGATTCGCGACCTCGGCAGCAAAGGCGATGGCGAAAGCGCCGGGCCTAAAAAGCGTCGTCGCAGCGGCAGCAAGCGCAAACGCAGCGCCGATGCCTCGGGCGCCGCAGGCGAATAAACGTGGAACGTATCTACATCGGCATGGGCAGCAACCTCGCTGCCCCGGAGCAACAATTGCGCAGCGCTGTCGAAGCGCTGGCGCAGTTGCCCGGCACCCACGTCTCAGGCGTCTCTGCCTTCTATCAAAGTGATTCCCTGCTCCCAGGCCAACCGCGCTACACCAATGCGGTCGCCGCCCTGGACAGCAGCCTGGCGCCCCTGGACCTGCTGGATGCGCTGCAAGCCATCGAGAACGACCAAGGCCGCGAACGCCTTGAACGTTGGGGCCCGCGAACACTCGACCTGGACATCCTGCTGTTCGGCGATCGCCTGATCGACGAGCCGCGCCTGAAGGTGCCGCATTACCAGATGCACCTGCGGGCGTTTGTGCTGTATCCACTGGCCGAACTCGCCCCCACCGCCCTGCAATTACCTGACGGCCAACGGTTGAGCGCCCTGCTTGAGGCCTGCCCGTTTATTGGCCTGGAGCGCCTCTGCACTGCTGAATCGGATCAGTAACACGGGTAACACCCCACGCGTAACAATGCGGTAACACATCCAATTGACTTCCCGTGTCCTCCTCACGACTATAGGCGTCCCGCTGCCGCCAACCCGGCGCTGAAGGGCGCAATCCAGGCCTTATAAGCACTGCTCTCAAGACGGTGCGCCTGTATAAAACGAAGACTCACGCGCGTAACTCGCTGTTTCCAAGCGCCTGAACGAGGACCCTTTTCATGCCAGACATTACCCTGACCACCTTGCAGAGCCTCAAGCTCAAAGGTGAAAAAATCACCATGCTGACCTGCTACGACGCCACCTTCGCCCACGCCAGCTGCCAGGCCGGGGTTGAGGTGTTGCTGGTAGGCGACTCCCTGGGCATGGTTCTTCAAGGGAATGACAGCACCCTCCCCGTGACCACCGATGAACTGGCCTACCACACGGCCAGCGTCAAGCGCGGTAACAACGGCGCCTTCATCATCGCCGACCTGCCGTTCATGGACTACGCCACCGTCGAACAGACCTTCCTCAACGCTGGCAAACTGATGCGCGCCGGTGCACACATGGTCAAAGTGGAAGGTGCCGTGTGGCTCGCCGAGTCGATTCGCCTGCTGGCTGAACGCGGCGTGCCGGTGTGCGCACATATGGGCCTTACGCCACAGTCGGTGAACATCCTCGGCGGCTACAAGGTACAAGGCCGCAACGAAGCCCAGGCGCGGCAGATGCGTGCCGATGCCATCGCCCTGGAGCAGGCGGGCGTTGCGATGATCCTGCTTGAATGCGTGCCCAGCGAACTCGCCGCCGAAATCACCCAGGCCGTCAAAGTGCCGGTGATCGGCATTGGTGCAGGCTCGGCAACCGATGGCCAGGTGCTGGTGCTGCACGACATGCTCGGCCTGTCGATTACCGGCCGCGTGCCTAAGTTCGTGAAGAACTTCATGACCGGTCAGGACAGCATCCACGCGGCATTGAGCGCTTACGTCACCGAAGTCAAAGGCGTGACCTTCCCAGGCGCCGAACACGGATTCTCTGCATGAACACCGTAAGAACCGTACGCGAACTACGATCCGCCGTCGCCCACGCCCGCATGGCCGGCAAACGCATTGGCTTCGTGCCCACCATGGGCAACCTGCACAGCGGCCACGCCACTCTGGTGACCAAGGCTGTGCAGCAAGCGGACTTTGTCGTCGCCAGTATCTTCGTCAACCCGCTGCAATTTGGCGCGGGTGAAGACCTGGACAAGTATCCCCGCACCCTCGCCGCCGACCAGGAAAAGCTCCTGCAAGCGGGCTGCAACCTGCTGTTCGCACCGACCGTCGAAGAGATGTACCCCGGCGGCATGACCGGCCAGACCCGCGTCAGCGTGCCGCAACTGTCCGAAGGCTTGTGCGGCGCCAGCCGTCCTGGGCATTTCGAAGGCGTGGCGACCGTGGTCAGCAAACTGTTCAACATGGTCCAGCCGGACATCGCTGTATTTGGTCAAAAGGATTACCAGCAACTGGCCGTGATTCGCGCCATGGTCCATGACCTGAACATGCCGATCCAGATCATCGGCGAGCCTACCGTGCGCGCCGAAGACGGCCTGGCGCTGTCCTCGCGTAACGGTTTCCTAAATGCAGAGGAACGTGGGATCGCGCCGGTGCTGTATCGCAGCCTCAGCCAGATTGCCACCGCCATCAAGAACGGTGACCGCGACTTTGCCGCACTGCGCGCCGAACAGGTCAAGCAGATCGAAGCGGCCGGGTTGCGCCTGGATTACCTCGAAGTGCGCCAGGGCGTGCATCTGCGCCCGGCGACACCCGAGGACAAGGACATCGTGATCCTGGTGGCGGCCTTCCTGGGCACGACCCGCCTGATCGACAACCTGCATCTGAACCTCATTTAAACCCCGCAATACACCCCGCCGATTGCCCTGCTCGCTGTGCCGGTATAAAAAAGTACCGGCTACAGCGCAGACAAAGCCAAGACATATCGACACGCTAGGTTTAATGTAATCGCCCGGCGCTATGGTTAGCGCTGTCTGGAACCCAATCCTTGAGATAAGACTGGATGTTCCGGGCTTTGAAGTGTCCTAAAGGCAGTCCCCGTAATAAAAGGAAACCCGCAGCGATGGCGTACTACCGCACCCCTCATGACGTTACCGCTCTGCCCGCCTGGCAAGCGCTCAATCAACATCGCCAAGCCATGCAGGATTTCAGCATGCGCGAAGCGTTCAATGCCGATCCCCAGCGATTTTCCCAATTCACCTTGAGCAGCTGCGGACTTTTCCTCGATTACTCGAAAAACCTGATCACCAGCGAGACCCGCGACCTGCTCGTAGGCCTGGCCAAGGAAGTCGGCCTCAAGGACGCGATCAACTCGCTGTACGCTGGCGAGCCGGTCAACTCGTCCGAAGGCCGCCCTGCCCTGCACACCGCCCTGCGCCGCCCAGTGGGCGACAAGCTGTCGGTCAACGGCGTGAACATCATGCCGGACGTGCACAAGGTGTTGAACCAGATCACTGACCTGGTCGGCCGCATCCATGACGGCCTGTGGCGTGGCTACACCGAGAAGCCCATCACCGACGTGGTGAACATCGGCATCGGTGGCTCGTTCCTCGGCCCGGAGCTTGTCTCCGAAGCGCTGTTGTCCTACGCCCACAAAGGCGTGCGCTGCCATTACCTGGCGAACATCGACGGCAGCGAGTTCCACGAGCTGACCATGAAGCTGCGCGCCGAGACCACGCTGTTTATCGTCTCGTCGAAATCCTTCAACACCCTTGAAACCCTGAAAAACGCCCAGGCTGCCCGCGCCTGGTACCTGGCCCAGGGTGGCTCGGAAGCCGAGCTGTACCGTCACTTCATCGCCGTGTCCAGCAACAACGCGGCAGCCGTGGCCTTCGGTATCCGCGAAGAAAACATCTTCCCGATGTGGGACTGGGTCGGCGGCCGGTACTCGCTGTGGTCGGCCATCGGCTTGCCTATTGCCCTGGCCATCGGCATGTCCAACTTCAAGGAACTGCTGTCCGGTGCCTACACCATGGACCAGCATTTCCAGAACGCACCGTTCGAACAGAACATGCCGGTGCTGCTGGGCCTGCTGGGCGTGTGGTACGGCAACTTCTGGGGTGCGCAGAGCCATGCGATCCTGCCGTACGACCACTACCTGCGTAACATCACCAAACACTTGCAACAGCTGGATATGGAATCCAACGGCAAGAGCGTGCGCCAGGACGGCAAACCGGTGTCCACCGACACTGGCCCCGTGATCTGGGGTGGCGTGGGTTGCAACGGTCAGCATGCTTACCACCAGTTGCTGCACCAAGGGACCCAACTGATCCCGGCCGACTTCATCGTGCCGATCGTCAGCTTCAACCCGGTGTCCGACCATCATCAGTGGCTGTACGCCAACTGCCTGTCCCAGAGCCAGGCCCTGATGCTCGGCAAGACCCGCAGCGAAGCCGAATCCGAGCTGCGCGACAAGGGCATCCCGGAAGACGAAGTGCAGAAGCTGGCCCCGCACAAGGTGATCCCGGGCAACCGTCCGAGCAATACCCTGGTGGTGGAGCGCATCAGCCCGCGTCGCCTCGGCGCGCTGGTTGCCATGTATGAGCACAAAGTGTTCGTGCAGAGCGTGATCTGGGGTATCAACGCCTTCGACCAATGGGGCGTGGAGTTGGGTAAAGAGCTGGGCAAGGGCGTCTACAACCGCCTGACCGGCGCCGAAGAAACCTTGGCCGAAGACGCTTCGACCCAGGGCCTGATCAACTACTTCCGCGGTCGTCACCGCGGCTGATACAGGCATTGCAGGGCCAACGTCCGTTTGGACGTTGGCCTTGAACCCTCTCCACACAGGGTGCATCTTTATGACTTGTCGCAAAAACAAGAATAAGGATCGCTCATGTTCGATATCAGCACGTTTCCCACCGCCGATGCCGTCCGCCGGGCTGCGCAACTCAGTCAAGAGGACTACCAACGCCTCTATCGCCAATCCGTCGACCAGCCGGACACCTTCTGGGCCGAACAGGCCAAGGGCTTTCTCGACTGGATCACCCCCTGGCACACCGTTCAACACTCGGACATCCACACGGGCGCGGCCCAATGGTTTGCCGGTGGCCAACTGAACGTCAGCTACAACTGCATCGACCGTCACCTGGCACAACGCGCCGATCAGCCGGCCTTCATCTGGGAGGGCGATGATCCGACAAACTCTTCCACCATCACCTACCGCCAGCTGCACCAAAACGTCTGTCGCCTGGCCAACGTGCTGAAAAGCCGTGGGGTGAATAAAGGCGACCGCGTGTGCATCTACATGCCGATGATCCCGGAAGCGGCCTACGCCATGCTGGCCTGCACGCGCATTGGCGCCGTGCACTCAGTCGTGTTTGGTGGTTTTTCGCCGGATGCGCTGCGCGACCGTATTCTCGACGCCGACTGTCGGACCGTGATCACCGCCGATGAAGGCGTGCGCGGTGGCAAGCCCGTGGCCTTGAAACAGAATGTCGACAAAGCCCTGGCCAGTTGTCCGAATGTCAGCACCGTCGTGGTGGTGCAACGCACCGGTGCCGCCGTGAACTGGAGCGAAGACCGCGACCTCAACTACCAGCAGGCCGTGGACGCGGTGAGCGACGATTGCCCGCCAGAGCCGATGGACGCCGAAGACCCGCTGTTCATCCTCTACACCTCCGGCAGCACCGGAAAACCCAAGGGCGTGCTGCATACCACCGGCGGCTATCTGTTGCAGGCGGCGATGACCTTCAAATACGTGCTCGATTACCGCGATGGCGAGGTGTTCTGGTGCACCGCCGATGTGGGCTGGGTCACCGGCCACAGCTACATCGTGTATGGCCCGCTGGCCAATGGCGCCACCTCGCTGATGTTCGAGGGCGTGCCGAGCTACCCGGATAGTTCGCGGTTCTGGCAGGTCATCGATAAACATCAGGTGAATATTTTCTACACCGCTCCAACGGCCCTGCGCGCCTTGATGCGCGAGGGCCACGGCCCACTGGAAAACACCTCCCGCGCCAGCCTGCGTTTACTGGGCAGTGTGGGCGAGCCGATCAACCCGGAGGCTTGGGACTGGTACTTCAACGCCGTGGGCGAACAACGCTGCCCGATTGTGGATACCTGGTGGCAGACCGAGACCGGCGGCATCATGCTCAGCCCGCTGGTCAGCGCCCAGCGGATCAAGCCCGGCTGCGCCACCCAGCCGATGTTTGGCGTGCAACCGGTGTTGCTGGATGAGCAGGGCAAGGTGATCACGGGCGCCGGCAGCGGCGTGCTCGCGATCAAATCAAGCTGGCCGGGGCAGATCCGCAGTGTCTACGGCGACCCACAGCGGATGATCGACACCTATTTCAAGCCCTACCCCGGCTACTACTTCACCGGTGACGGCGCACGTCGTGATGAAGATGGCGACTATTGGATCACCGGGCGTATCGACGATGTGATCAACGTGTCCGGGCACCGTATCGGCACCGCCGAGGTGGAAAGTGCGCTGGTGCTACACGACCAAGTGGCCGACGGCTGCCGTGGTGGGCCTACCCCACGATGTCAAAGGCCAGGGCATCCTACGCCTTCGTCACCCCCATGAACGGTGTGGAACCCAAGCGATGCGCTGAAAAACACCTGCTGGAGCTGGTCAGCAAGGAAATCGGCAGCTT
>NZ_JADDUM010000150.1 GCF_015163715.1 Pseudomonas cyclaminis
CTGACCACCGGCCTGAACTACTACAAAACCACCGACACCGGCAGCAAGAAGATGGGCAACATCGACAACGAGTACCTACTCGTTGTCCCTGGGACTGACTCACCAGGCTCACACCCTGACCTTCGCGTATCAGGAAGTGAACGGTGACGAGTACTTCGACTACCTGCACGAAACCAACGGCATCTACCTGGCCAACTCCCTGACGTCCGACTTCAAC
Source organism: Pseudomonas cyclaminis (assembly GCF_015163715.1). Classification (GTDB taxonomy): domain Bacteria; phylum Pseudomonadota; class Gammaproteobacteria; order Pseudomonadales; family Pseudomonadaceae; genus Aquipseudomonas; species Aquipseudomonas cyclaminis. The sequence goes on from NZ_JADDUM010000150.1 coordinate 218, forward strand.
AGCCCGAACGAGAAGTCCTTCCAGGTGGCCTACGCCATCAACATGGCCGAATACGGCGTGCCTGGCCTGAAGTTCAATGTCTACTCGGCACGCGGCTGGGGCATCGACGGTACCCACTACAACGGCACCGCCTATGGCGAATCTGGCAAGTCACGTAGCGACTTGCGCTTGATGGATGGCGAGAAGCACCAGGAATACGGTGTAGGCGCGGCTTACGCCGTGCAGAGCGGGCCACTCAAGGCCACCGCGATTCGTGCGACTTACGTCGAACACCGTGGCAGCGCTCAACAGGCTGACGGCAACATCAAAGAATTCCGTCTGGTCACCACCATTCCATTCAACATTCTTTAACTAGCGCCAGGTAGACGGCGGGCTCAGGACGAGCCGCGTCTACGCTTGTCTGGTCCATCGATTGCAGAGGGCTCTGAATGAAAATGCTACCGCTACAAGCCGCCATGGCTGCCGCGCTGTTGAGCGTGGCCGTCGGCATTTCAGCCAAACCGCTGGTGGTCTGCACCGAAGCCAGCCCGGAAGGTTTTGACCCGGTCCTGTACACCACCGCCGTCACCGCCGATGCCGCCGCTGAAACCATGTTCAACCGCCTGGTCGACTTCAAGCCCGGCACCACCGAAGTGGTGCCTGCACTGGCCAAAGACCTGCCAGAGATCAGCGCCGATGGCCTGACCTACACGTTCCACCTGCGTGAAGACATCAAGTTCCACACCACCGACTACTTCAAACCCACGCGCAACCTGAATGCCGACGACGTGCTGTGGAGCTTCCAGCGCCAGCTGGACCCGAAGCACCCGTGGCACAACAAGTCCGTCGTGGGCTACCCCTACTTTGAAAGCATGGGTTTCAAAGAACTGCTCAAGAGCGTAGAGAAGACTGACGATCACACCGTCGTCTTTACCCTGACCCGTCCTGAAGCACCGTTTTTGGCCGACCTGGGCATGGCGTTCTCGTCGATCCATTCCGCCGAATACGCCGACCAGTTGCTCAAGTCCGGCAAGACCGATGACCTGAACGCCAAGCCGATCGGCACCGGGCCGTTCATCTTCACGCGCTACGCCAAGGACGCCCAGGTACGCTTCAAGGCCAACCCGGAGTATTTCCGTGGCAAGCCGGCGGCCGATCCGCTGATCCTGGCGGTCACTACCGACAACAACGTGCGCCTGCAGAAGCTCAAGGCCAACGAATGCCAGATCGCGCTGTTCCCCAAGCCCGACGACATTCCAAGCATCCGCAAGGACCCGAACCTCAAGGTCGATGAACTGGCGGCGATGACCACCAGCTACACCGCCCTGAACACCACCCACAAGTATATGAGCGATGCACGGGTACGCCACGCGATCAACATCGCGTTCGACAAGGCTGGCTATACCGAAGCCCTGTTCGGCAAAGGCAATGCCGTGGTGGGCACCGGCCCTTATCCGCCGACGTTGCTGGGGTTCAACACGAACCTGAAAAACCCGCCCCGTGACCTCGACAAGGCCCGCGCCCTGCTCAAGGAAGCCGGCGTACCGGAAGGCACCGAATTCACCCTGTTCACCCGTAACGGCGGCGGCCCGACCAACCCCAACCCGATGCTCGGCGCCCAGCGCATGCAGGCGGATCTGGCGCAGGTTGGCCTGAAGGTCAATATCAAAGTCATGGAATGGGGCGAGATGCTCAAGCGCGCTAAAAACGGCGAGCACGACATGGTCTCGGCTGGCTGGGTCGGCGATAACGGCGACCCGGACAACTTCCTTACGCCCAACCTGAGTTGCGATGCTGCGAAAAACGGCGAAAACTACGCCCGCTGGTGTAACAAAGAGTTTCAGGCCCTGATCGACAAAGCCCGCGCAATTGATGAACCCGCGGCTCGGGCTGCGCTCTATGAACAAGCACAGGACGTTTTCGAAAAAGACCAACCATGGCTTCCCATGGCTTACCCGAAACTGTTCACCGCCATGCGCAAGAACGTAGAAGGCTTTACCCAAAGCCCTCTGGGTGCAAATAACTTCGCCACCACCCAGGTGAAGTAAATAAGAGAAACGCTCGGCACCGCCCACTGGGACGGTGCCGAACCTGCCTAACCGGCTGATTGAGGTACACGACAAGATGTTTAGTTTTATTGCCCGCCGACTGGGGTTATTGATCCCCACGTTTTTCGGCATCACGTTGCTCACGTTTGCGTTGATTCGCATGATCCCTGGCGACCCCGTCGAAGTCATGATGGGCGAGAGGCGCGTCGACCCCGAGATGCACGCACAGGCAATGGAACGCCTTGGCCTTAACAAGCCGTTGTATGCGCAATACCTGGACTATGTCGGCAAGCTCGCCCAGGGCGACCTTGGCGAATCGCTGCGTACCCGTACCAGCGTGTGGACCGAATTCACCGCCCTTTTCCCGGCGACCCTGGAACTGTCCATGGCCGCCCTGTTGTTCGCCGGTATCCTGGGCCTGCTGGCCGGGGTGATCGCGGCACTCAAGCGAGGATCCCTGTTCGACCACGGGGTAATGGGCATCTCCCTGGCGGGATATTCGATGCCGATCTTCTGGTGGGGCCTGATCCTGATCATGTTCTTCTCGGTGAGCCTGGGCTGGACCCCGGTTTCCGGGCGCATCGACCTGCTCTACGACATCGAGCCGCGCACCGGCTTCATGCTGATCGATACCCTGCTGGCTGACGAGCCGGACGCGTTCTGGGATGCGCTGCACCACTTGATCCTGCCGGCCATCGTGCTCGGCACCATTCCGCTGGCGGTGATCGCACGGATGACCCGTTCATCCATGCTCGAAGTGCTGCGCGAAGACTACATCCGTACTGCCAAGGCCAAAGGCCTGTCGCCGGCGCGCGTGGTATTCGTACACGGCCTGCGTAACGCGCTGATCCCGGTGCTCACGGTGGTCGGCCTGCAAGTCGGCACCCTGCTGGCCGGTGCGGTCCTGACCGAAACCATCTTCTCGTGGCCCGGCATCGGCAAATGGCTGATCGAAGCCATTGGCGCCCGGGACTACCCGGTGGTGCAAAACGGCATCCTGTTGATCGCCTGCCTGGTGATCCTGGTGAACTTCGTGGTGGATATCCTCTACGGCTTCGCCAACCCACGCATCCGTCACCAGCGCTGAGATCATGACCATGACCACACCTACTCAAGTGTCAGCAGTCGATCAAAGCCTGCTGTACCCGTCCCCGTACAAAGAATTCTGGCAAGCCTTTTCCAAGAACAAAGGCGCGGTTGCCGGCCTGCTGTTCATGTTGCTGATCGTGTTCTGCGCGATCTTCGCGCCGTGGGTGGCCCCGCATAACCCCAGCGAGCAATACCGCGACTTCCTGCTCACCCCACCAGCCTGGCTGGAAGGCGGGCAGATGCAGTTCCTGCTCGGCACCGACGAACTCGGCCGTGACTTGCTCTCGCGCCTGATCCAGGGCTCGCGCCTGTCGCTGCTGATCGGTTTGTCGTCGGTGGTGATGTCGCTGATCCCGGGCATCCTGCTGGGTCTGTTCGCCGGGTTCTTCCCGCGCCTGCTTGGCCCGACCATCATGCGCCTGATGGATATCATGCTGGCCCTGCCCTCGCTGCTGCTGGCCGTTGCCATCGTCGCAATCCTCGGCCCTGGCCTGATCAACACCGTGATCGCCATCGCCATCGTGTCGCTGCCGTCCTATGTGCGTCTGACCCGCGCTGCGGTGATGGGCGAGCTGAACCGTGACTACGTGACTGCCGCCCGCCTCGCCGGTGCCGGCCTGCCACGCCTGATGTTCATCACCGTGCTGCCCAACTGCATGGCGCCGCTGATCGTACAGGCCACCTTGAGTTTCTCTTCGGCGATTCTCGATGCCGCCGCATTGGGCTTCCTCGGTCTGGGCGTTCAACCGCCAACCCCTGAGTGGGGCACCATGCTGGCTTCGGCCCGTGACTACATCGAACGCGCCTGGTGGGTGGTGAGCTTGCCTGGTTTGACCATTTTGCTCAGCGTGCTGGCAATCAACTTGATGGGTGACGGCCTGCGCGATGCGCTGGACCCGAAACTCAAGAACGCCGCCTGAGGAGATTCCCATGTCACTGTTAGAAATCAAGAATCTCAACGTGCGCTTCGGCGACAAGACCGCCGTGCCGGTGGTCGATGGCCTCGACATTTCGGTCGACAAGGGCGAAGTCCTGGCGATCGTTGGCGAGTCCGGCTCGGGTAAATCCGTGACCATGATGGCGCTGATGGGCCTGATCGAGCACCCCGGCATCGTCACCGCCGACGCCCTGAACTTCGACGGCAAGGACATGCTCAAGCTGAGCAACCGCCAGCGCCGCAAGATCGTCGGCAAAGACCTGGCGATGGTGTTCCAGGACCCGATGACCGCACTGAACCCCAGCTACACCGTGGGTTTCCAGATTGAAGAAGTGCTGCGTCTGCACCTGAAAATGTCCGGCAAGCAAGCGCGCAAGCGTGCCATCGAGTTGTTGGAAAAGGTCGAAATCCCAGGTGCCGCCAGCCGTATGGATGCCTATCCCCACCAACTCTCCGGCGGTATGAGCCAGCGCGTGGCTATTGCCATGGCCATTGCAGGCGAGCCGAAACTGCTGATCGCGGATGAGCCGACCACTGCACTGGACGTGACCATCCAGGCGCAGATCATGGAGCTGCTGCTGGCCCTGCAAAAAGAACAGAACATGGGCCTGGTGCTGATCACCCACGACCTTGCCGTCGTGGCGGAAACCGCCCAGCGTGTCTGCGTGATGTACGCAGGCCAAGCGGTGGAAGTCGGCCAAGTGCCGCAACTGTTCGATATTCCGGCGCACCCGTACAGCGAAGCATTGCTCAAGGCGATCCCGGAACACAGCCTCGGCGCCACGCGCCTGGCCACGTTGCCGGGCATCGTGCCTGGCCGCTATGACCGTCCACAGGGCTGCCTGCTGTCGCCGCGTTGCCCGTATGTGCAGGAATCCTGCCGTGCCCAGCGTCCCGGCCTTGATCCGAAAAGCAACAGCCTTGCGCGCTGCTTCTACCCCTTAAACCAGGAGGTGGCGTAATGGCCGTCGTTCTTACTGCCCGCGACCTCACCCGTCACTACGAAGTGTCCCGTGGCCTGTTCAAGGGCCACGCCCTGGTCCGCGCGCTCAATGGTGTGTCGTTTGAACTGGAAGCCGGCAAGACCCTCGCCGTGGTCGGCGAGTCGGGTTGCGGCAAATCTACCCTGGCCCGTGCGCTGACACTGATTGAAGAACCGTCGTCCGGCTCGCTGAAAATCGCCGGCCAGGAAGTCGCCGGCGCCGACAAGGCCCAGCGCAAGCAATTGCGCAAAGACGTGCAGATGGTGTTCCAGAGCCCGTACGCCTCGTTGAATCCACGGCAGAAAGTCGGCGATCAACTCGGCGAGCCGCTGTTGATCAACACCAACCTGTCCGCCGCCGAACGCCGCGAGAAAGTGCAGGCGATGATGAAGCAAGTGGGCCTGCGCCCTGAGCATTATCAGCGCTACCCGCACATGTTCTCCGGCGGCCAGCGCCAGCGCATTGCCCTGGCCCGCGCCATGATGCTGCAACCCAAAGTGCTGGTGGCGGATGAACCGACCTCGGCGCTGGACGTGTCGATCCAGGCCCAGGTGCTCAACCTGTTCATGGATCTGCAGCAGGAATTCAACACGGCCTACGTGTTCATTTCCCACAACCTGGCGGTGGTGCAGCACGTTGCCGATGACGTGATGGTGATGTACCTCGGCCGCCCGGTGGAAGTGGGCCCCAAGGAAGACATCTACGCCCGTCCTTTGCACCCGTACACCCAGGCGCTGCTGTCGGCCACCCCGACCATTCATCCGGATCCGAACAAACCGAAGATCAAAATCGTCGGCGAGTTGCCCAATCCACTGAACCCGCCGTCGGGCTGCGCGTTCCACAAGCGCTGCCCATATGCGACAGCACGCTGCAGCAGCGAGGAGCCGCAGTTGCGTGCCTTGGATAACCGGCAGGTGGCGTGCCACTACGCGGAGCAATTCGTCGCCTGAAAAACCCTGTGGGGGCGGGTATTGCGTGATGCAGCGTTTTACAGCCCTTCCCGTCAGGTTGCGCATCAGCCTGGCAGGAGGGGTTTTCTTTTTGGCGACTCAGGTGTCACCGTCGTCGTAGGTGTCGCTGGCTTCGCCCTCGTTGAGGGGGTTTTCCGGATCTTGCTCGTCGGTGGGCTGCGGTTGCGGCTGCCAACTGGCGGAGTTGACCTCGTTCTGCTTCTTCTTGGTGACGGGGCCGGTGTCTTTCCATTGGGGGGTGCCTGAGCCCGCCATGACCGGAAGAGCCGTCAGTCCCAAGGCTACGAGCAACACCAAGGTGATGGCGCGTTGAGCGTTTCGCACGGTGGTTTCCTTCTATAGTCGGTGCGTAAACGCTAGACCCGATACAGTGTTCTCGCCAACCCACGCCTGCTGGAAAACAAAAATGTGGGAGGGGGGTTGCCCCCCTCCCACATTTTTTTGCTGCGCTCAGGAATTAATGGTGTTCGCGGGTCGCACGGAATTTCACATCCGGCCAGCGCTCTTCCATCAGCGCCAGGTTCACCCGCGTCGGCGCCAGGTAGGTCAAGTGACCGCCGCCGTCGACCGCAAGGTTTTCCACAGCCTTGTTGGAGAACTCTTCCAACTTCTTCTTATCGCTGCAATCGATCCAACGTGCGGAGTACACGGTGATGGGCTCGTAGGAGCATTCGACCTTGTATTCCTCTTTCAGGCGGCTGGCGACCACATCGAACTGCAGCACACCGACGGCGCCGAGGATGATGTCGTTGCTGCGCTCGGGGAAGAACACCTGGGTGGCGCCCTCTTCCGCCAACTGCTGCAAGCCCTGGCGCAGTTGCTTGGATTTGAGCGGGTCGCGCAGGCGTACGCGGCGGAACAGTTCCGGGGCGAAGTGCGGGATGCCGGTGAAACCCAGTGCTTCGCCTTCGGTGAAGGTGTCGCCGATCTGGATGGTGCCGTGGTTGTGCAGGCCGATGATGTCGCCGGCGTAGGCTTCTTCGAGCTGTTCACGCTCGGAGGAGAAGAACGTCAGGGCGTCGCCGATGCGCACGTCCTTGCCGGTGCGCACGTGGCGCATCTTCATGCCTTTTTCGTATTTGCCGGAGCAGATACGCATAAAGGCGATACGGTCGCGGTGCTTGGGGTCCATGTTCGCCTGGATCTTGAACACGAAGCCGGTGAATTTCTCTTCGACCGGCTCAACCGTACGCTCGTTGGCCACACGGGCCAGGGGCTTTGGCGCCCAGTTCACGACGGCGTCAAGTACGTGGTCGACACCGAAGTTGCCCAACGCGGTCCCGAAGAACACCGGGGTCAGTTGGCCGTCGAGGAATTCCTGCTGGTTGAACTCGTGGCAGGCGCCCTGCACCAGTTCAAGCTGATCGACAAAACGGTCGTACTCGTCACCCAAGTGGGCGCGGGCTTCGTCCGAGTCGAGCTTCTCGATGATTTTCACATCGGTGCGTTCGTGACCGTGGCCGGCGGTGTAGACAATGATGTAGTCGTCGGCCAGGTGGTACACGCCCTTGAAATCGCGATAGCAACCAATCGGCCAGGTGATCGGCGCGGCCTTGATCTTCAGGACCGCTTCGATTTCATCCAGCAACTCGATGGGGTCGCGGATGTCGCGGTCGAGTTTGTTGATGAAGCTCACGATCGGCGTGTCACGCAGGCGGCACACATCCATCAGCGCGATGTCCGTGGCTCGACGCCTTTACCGCCGTCGAGGACCATCAGTGCCGAGTCCACCGCGGTCAGGGTGCGGTAGGTGTCTTCGGAGAAGTCTTCGTGGCCTGGGGTGTCGAGCAGGTTGACCATGTGGTCGCGATACGGGAACTGCATGACCGACGTGGTAATGGAAATACCCCGTTGCTTCTCCATCTCCATCCAGTCGGACGTGGCATGGCGGTCGGATTTGCGGGATTTCACCGTGCCGGCCACCGCGATTGCCTTGCCCATCAGCAGGAGCTTCTCGGTGATGGTGGTTTTACCGGCATCGGGGTGGGAAATAATGGCGAAAGTGCGGCGTTTCGCGACTTCGGCGGCCTGGTGGGTCATGGGAAATCGCCTGGCAGGTGAGTCAAAAAAGGGCGGCGAGTATAGCGCAAACCCCAGGGGCCGGACCACCGTTCACCCGATTGGGGGTGGCTAAATGCTGCCAAGTATGGAACCTTTTAAAAGGTAGAGACGTCCACTCCCCTGCTGCCGCACTCGGAACAGGGGCTGATAAATCAGCAAGTTAGCCTGACGAGGCTGCGCTCATGGCTCGATTTGATACCGCGTTGCCGGTATTGGCGAGCTGCTTTTCGCGACCACATTTGCCGACAGCCAGGAATGGCATTGCCGCTCGGAAATGTGTTCGCCGACAAAAGAAAAAAGGAGTCCGCCTGTGGCTATTCGCTATGGCAAAGGGCTGATAGGAGGCGTGGTTGTCGTCGCGCTCCTGGCCCTGCTGGTCCACTGGATCGGCATCAACACGATCGAACTGTACCGCGACGATTTGTTGTTTTACCTGCAAGCACACCTGATCCTCGTTCTAGTCTCCATGCTGGCGGCCCTCGTTGTGGGCATCCCCGCCGGTATCCTGCTCAGCCGACCGAACATGGTCGGGCGCGCAGAACGCTTCATGCAGATCTTCAACATCGGCAACACTGTCCCGCCCCTGGCCGTATTGGCCATCGCCCTCGGCGTCCTCGGCATCGGCAGCGGCCCGGCCATCTTCGCGCTGTTCCTCGCCTCCCTCCTGCCCATCGTGCGCAACACCTACGAAGGCCTCAAAAACGTTCAAGGCTCACTCAAGGAAGCCGCCACCGGCATCGGCATGACGCCGCGCCAGGTGCTGTTTCGTGTGGAATTGCCCAACGCCGTGCCGATCATCATCGGCGGTGTTCGCGTGGCCCTGGCGATCAACGTCGGTACTGCACCGCTGGCGTTCCTGATTGGTGCCAACAGCCTGGGCAGCCTGATCTTTCCCGGCATCGCCCTGAACAATCAGCCGCAATTGCTGCTCGGCGCCGCGTGCACCGCGTTGCTGGCATTGCTGCTCGACGGTCTGGTGACCATGGCCAGCCGCCTCTGGCTGGAACGCGGGTTGCGTCCGTCTTAAGGCCTGGCAAAGGAATTCACATGAAAAAACTGACATTGATATTGAGCTGCGTCCTGCTGTTCGCAGGTTTTGCGCAAGCCGCCGAGAAACCGGTGATCCGCATCGGCGCCCGAGTGTTCACCGAGCAGACCCTGCTCGCCGAAATCACTTCCCAGTACCTGCGCGCCAAGGGTTACGACACCCAGGTGACCGGCGGTCTGGGCAGCAACCTGGCGCGCAGTGCCCAGGAAAGCGGGCAACTGGATCTGATCTGGGAGTACACCGGCGTGTCGCTGGTGGCTTACAACCATGTGGACGAGAAGCTCGACAGCGAACAGTCCTACGCTCGGGTGAAAGAACTCGACGCAAAAAAAGGCCTGGTCTGGCTCTCACCGTCCCGCTTCAGCAACACCTACGCCCTGGCATTGCCGGAGAAGGTCGCCGAAGAACATCCTGACATCAACAGCATCAGCGACCTCACCAAAGCCATCGCGCAAGACACCCAGGAACACCGCCTGGTGGCCCTGGACACCGAGTTCGCCAACCGCTCCGACGGCCTGGCCGGCATGGTCAAGCTGTACGACATGAACCTCACCCGCAAGAACACCCGGCAGATGGACGCGGGCCTGGTCTACACCGCCCTGCGCAATGGCCAGGTGTTTGCCGGCCTGGTCTACACCACTGACGGTCGCCTGAATGCCTTCAAGCTCAAGCTGCTGGCGGATGACATGCACTACTTCCCGGACTACACCGCAGCCCCCGTGGTGCGTCAGGAATACCTCGACAAGCATCCGCAATTGGCTGCCGAGCTCAAGCCACTGGCCACGCTGTTCGACGACGAAACCATGCGCCAGTTGAATGCGCGGGTCGACGTCGATCATGAAAGCCCGTCCGCTGTTGCCGCCGATTTCCTGCGCCAACATCCGATCAACTAAAGAAGGAGAAGACATGGAATTCCTGAACGCCTTTTCCCATCTTGATTGGGCACAAGTCCTGCACCTGACCTGGCAGCACATCACCCTGGTTGGCATTGCCGTGATCCTGGCGATTGTCGTGGGCGTGCCCCTCGGCGTGCTGATGACGCGCTTTCCGACCCTGGCCGGCCCGCTGCAAGCCAGCGCCACCGTGCTGCTGACCGTGCCGTCCATCGCCCTGTTCGGCCTGCTGCTGCCTTTCTACTCCAAATTCGGCCAGGGCCTGGGCCCGATGCCGGCGATCACCGCCGTGTTCCTCTACTCCCTGTTGCCGATCATGCGTAACACCTACCTCGCCCTGACCGGCGTGGAACCGGGTATTCGCGAGGCCGCCAAAGGCATCGGCATGACCTTCGGCCAGCGCCTGCGCATGGTCGAGCTGCCCATCGCCGTGCCGGTGATTCTCGCCGGCGTGCGCACCGCCGTGGTGATGAACATTGGTGTGATGACCATCGCCGCCACCATCGGTGCCGGTGGCCTGGGTGTACTTATTCTGGCTTCCATCAGCCGCAGCGACATGTCGATGCTGATCGTTGGCGCCGTGCTGGTCAGTCTCCTGGCCATCTTCGCCGACCTGCTTCTGCAATGGCTGCAACGCTCGCTGACTCCAAAAGGATTGCTCAAATGATCGAACTTCAAAACCTGCCCAAGACCTTTCAAAGCAACGGCAAGACCATTACTGCCGTCAACGATGTCAGCCTGACCGTCAATGAAGGCGAGATTTGCGTGTTCCTCGGCCCGTCGGGCTGCGGCAAAAGCACCACGCTGAAGATGATCAACCGCCTGATCAAGCCTTCCTCGGGCAAGATCCTGATCAACGGCGAAGACACCACCGACCTGGATGAAGTGACCCTGCGTCGCAACATCGGCTACGTGATCCAGCAGATCGGCCTGTTCCCCAATATGACCATCGAGGAAAACATCGTGGTCGTGCCGAAACTGCTCGGCTGGGACAAGCAGAAATGCCACGACCGCGCCCGCGAGTTGATGAGCATGATCAAGCTGGAGCCCAAGCAGTATCTGCATCGCTATCCGCGTGAATTGTCCGGCGGCCAACAACAGCGTATCGGCGTGATCCGTGCCTTGGCGGCCGATGCGCCGTTGCTGCTGATGGATGAACCGTTCGGCGCGGTCGACCCGATCAACCGCGAGATGATCCAGAACGAGTTCTTCGAGATGCAGCGCGCGCTGAACAAGACCGTGATCATGGTCAGCCACGACATCGACGAAGCCATCAAGCTGGGTGACAAGATCGCGATCTTCCGCGCCGGCAAGCTGCTGCAGATCGACCATCCAGATACGCTTTTGGCGCACCCGGCCGACGAGTTCGTCAGCAACTTCGTGGGCCAGGACAGCACCCTCAAGCGCCTGCTGCTGGTGAAGGCCGAAGACGCAGCGGACAACGCCCCGTCGGTGAGCCCGGAAACCCCGGTGGCCGATGCCCTGGAACTGATGGACGAAACCGACCGCCGCTATGTGGTGGTCACCTGTGCCGAGAACAAGGCGCTGGGTTATGTACGACGTCGCGACCTGCACCGTCAGACCGGTACGTGCGGCCAGTACCTGCGCGAGTTCAACGCCACGGCGGCGTATGACGAGCATTTGCGCATCCTGCTGTCGCGTATGTATGAGTTCAACCGTTCGTGGTTGCCGGTGATGGATGCGGAACGGGTGTTCCTGGGGGAAGTGACGCAGGAATCGATTGCCGAATACCTGAGTTCCGGTAAGTCCCGTGGCGGCAAGACCAGCATTGTTTCGCCTGCCGAGACCGCACTGGCCTGATCTTATGTGGGAGGGGGCTTGCCCCCGATGGCGGTGTGTCAGTCTCTGAAGTATTGGCTGACACACTGCTATCGGGGGCAAGCCCCCTCCCACATTTGCTCCGTGGTGCTTCAGGGAAGTACCGTCGATTTGCCCGATCCGGGGAACATCATTCCGTCACACCTGTCGGTTACATAAGTAGCTGCACGCCATCGCGCGACGAACGCGTGCAAAAACGCGACATTTTTAGTTGATCTCAAGCCCCTCACGCCCTAAAGTTCGCGCCGAACGTCCATGCTGGAAACGATCCATCCGGCTCAAGTACTGACGACGAGACAGCAAGGCCAAGGGCAGCGTTTATTCCCATGGCCTTTTTGCTTTCGGCGACATGCCTTGGGAAGTAGGCGAACCAAAGTGGGGATACGGAGGACGTTCAGTTGCACCCATTGATTACTACAGTTTGCCCTTAGGAGTTCCCAGCATGTCGATCAACGTCGAAGATTATTTCGCGCGCGCCACTTTTGACAAAATGAAGGCGTTCGCCGACAAGCAAGAAACCCCGTTCGTGGTGATCGACACCGCGATGATCAGCCAGGCCTACGACGACCTGCGCGCCGGTTTCGAATTCGCCAAGGTGTATTACGCCGTCAAGGCCAACCCAGCCGTCGAGATCATCGACCTGTTGAAAGACAAGGGTTCGAGCTTCGACATCGCGTCGATCTACGAGCTGGACAAGGTCATGGACCGTGGCGTCAGCGCCGACCGTATCAGCTACGGCAACACCATCAAGAAATCCAAGGACATCCGCTACTTCTACGAGAAGGGCGTGCGTCTGTTCTCCACCGACTCCGAAGCCGACCTGCGCAACATCGCCAAGGCCGCGCCGGGTTCGAAAGTGTATGTGCGTATCCTCACCGAAGGCTCGACCACGGCTGACTGGCCTTTGTCGCGCAAATTCGGCTGCCAGACCGACATGGCCATGGACCTGCTGATCCTGGCACGTGACCTGGGACTGGTGCCGTACGGCATCTCGTTCCACGTGGGTTCGCAGCAGCGCGACATCAGCGTGTGGGACGCGGCGATCGCCAAGGTCAAAGTGATCTTCGAACGCCTCAAAGAAGAAGACAACATCCACCTCAAGCTGATCAACATGGGCGGCGGCTTCCCGGCCAACTACATCACCCGCACCAACAGCCTGGAAACCTACGCTGAAGAAATCATCCGTTTCCTCAAGGAAGACTTTGGCGACGACCTGCCGGAAATCATCCTGGAGCCGGGCCGTTCGTTGATCGCCAACGCCGGTATCCTGGTCAGTGAAGTGGTGTTGGTCGCACGTAAATCCCGTACCGCCGTCGAGCGTTGGGTGTACACGGACGTGGGTAAATTCTCCGGCCTGATCGAAACCATGGACGAAGCCATCAAGTTCCCGATCTGGACCGAGAAGAAAGGCGAGATGGAAGAAGTGGTCATCGCCGGCCCAACCTGCGACAGCGCCGACATCATGTACGAAAACTACAAGTACGGCCTGCCGCTGAACCTGGCCATCGGTGACCGTTTGTACTGGCTGTCGACCGGTGCCTACACCACCAGCTACAGCGCAGTTGAGTTCAATGGCTTCCCGCCGTTGAAGTCGTTCTACGTGTAAGTAGCCGGCGAATAAAAAACCCATGACGTGTCATGGGTTTTTTTATGCCTGTGATTTGTCATCACCCGTTGCGTCACGCAGATAATTCACGCAACGCCGCCGTCGCCAGAAACCCTGACCGTGACGCATAGCGGTGATCCTTTTGCACGCGCTCATCAATGCGTTGCAACAACTGCTCGGGCAAAGAAGCATTGAACCGCACCGATCTACCCAAATAAGGCGTGAGATCAAAGTCGACTATCGCCCATACACCACCGGCAAAATCCGGGCTATCCAAGTGGGCATCCACCTCCTGCGCCTGGGGAAGTGCTTCCTGGTCTGCTACCAGTCCTTCCAAATGCAGCGCGAGTGCCTCACGGACATTATCCAGCGCTTCGGAAAAAGACCCACCAGCCGAAAAACACCCCGGTACATCCGGGACCGTCACGCTGTAGTCCGAGTCGGCGTCTTTATGTACTACTACGGGAAACTTCATTGCTCCTCCTTTGAACGAGCTTCAGTGAACTCATTCAACTCATCAATCAGGGCCGTCACTTGAGACCTGCTGACTTGAAAATACTGTGCACAGTGCCCTTTGCAATTTCTGACTTGGGATGAGGAACGGTCACTCGTCCTCGTTTCACTGGATGTTTGAACTGGTGATGACTGCCCTTCACTGCCACCTCAAACCTACGAGCCTTTGGCCTTATGAAAGCGCCGCAACGCGACGTTTATAGGCGTCGGCCATCGCACGCACCAGCGGATTCCTGGCCACAGCCAGCGCCTTATGCGCCACCTGCAAAAACTTCAGATTCCCACCGACCATTGCTTTATGCAGCCACTCCAAGGCGGCCTCGGTCTGTCCTGCATCCGCCAACACCGCCGCATAACTGAACTGCCCACGAAAATCCCCGCCTTCGGCTGAACGGCGGTACCAATCCACGGCGGCCTCCAGATCCCTCGGGCAACACTGGCCATCTTCCAAGTAGCGCCCCAGCAGGTTCATCGACTTGGCGTGGCCTTGCTCTGCCGCCTGCCGATAGAGGGTCAGGGCTTGTTGCTGATCTTGCGCAACACCTCGCCCGGTCGCCAGCAGGTTGGCGTAGTTGTACTGCCCCCAATCCAACCCGGCCTGCGCCGCCAAGCGGTACTCTCGCGCAGCCGCCGCTTCGTCGACAGCGCAACCCCAGCCATGCTCCAGGCAACGCCCGGCCATATTGCGCGCCATCCAATGCCCGCCATGGGCCGCAATACGGAACCAGCGCAATGCCAGCGCTTCATCGCGTGCAATGCCGCGTCCTTCCAGCAGGATTTGCCCGAGCAACGCCTGGGCATCCACCACGCCCTCCTTCGCCGCGATCAGGATCGCCTGGGCGGCGCGTACCGGGGAGTCGTCGAGCATGCGTTGCAGTTGCTCGACGTTGAGCACTTCTTCACGGCGCAATAAGAAGCCCATGCTCAGACCTCGACCCAGCGGCGCAGCAGGTTGTGATAGGTGCCGGTGAGCTGGATCAGCGCCGGATGGTCAGGCACATCCGTGGTCAGTTGCTGGATCGCGCCGTCCATCTCGAACAGCAGGGTGCGCTGGCTGTCTTCACGCACCAGGCTTTGGGTCCAGAAGAACGAGGCATAACGCGCGCCACGGGTCACGGCGTTGACTTTGTGCAGGCTGGAGCCGGGGTACAGCACCATGTCGCCGGCGGGCAACTTGACCCGTTGCACGCCAAAGGTGTCCTGGATCTCCAGTTCGCCGCCGTCGTACTCATCCGGATCGCTGAAGAACAGGGTGGACGACAGGTCAGTACGCACCCGTTCGTGGCTGCCTTTGGGCTGGCGCACGGCGTTGTCGATATGGAAGTCGAAACTGCCCCCGGCGGTGTAGCAGTTGAGCAACGGCGGGAACACCTTGTGGGGTAACGCCGCTGACATAAACAGCGGGTTCTGCCACAAGCGTTCGAGCATCGCCGCGCCGATTTCCTTGGCCAATGGGTGACCTTCGGGCAATTGCAGATTGTGTTTGGCTTTGGCGGACTGATGCCCGGCGGTGATTTTTCCGTCGGCCCAATCGGCTTCTTCCAGGGCTTGGCGGATGCGCTGCACTTCCTCGCGAGAGAACAGGCCGGGAATGTGCAGCAGCATGGGGCGATACCTGTAGGCAGAGAGGCGTCAATGGTATTGATTCTTATCCACCCTGTAAAACGCCGTGACGGACGAGTTCGTAAAAACCGTAAGCAAAAAGTGTAAAGAATGTAAATTCAGTGCAATTAGCAATGTATCGCAATTGATATGAAGTCTTGTTCACCCTATATTCCGCGGCCTCACATCCTTGGGGAAAGGACACGTCATGTCGCGCACCATTATAAAAACATCTGCCAGTTCACCGCGTTTGCTGGCTTCGGCCATCGGCGTTGCCCTCGGTGCCAGCTCCGTCGCCCATCTGGCGCAAGCAGCCGAAGACACCGAACAGAAAGACCAGCGCAACAGCATCTCCCTGGGCGCCACCAGCATTACCGGTGAAGAACAGGACGCCACCTCCTACCAAGTCGAAAAGACCTCTTCGCAGAAATACACCGCGCCGCTGGTGGACACGCCGCGCTCGGTCACCGTCGTGCCGCAACAAGTGCTCAAGGACACCGCCGCTACCTCGTTGCAGGATGCCCTGCGCACCGTACCGGGGATTACCTTCGGCGCCGGCGAAGGTGGCAACCCCCAGGGCGACCGCCCGTTCATCCGGGGTTTCGATGCCCAGGGCGACACTTACCTGGACGGCGTGCGCGACACCGGCGGCCAGAGTCGTGAGATTTTCGACATCGAGTCCATCGAAGTCAGCAAAGGCCCGAACTCCTCGTTCGGCGGTCGCGGTTCGGCCGGCGGCAGCCTCAACCTGGTGAGCAAGACCCCGCAAGCCCGGGACTTCACCAACGGCGGTTTCACCTACGGTTCCGACCAGACCCGCCGCTACGTACTCGACGTAAACCGCCAGTTCCTCCACGACAGCGCCGCGTTCCGCCTGAATCTCATGACCCACGAGCAGAACGTGGCCGGCCGTGACGCCGTCAATTACGACCGTTGGGGCGTGGCGCCGTCGCTGACCTTTGGCCTGGGCACCCCGACCCGCGTCAACCTCAGCTACTACCACATGGAAAGCAACGACCTGCCGGACTCGGGCATTCCCTACGGCTACAGCTCGTCGACCGCCACCACCCACGGGCACGACAAACCCAATGACGGCGGCGACAGCAACAACTTCTACGGCCTTAAAGATCGGGATTTCCGCAAGACCCGCGCCGACATCAGCACCGTCTCCATCGAGCACGACCTGAACGACAGCATGACGCTGAAAAACACCCTGCGTCATGGCAGCACCGGACAGGACTACATCCTGACCCAGCCGGATGACAGCAAGCTCAACGTCAACCGTTTCGGCACCGTATGGCGTCGCGCCAACAGCCGCGTCTCCACAACGACGACTACCACCAACCAGACCGATCTGTTTGGCAGTTTCCAGGCACTGGGCTTCAAGCACAGCTACTCCACCGGCCTGGAATTCACGGGTGAAGAAACCCGCGTGAGCAGCTACACCATCAGCCCGAACGCCAACCCCACCGGCGGCTGCACCGTAGCCGGTGGCGGCCGAGGCGGCCAGTGCACCTCGCTGAGCAACCCGAACCCGGATGACGCCTGGAACGGCAGCATTACGCGCAACTACAACGGCACCAACACCAAGGCCACCAGCCGCGCCGCCTATGTGTTCGACACCATCGAGCTGGACCCGAAATGGCTGCTCAACGTAGGCCTGCGCTACGACACCTTTGACACCGAAGCCAATACCAACGCCGTCCCTTCCGCGACCGTGAAGGCGCGGAGCAAGATCAAAGAAGACAGTCAGTTCTTCAACTGGCAGGCGGGCCTGGTCTGGAAGCCGGTGGAAAACGCCAGCGTCTATGCCTCGTACGCCACCTCGGCAACCCCCGCCGGCGGCCTGGTCGGCGAAGGCTCCGATGGCAACCCGCTGTCCGCTGGCGCGGCCAGCAGCGATCTGCAACCGGAAGAAACCGTCAACTACGAACTGGGCACCAAGTGGGACCTGTTCCACGACCGACTCTCGCTGACCGCGGCAGTGTTCCGTACCGAGAAGAAAAACACGCGCATCCTTGTGGACGCCCTCACCTACCAGAACGCCGGTGAATCCCAGGTAGACGGTATCGAGTTGTCCGCCAGCGGCAAAATCACTGATCAGTGGCAAGTGTTCGCGGGCTACAGCTACCTGGACAGCGAGCTGGTCAAAGCGGGCCGTAACGGTCGCAACGGTGTCATCAGCACCGGTTCCAACGAAGGTAACCAGATGCCCAACACGCCGAAGAACAGCTTCAGCCTGTGGACCACCTACGCCATCACGCCCAAGCTGACCGTCGGCGGCGGCGCGTTCTACGTCGACGACGTCTACGGCGATGTGGGTAACACGGTCTACGTGCCGTCCTATACCCGCTACGACGCCATGGCCAGCTACAAACTGAGCAAAAACGTCGACCTGCAATTGAACGTGCAAAACCTCACGGACAAGACCTATTACGACAAAGCCTACGGCTCGCACTTCGCCAACCAGGCGGCTGGTCGCACGGCGCTGGTGTCCACCAGCTTCCACTTCTAAACACCGCTTCACGTAGCAAAAAGCCCCACGCATCGGATGCGTGGGGCTTTTGCGTGTAAAACAGAATGTTTCTCGACAAGCCACGGCATAATGCGCGCCGTGCCCTACATACCAGATAGACGAGGCGGTCAGACGTGTTGAAGAAAACCCTGTTCCAGTTGCACTGGTTCTTCGGCATCACTGCCGGGCTGGTGCTGGCCTTGATGGGGATCACCGGGGCCGCGGTCTCGTTCCAGGATGAACTACTGCGGGCCCTCAACCCCAGCGTATTGAGCGTAGAAAAACGCGAAGCCGGTGTGCTGCCGCCCGCCGAACTGGTGCGCAAGCTCGAAGCCACCGAAGGCAAGACCGTCGCCATGCTGTTCGTGGAAAGCGAAAGCGGCAATGCCGCACGTGTGTTCTTCACCCCGCCGCCGG
>NZ_JADDUM010000151.1 GCF_015163715.1 Pseudomonas cyclaminis
TACTTTTGTGCCTTTACAAAAGTGACACGCCGTAAGGGCGTAACCCTAAGTAGCCGTTACCGCAGAAACGGATATGTACTCGGTCAGATCCAACATCCTGGTCGGCTGTCAGGCCGCCATCGGGGGCAAGCCCCCTCCCACATTTTGATCTCCATTTGACTGGGAGAAAGCATGAGCTCAACCAAAGACCCGTGCATCAGCATCTGCAAGTTCACCGACGACATCTGCGTCGGTTGCGGTCGCAGCAAACGCGAAATCCGCGCCTGGAAGAAACTCGACAAAGTCGACAAACGCAGTGTCCTGGCCGAAGCCGAACTGCGTTTGCTGGCCCTGGGCGCCACCGGCCGGCGGAAAAACAAATGACTTGGCGCATATCGACTAGTCTCTGATGCGCAACGCTCACCATGAGCGTATGATTCGCGACCCTTTGCCGACCTATTCGGCCAAAGCCCCGCTTTCAACACTCTTCAGGCCACGCCTGAATCGACCCACCGGGAGGTGCTTAAGATGAACGACAAAGACCAGAACGACAGCCAGGAAATCGGCCCAGCAGGCGAAAAACTGCAAAAGGTGCTGGCGCGTATCGGCGTGGGCTCGCGCCGCGACGTCGAAGCCTGGATCACCCAGAAGCGCATCAAGGTCAACGGCGTCGAGGCCACTCTCGGCCAGCGCGTCGACCTGCACGATGCAATCACCATTGATGGCAAGGTCATCAAGCGTGAAGAGGCCGCCGAATCGGTGCGCCGCGTGATCATGTACAACAAGCCAGACGGCGAGATTTGTACCCGTGACGACCCCGAAGGCCGTCCGACCGTGTTTGACAAGATGCCCAAGCCTAAAGAAGGCCGCTGGATCAACATCGGTCGCCTCGACATCAACACCACCGGCTTGCTGATGTTCACCACCGACGGTGAACTGGCCAACCGCCTGATGCACCCGTCCTACGAGATGGACCGTGAATACGCGGTACGTGTCCGTGGCGAAGTCGATGACGAGATGATCGAGCGCTTGAAAGCTGGTGTCGTCCTCGAAGACGGCCCGGCCAAGTTCACCGACATCAAGCAGGCTCCAGGTGGCGAAGGTTTCAACCACTGGTACCACTGCGTGGTAATGGAAGGCCGTAACCGTGAAGTACGTCGCCTGTGGGAATCCCAGGGCCTGGTGGTCAGCCGCCTGAAGCGCGTGCGTTTTGGTCCGGTGTTCCTGAACTCCGACCTGCCGATGGGCCGCTGGCGCGAAATGAGCCAGTACGAAGTCGACATCCTCAGCGCCGAAGTGGGCCTGACGCCGGTCGCCATGCCGCAGATGAACGCCAAGAGCAAAGACAAGCTTGAGCGTATGCAGCGTAAATCGTCGCGTCCTGTGGCACGTACCGAGCGTGTGGCGCGTACCGTACGCCCGGCACTGGATGCCCCGGCGACCGGCGGGCGTATCTCCCGTCAGCCGCATATCGAAGGTGAGCGCCGCCCGACGGCCCCATCGCGTCAGGAAGGCGAGCGCGCACCGCGTACCCCGCGTCCTGCGCCGGCCGGTGGTCGCAGCAACCGTGGCGAGGGGGATCGCCCAGCCGACAACGCCAGCACCAAGCGCCCGGCCAAGCCAGCGGCGAACAAGCGCCCCGGCCCGAAACTGGTTGCCGACGAGCCGTCGGGCAAGCGCCGTGGCGCTCCGGCCGGTTCGGGCCAGCGCCCTGGGTTTGGTCGCAAGAAGCCGCAGTGATGTAAGGCTGCAATGCAGTCAACGGTGGGAGGGGCTTGCCCCCTCCCACAGTTGGATCTCCGGTGTTTTCGAGCCCTCTGCTCAGAAGGCAAATGTGCCATCGAATACCGGCTTGTCATCCAGGGCCAACACCCCGCTGGCAAAGATCAGATCCAGGTGATGGCTGCCTTTCTGCCCACCGCCCAAGCCCAGGTGCAAGCCGCAATGGCGCTCCTCGAACCCGGCGTTACGCGCATATAAATCCTTCACCCCTTCATTGGTACCAATCCCCAGTTCTTCCACGCGGCGATTGGAGGGGTTGGCATTCAAGTACTTGTTGAAGTCCTCCACCAGCCCCGGCACATCGCTGGCGATGCTGCAGACGGTCGAGTTCTCGATCCACAACTCAAGCGGTGATTGCAGCACGCCGTATTTGCGCGCAAACGGGATGGTGCTGAGAAAAGTGCCGACAAACCGAACCTGGCCGTTAATGGCTTCGCTGTGGGTGGCGATCTCGCCGGGGGCCAGGTCGTGGTTGCCGACGCCATTGATATTGGTCCACTTCCTGATGCTGCTCAGCGGCGCCTCAAGGCGCGAGCCATGTTTGTCGGTAAAGCTGAGCACATTGGCCTGGGCCATGCGCCGGATCAGCGTGGCGTTGAGATCGGCGATACGCTGCGGCTCGACGCTGAAGGTGTCGTAGAAGTAATCGCCGTAATCCTTGAACAGCAGGGACTTCTTCCAGTGTTCAGCCATTACACCCTGCAAGGCGCGGATAAAGTCCGGGCCTTCGGCGCGTGGGTTGGGCAGGGTCGAGGAATCGTAGAGAAACAGGTACAGGTCACAGGTTTCGATGGCATGGGCCAAGGTGTCGCTGGCGGTCAGGTCCAGGCGCTGTACCTGGAAGTTGAAGCGGGCGGCGCTGCTGTGGGTGATGGCCTGGGCAATGGCGTCGTAGCGCTCGGTATGGCCCAGCAGCACGGTGGGGCAGTGCAGGCCGCTGAGCGCCGGGTGGTGGGCGAGGTAGTAGAGAAAGTGTTCGACGGCGCGGGCCTTGTCCATGACGTGTGTCCTTGTGTGCCTTGGGAAAGGGGGCAGGCGCCGTGCACAGCGCCTGCCGGATGCCTGCCGTTTAGAACGGCCACATCGCGGTGCCGAACGGCACCACGGCATCGGCTTGCATCATTTCAACGGCGGCCTCGTGGGTCGGCGCTTCAAACCAGTCGTCGAGTTGCAGTTCGGTTTCCAGGTCGTTTTCCAGTGCTTGCATGGTGTATCTCCTAGAGGACGGTGTTTGAGAACGGCCTGCCAACGGGCTTCGCTGGCAAGTGGAATGAACCTAGGAGAGGCTGTTACTTAATGCAAAATATTTATTGACACGGTTTCATTTGGATTTTTTCTTCTGTTTTTTTAGCAAGCATTTTTTCTGAGGAAAAACAGTGAGCTGGCGTCATCTTTCTTACGGAAGTTTCTGATCGCCAATTTTCCCCAAGATGACAGCTGTAACGCAGATTTTCCGCGATGTAACGATTAGTTTACGAGTGGGCGGCGGCGTTATTGGCCGACTCAAAGCTGTAAGGAATCCCTGACAGATCGTCGCATGCACCGTTCGGGGGCGGGCGTAAGCTGTCGAGCGGTGTACAATGCGCCGCGTTTTACTGTGACCCCCTTTGCGTAACCCGCAAAAGGCCAAGACCTTGGGGTTTGCCGACCCTGATCACTCCGCCCGGCCACGAGCCTGGCGGGTTCGATTTCGTCACAGATAAAAACAAACAGGTGACGCATGACCGTTAGAAAGACGCTGTACTCCTGGTGCCTGCGCTGGGGTTTGAGCGGCGCTGCTTGAGTCTGGATTCAAGGCAGCAACCTGCATTCAATATCCTCAAACCTTGCGTGAGACCCTTTTCATGAGTGGACCCCATTCCTCTTCAGGCGAGCTGAAACGCGGCCTGAAAAATCGGCATATCCAGTTGATCGCCCTCGGTGGCGCCATCGGCACCGGCTTGTTCCTCGGCTCGGCCGGGGTGCTCAAGTCCGCCGGCCCGTCGATGATCCTGGGCTATGCGATCTGCGGCTTCATTGCCTTCATGATCATGCGCCAGCTCGGCGAAATGATCGTAGAAGAGCCGGTTGCCGGTTCCTTCAGCCACTTTGCCCACAAGTACTGGGGCGGTTTCGCCGGCTTCCTGTCGGGTTGGAACTGCTGGATTCTGTACATTCTGGTGGGCATGTCCGAGCTGACCGCCGTGGGCAAATACGTGCACTACTGGTGGCCGGAGATCCCGACCTGGGTCTCGGCGGCGGCGTTCTTCGTATTGATCAACCTGATCAACCTGGCCAACGTCAAAGTCTTTGGCGAGGCTGAATTCTGGTTCGCCATCATCAAGGTCGTGGCCATCGTCGGCATGATCGCCCTGGGCAGCTACCTGCTGGTCAGCGGCAGCGGCGGCCCGCAAGCCTCGGTGAGCAACCTGTGGGAACACGGCGGCTTCTTCCCCCATGGCGTGGGCGGATTGGTGATGGCCATGGCGATCATTATGTTTTCCTTCGGTGGCCTGGAAATGCTCGGCTTCACCGCCGCCGAAGCCGACCAGCCACGCACCGTGATCCCCAAGGCCATCAACCAGGTGATCTACCGCATCCTGATCTTCTACATCGGCGCCCTGGTGGTGCTGTTGTCGCTGACGCCTTGGGACAGCCTGCTGGCGACCCTCAATGCGTCCGGCGATGCCTATAGCGGCAGCCCGTTCGTGCAGGTGTTCTCGATGCTGGGCAGCAACACCGCTGCACACATCCTCAACTTTGTGGTCCTGACCGCAGCGTTGTCGGTCTACAACAGCGGCACCTACTGCAACAGCCGCATGCTGCTGGGCATGGCCGAGCAGGGCGACGCGCCCAAGGCCCTGGCCAAGATCGATAAACGCGGCGTGCCGGTGCGTTCGATCCTCGCCTCGGCGGCAGTGACCCTGGTGGCGGTGCTGATGAACTACTTCATCCCGCAACACGCGCTGGAGTTGCTGATGTCGCTGGTCGTGGCCACGCTGGTGATCAACTGGGCGATGATCAGCTTTTCCCACTTCAAGTTCCGCCAGCACATGAACCGCACCGGCCAAGTGCCTTTGTTCAAGGCGCTGTGGTACCCGTACGGCAACTATGTGTGCCTGGCGTTCGTGGTGTTTATCCTGGTGATCATGCTGATGATTCCGGGGATCCAGGTGTCGGTGTATGCGATCCCGGTGTGGGTGGCGTTTATGGCGGTGTGTTACTGGATCAAGAACAAGCGCAGTGCTGAAGCCGCGTTGAACACAGCGAGTGCGGCGTTGAAGTAAACAGACGCACACCCGCAGAAAACCCCGCACCCTGTATTCCCTTATCGGGAACTCAGGGCGTGGGGTTTTTGAATTTTGAAGTCGTCAACTTTTTGAAATCACACCGCTCATGTATTCATTCAAGTCGCGAAAGTCCTTAACGTTCCAGGCATGCGGCGCGACCTTCACCCCATTCTCGCGCAGCGTTTTTGGGATCAGGTCTCCATTCGGGCGAAGTATGACCGAAGACACAATAACGCCCGGATAAGCCGCCAGCCGTTTTTTGAAGGCAGGCGTTGTAAGGTCAGGTGTAGGTGGGTTGCTTTTCTTGGCCAACGGTCCCGTTGCCTTGAGATCTGGCCCGTGGCACATGGCGCATCGCTGTGAATAGAGGTTTTTGCCATTGGCATTTTCTGCAAAGGACAGTGACGTTTGAATGAGTGATAAGGTGCCGAGCAAAGTGATCAATAGTATTTTCATTTTCATGCGTCCTTGTTGTTGATGTTGTCGTCCGAATTGGGCTTGTCCGTTGCCTAAGGTTTTTGATTGATGCTGGTAATTTCCAACAATGTGCACCTGCCCGACGCCGAGATCGAGCTGACCGCCATTCGCGCCCAGGGCGCCGGCGGGCAGAACGTCAACAAGGTGTCGAGCGCGGTGCACCTGCGCTTTGATATTCCCGCGTCGTCGTTGCCGGAGTTCTACAAGGAGCGCTTGCTGGCGCTGCGCGACAGCCGCATCACCAGCGAAGGGGTGCTGATCCTCAAGGCCCAGCAATACCGCACCCAGGAACAGAACCGCGCCGACGCGCTGGAGCGCCTGGTGGAGTTGATCCTCAGCGCCACCAAGGTGGAGAAGAAGCGCCGTCCGACCAAGCCGACCCTGGGTTCGAAAAAGCGCCGCCTGGAATCCAAGACCAAGCGCGGCAGCATCAAGGCTGGGCGTGGCAAGGTCGACTTTTAGGCGTCGCGTGCTTCCCGGGCTTTGGGCGCCTGACGGTACAGGTACAGGCTCAGCAGCAGCCCGCCGAGGGCGGCGAGAGCGGCGAACAGGAAGATCGAGGCAAAGCCGAAGCCAGCCGCCACAGCCCCGGCCAAAGGGCCGGTGATGCCCAGGGACAAGTCAATAAATAGCGAGTAGGCCCCCACGGCCGAGCCTCGGCTGGACGCGGGCACCAGGTTGACAGCCTCCACGCCAAGCGCCGGGAACACCAGGGAAAAGCCAAAGCCGCTCAACGCCGCGCCAGCCAGTGCCAGGTTGGCGTCCGGCGCCAGCCACAGCAACAGCAAGCCGAGAATCTCTACCGACAGGCAGGCAATCGCCACGCGAAAGCCGCCGATGCGGTTGATCAAATTGCCGAACAACAGGCGCGCACCGATAAAGCTGGCGCCGAACAGGCTCAGGGCCCACACCGCGTTATCCCAGTGCTGGGTGGTGTAATACAAGGTGATAAAGGTGGCGATGGTGCCGAAGCCGATGGAGCCCAACGCCAGCGCGCAGCCGTGGGGCAGTACGCGGCCCAGCACGTTCATGAATGGCAGGCGCACGCCGGCCACAATCGGCGCGGCGACCTTGTTCCAGGCCAGCAGCAGGCCGACGATGGCCAGCAGGATAATGCTGACGCCCATGCTCCACAGTCCGAAACTCTTCACCAGCACCACGCCAAGCGGCGCGCCAACGGCCAGCGCGCCATAGCTGGCAATGCCGTTCCAGGAGATGACCTTGGCGGTATTCGCCGCGCCTACCCGGCCGATGCCCCAGCCGATGGCGCCCGAGCCCACCAGGCTTTCCGCGCTGCCCAGTACCAATCGACCGACAAGCAAGCTGCCCAGGCTGACGGCCGGCAGGTTTGAAAACCAGGCTGCGAGCAGCATGAACACGCCACTCAGGCCGCAGCCCGCCAGGCCGATCAGCACCGCACGCTTGCTGCCCAGGTTATCGATGATTTTGCCTGCGTAGGGACGGCTCAGCAGGGTGGCCAGGTATTGCACGCTGATCACCAGCCCTGCGATCACCGCGCCATAGCCCAGCTCACTGTGGACATAGCCCGGCAATACGGCCAAGGGGATGCCGATATTCAGGTAGCCGATAAAGGTGAACAACACGATGGAAACAACTTGCAGCGTGACCGCCATGGGGCGCTGGGTATCTGGCATGGGGAGAGGTCCACTGTCGCAGCAGGTAAAGATAGGCTGCTAATGATACCGGGGCTTTGGCTTGCGCAGGGCGGTAAAACGCAAAAACGTCAGATCAAAAAGACGTCAGGTTTTGGCAGGCGCCAGCAATTGGGTGGTGACCAGGGCCGCCAAGGCGTTTTCCTGGGTGCCGAAGCGCTTGAGCAGCACGGCTTGTTTGTCCGCGCTGAGGCGGTTCCACACGTCGGCCATTTGCAAGGCAGCATCGAGCACGGCGGTATCGGGGAGGGTGTCGGTCATGGTGGGGATCTCGGGTGATTCAGGCAGTGTGGAAAGCGCTCAAAGCTGCGCTTTCCACACGGTCTGGTACGGCGTCAGTCCTGGCTTTTGCTGTCGACTGGTTTTGCTTCTTTGGCCTCAGGCTGCTTGGCGCTGGCCTGCTGCGGTGTTGGCTGCTCAGTTTCGTGCAGGCTTGGGAAGGGGAGATTAGGTATCTCGTGCATCGTCGTCGCTCCTCGCAAGGTCTGTTTTTTCAATCGCAGGTGATTCCGCGCTCTCAAAAAGCCTTGGCAGGATACAGCACTGTAAATGACAAAAAGACTTTTATATCGACGGACGTACGAACCTTCATGGTTTTTACGCAAGTGACAAGAGGTCACACCTTCAGAACGGCACCTTGCCCAGGATCATGTCGCGGTACATCACAAAATCCCCCATCAAGCTGTAGAACGGGTGCTGAAAAGTGGCCGGGCGGTTCTTTTCGAAGAAGAAGTGGCCGATCCAGGCAAAGCTGTAGCCGGCAATCGGCACGGCGAGCAATAGCCCCAGCGACCCCCGGCCGATGGCGTAGGCCAGAATACCGATCACCAGCGTGGTGCCGATAAAATGCAGGCGCCGGCAGGTGCTGTTGGCGTGCTCGGCCAGGTAATAAGGGTAAAACTCGGCAAAGCTGTTGAATCGCTTGACGTTTTCCACGGTGACCGGCCCTTTGGTTGTTATGCCGCCCAACAGATGCTCGGCGGGGAGCTTATTTGAGTCTAGAGTGATCAGTGGTAACAGCCAGTGACATTAGATGCCACTTTAGTATCCTTGGCTTCCTGGCTGCCGTTTTGAGCCTGCTTTATTAAGAAGACGCCATGAGCGAACGAACAACTTCTGCAAGCTGGGCAATGGGGATAGTCAAGGCACTGGAAATGGATGGCCTGGATTGCCGCGCCCTGTTCAAACACCTGGGCCTGGACTACGCCGCCCTCAACGACCCCGACGCGCGGTTCCCGCAGGATTCCATGACCCGCCTGTGGCAGCGCGCCGTGGAGCTGTCGGGCAACCCGGCAATCGGCCTGAACATGGGCAAGGTGGTGCGCCCGGCGTCGTTTCATGTGACCGGTTATGCGTTGATGTCCAGTAACACACTGGCTGAAGGTTTTATGCGGCTGGTGCGTTACCAACGGATCATCGCCGAAAGCGCCGACTTGAGTTTCCGACTTTTACCTGAAGGCTATGCGCTGATTCTGACGGTGCATGGCGACCATCTGCCGCCCACCAGGCAAAGCGCCGAAGCCTCTCTGGCCTGCGCGTTGGCGCTGTGCGGCTGGCTGACCGGGCGCACCCTGCAACCGCGCAAAGTCCTGTTGCAAGGTGAACAGCCGGCTGACCTGGGGCCCTATAAACAAGCGTTTCATGCGCCGTTGGAGTTCAACGCGCCTTATGACGCGTTGATTTTCGAACGCGCCGACATGGACGCGCCGCTGCCCACGGCCAATGAGGCCATGGCGTTGTTGCACGACCGGTTTGCCGGTGAATACCTGGCGCGCTTTTCCGAGAGCCGCGTGACCCACAAAGCGCGCCAGGTGCTGTGTCGCCTGCTGCCCCAGGGCGAACCCAAGCGTGAAGTGGTAGCCCAGACGTTGCACCTGTCCCAACGTACTTTGCAGCGGCGCTTGCAGGAGGAGGGCACGAGTTTCCAGACCCTGCTTGACGACACCCGCCGCGAACTGGCCGAGCAATACCTGGCGCAGCCAAGCATGACGCTGCTGGAGATTGCCTACCTGCTGGGCTTTGCCGATCCCAGCAACTTCTTCCGTGCGTTCCGCCGCTGGTTCGATGCCACGCCCGGCGAATACCGGGCGCGGTTGCAAGAAGCGCCGACGATCAGTGACGCCAAAATGCCGGGATGCACAGAACAAAGACTGTGATGATTTCCAGGCGGCCCAGCAGCATGCCCAGGGACAGGATCCACTTGGCCGCATCCGGCAGGCTGGCGAAGTTACCCGCCGGGCCAATGGTTTCGCCAAGGCCGGGGCCGACACCGGAGACGGTACTGGCGGCGCCGGTGAGTGCGGTCATCCAGTCCAGGCCCAGCAGCGACAGTGCCAAAGCGATAGCGCAGATGGTGATGGCGAAGAAAAACGAGAAGGTCAGGATCGACCGTACGATTTCTTCGTCGAGACGGTGGCCGTTGTACTTTTGCTTGATCACCGCACGCGGGTGAATCAGCTGGTTCAAGTTGGCCTTGAGCAGGATGTAGGCAACCTGGAAGCGGAAAATCTTGATCCCGCCAGCGGTGGAGCCCGAGCAACCACCGATAAAGCCCAGGTAGAAGAACAGCATCAGTGAGAAGTTGCCCCACAGGCTGTAGTCCCCCAGTGCAAAGCCGGTGGTCGTCACCACAGAAGTGACGTTCAGCGCCACGTGGCGCAAGGCATCCAGCCAGTGCAGGTTGGTGGTCCACCAGTACCAAGTGCCGAGCACCAGCCAGGTCACCACCAGCAGACCGAGCAGACCCTGCACCTGTTGGTCGCGGATCAAGGCCTTGCGATTACCGCGCAAGGTGGCCACATACAGGGTAAACGGCAGGCTGCCGAGGATCATCACCACCACCGCCACCCAGTGCACCGCCGGTTGTTTCCAGTGCGCCAGGGATTCGTCGGAGGTGGAGAAACCACCGGTGGAAATTGCCGACATCGCGTGGTTGATCGCATCGAACAGGCCCATGCCGGCCCACCAGAACGCCAGGCTGCCGAGAATCGTGATGCCCACATACGCCGCCACGATCAGCCGCGCCACCATGTGCGAGCGGGGCATGACCTTTTCCGAGCGGTCCGAGGATTCGGTCTGGAACAGACGCATGCCACCAATGCGCAGCAGCGGCAGGATCGCCACTGCCATGCCGATAAAGCCGATACCGCCCAGCCAGTGCAGCAGTGAGCGCCACATCAGGATGCCCGGCGACATGCTGTCCAGGCCGCTCAGTACCGTAGAGCCGGTGGCGGTGATGCCGGACATGCTTTCGAAGAACGAGTCGGTGTAACTGATGTGCTGGGTCAGCAGAAACGGCAGCGCGGCGAACACGCACACCACCACCCAACTGGTGACAGTGAGCAGGTACATGTCCCGGGGGCGCAGGTGCACGTGTTCGGGACGACCGGGAATCACCAGCGCCAGGCCGGCGACAAAGGTGATCAGGCTGGCCCACAGGAACGAGGGTAAATCGCTGGTTCGTTCGAAGATCACCAGGGTGGCCATGGGCACAACCATGGCGATCGCGAGGGTGATCAGGAAGATGCCGATGATGAAACCGATGATGCGTAGGGTCGGCAACGCCATGAAGTTCGCTCGAGATAGGGCAGAGGCGCCATTCTACCTGGGGTGCAGGGCATGTAAACCGGCGGGCTCGGGAACGGTATGGATCAAATGTGGGAGGGGCTTGCCCCCGATCACGGTGTGTCAGTGAAGGAAGTCTCTGCTGAGCCACCGCCATCGGGGGCAAGCCCCCTCCCACAGTGGGTTGTGGTGGTAAAGACAGTGCACAAAAAAGGCGACCCGAAGGTCGCCTTATTCAACACGGCACTGATCAGAACTCGTGATCGGCGTTATCCGGGTTCAGGTCGCTGATGCCCAGCTTGCCTGCTGCGGCTTCGATCGAACCGGTCTGCTTGACCAGCGATGCGATCGCGTCGCGCACGATCTGGTTGCCTGCGTCATTGCCGGCCGCGATCAACTGGTCGTAGTGCTCACCCTTGTTGGCGTGATCAACGATGACCTGCATCTTGGCTTCGGTGGCGGCCAGGTCGGCCTTCAGTGCGGTGTCGGCAGCCGGATCGGCCTTGGCCACCAGGGATGCCAGGCTCGCGCCGGTCATCTTGGTGCCGTCGACGCGGGTGTACTCGCCCAGGTAGACGTTGCGGATGCCCTTGGCGTCATAGAACTGCGAGTTGTGGGTGTTATCGCTGAAGCAATCGTGTTCGTCTTCCGGCGAGTTGGCTTCCAGGGAAACCTTCATGCGCTCACCGGCCAGCTCGCCCAGGGACAGGCTACCCATGCCGAACAGCATTTTGCGCAGGCCGTCGGTGGCAGGTTCTGCCTCCAGGGTGGCGCGGTAGTTGTCTTCGACGTTGGGTTTCCAGTTGCCGACCATTTCCTGCAGGTCGCTGACCAGCAGTTGGGTCACGGCGCTCAGGTAGGCACGGCGACGCTCGTTGTGGCCGCCCCGTGGCGCCATCACCGGTCAGGTAGTCCGACGCAGGACGGTTGCCGGCGCCAGGGCCGGTGCCGTTCAGGTCCTGGCCCCAGAGCAGGAATTCGATGGCGTGGTAGCCGGTGGCGACGTTGGCTTCGGAACCGCCGAGCTCATTGAGGCTGGCGAGTTTTTCCGGGGTGATGTCCTTCACGTCGATCTTGTCTTCGCCGACCTGGATCTCGGTGTTGGCGATGATGTTGGCCGTGGCGCCTGGGTTGCCCAGGGCGTGCTCGTAGGATTTGTCGACGTAGTCGATCAGGCCTTCGTCCAGGGGCCAGGCGTTAACCTGACCTTCCCAATCATCAATGATGGTGTTGCCGAAGCGGAACACTTCGCTCTGCAGGTACGGCACGCGAGCAGCAACCCAGGCGGCGCGGGCGGCTTTCAGGGTTTCGTCGCTCGGCTTGGCGAGGAACGCGTCGATGGCGGTTTGCAGGGTTTTCGCCGTGGACTCGGAATCGCTGTACACCGCGAAGACCATGTCGGCGTAATGCGCGACAACAGCCTTGGCAGCCGCTTCGTCGACCTGGCCGGCAGGAGTGGCAGCCGCTGGAGCGGTAGTGCTGGCAGCCGGGGTCGGCGCCTGGGGCGCGGCGGCCTTGTCTTTACCTTCGCCGCAACCGGCGAGAGAAATGGCAATGGCCAGCAGACTGGCGGTGGCCAGGGGCATACGAATCATGGCGAACATCCTGCTTCGGTTGTTGATAGGGCGCGCTGGGGAGCGCAAAACTGCGACATAATGCGAAAGATTTGCATTTTGTGTAAAGGGTTAAACGCGGGAAATATTCAGTATCGTTTTGCCAGCTCACAGAATGGCGGCGTTATTGCGCTCGGCCTGCTTCAAAAAAACCGCCAGCTCCCGGGCCTGCAAGGGTTTGCTGTAGTAGTAGCCCTGACCTTCATGGCAGCCTTCGGAGATGATGTAAGCCTCCTGCTCGGCGGTTTCCACGCCTTCGGCGATCACCTGCATGCCCAGGCTTTTGCCCAGTTGGATAATCGCCCGCACGATCGTTGCATCGTCGTCATCGTCCAGCAGGTCCTGGACGAAGCTCTTGTCGATCTTGATCTTGTCCAGCGGCAGGCTCTTGAGGTAGCTCAGCGATGAATAGCCGGTGCCGAAGTCATCGATGGCGATCAACGCCCCGGAACGGCGCAGGCTCAGCAGGTGTTGGGCGGCCGTGCTGATGTCTTCCATCAGGCCGGTTTCGGTGACTTCCAGCTCCAGGCTGCGCGGCGGTAGCCGGTAGATTTGCATCAGGTTATTGACCACCCGTGGCAACTCGGCGTGGTGCAACTGGACGGTGGACAGGTTGACCGCCATGCGCAGGTCGGTGAAGCCCTGGTCATGCCATTCGCGCAATTGCCGGCAGGCCTGGTCCAGCACCCATTCGCCAATCGCAATGATGGTGCCGTTCTGCTCGGCCAGCGGGATAAACAGGTCCGGCGGCACCAGGCCGTGCTCCGGATGCTGCCAGCGGATCAGTGCTTCCACACCCACCACATGCTGGTCGCGGTAGCTGATCTGCGGCTGGTATACCAAGTGAAACTGCTCACGGCCCAAGGCGTCGCGCAGGTCTTTTTCCAGCTCGCGGCGACGGCGCATTTCGCTGTCGACGCTGGCGATATAGAACTGATAGCGGTTGCGCGAGCGGCTCTTGGCCAGGGTCATGGTCTGTTCGGCTTTTTGCAGCAACTTCTCGGTGCTGTCGCCGTCCTCCGGGAACAGGGTGATGCCGATGGTGGCGCGCAGGCGGATTTGTTCGTGTTCGAGGGCGAATTCACCGTCCAGGTCGTCGAGGATACTTTGCGCCAGTTCGGCGGCCTCATAAGGTTGCTCGATATCGGCCTGCACCAGGGCAAACTGGTCGCCACCCAAGCGGGCCAGGGCGCCGAGGCGGCCGCTGTGGGCGCGCAGGCGGTCGGCCAGGGCCAGCAGCAATTTGTCGCCGGCCTGGTAAGTGAACTGTTCGTTGACGCTTTTGAAATCATCCAGCCCCACGCACAACACCGCCACGCGGCGCTGGCGGCGGCCGGCGTCGATCAGGATCTTGTCCAGTTGCTCCTGCAGTTTCTGGCGGTTCGGCAGGCCCGTGAGAAAGTCGTACTGGGCCATGCGCAGCAGGCTGCTCTCGGCTTCATGGCGCAGGTGGGTATTGCGTTCGATAGATTCGAGCAACTGATTGGCGGTATTGATCCACAGCCCTAATTCGTTGCGTTCGTGGCCCTTGAGCTGTGGGATCTTGTGTTCGCTGGGGCGGTCCGGGTTGATCGACGTCAGGTGCTCGATGATGCGCGAGAGCGGCTTGGTCAGCAGCCAGTGATAAACCAGATACAACACCAGGCCCATGGCCAATGCGCGCAACACCCCGGAAATAAAGATGATCACCGAGCTGACAATAAAACCTTTGCCGTAGGTGGCCGTGTCGAGCGTGATGCTCAGGTCGCCGTAATACTCGCTGTAGGGGCCCTTGCCGACCAATGCGGTGGTGAACGTGCGCTCCTGGCCCAGGATCAGATCGGTCAACCAGCGGCTGGAGGAATGCTGCAAGGCGCGGCTTTTTTCCGCGAGCATGGTTTCGTTGGGGTGGCCGATGGAGGCCATGCGCACGGCGTCGTCCTGAAATAGCCCTTCGATCACCTGCATGCCCATCTCGCGGTCCAGGCTGTAGACGGCCTGGGTCGAGGGGTCGCGAAACATATCGAGGATACGCTGGGCATCGCCGGCCACGGCCTGGCGTGTCTTGTAGGCATCGAAAACGATCTGCGCCACGCTCAGCGCCACGCCCACGATCAATGCCGACAGCAGCACAACCCGTAGCAACTTCACCGACAAGCTGTTCTTGAGTTCCAGCTTCAAAGGGGCATTCCTTGTCTCATGCGGGTGGCCTTCACTATGCCATGAGTATTGGCAATCTGGTGATGGCAGTCAAAGGGACATTGTGGCTTACGGTACTTTGGGGCGTTGGGTGAGCCTGGGGCGGGTGGTGTTGGCGGGCGGGGGGAAGTGCAGAGGCGGTAGAGTTGAGGAAACTGCGGTTTTCGCTTCCCTGGGATCCCTGGGAAGCGAATGCTGCGGTTTTTACCAGGTTGGACCCTGACTCGCATTGCCTTTCGAGGCGTCATTGTTGGATGACGCAACCGACGAGGCTGCGTTCATAGCCATTCCCAGGGCTTGCTTCCCGATGTCTAGCGCCACCGGGGCCAGCGTTGTGATCAGGGGGATCGCTACTGCTGCTGCTGCTGCGCCTGCCATTGCCATATTTAAACTCTCCGACATCAATTAAGAGGGACACTCCTCCTACCGCATGGGTGGTCATTTCTTGTCGTTGAGTTCCATGGGGCTTGGCCTGCCCTTGCGGTTGCATCGCGCCCATAAAAAAGCCCGGCACATTCGCCGGGCTCTTTTTACTGCAAGCGTCGCTTAGGCAGTGAAGGTCTTGCCTTCGAACTGCTCAGCCACGAACTTCCAGTTGACCAGGTTCCAGAACGCTTCCACATACTTTGGACGCACGTTGCGGTAGTCGATGTAGTAGGCGTGTTCCCAGACGTCGCAGGTCAGCAGCGGGGTGTCGCCGCTGGTCAGCGGGTTGCCGGCGCCGATGGTGCTGGCCAGGGCCAGGGAACCGTCAGCCTTTTTCACCAGCCAGCCCCAACCGGAACCGAAGGTGCCGACGGAGGTCTTGGTGAACTCTTCCTTGAACTTGTCGAACGAACCGAACGCAGCGTTGATGGCTTCAGCCAGTGCGCCGGTCGGTTGGCCGCCGGCGTTTGGCGCCAGGCAGTTCCAGTAGAAAGTGTGGTTCCAGACCTGAGCGGCGTTGTTGAAGATGCCGCCCGAAGAGGATTTAACGATCTCTTCCAGGGTCTTACCTTCGAACTCGGTGCCAGGCACCAGGTTGTTCAGGTTCACGACGTAGGTGTTGTGGTGCTTGTCGTGGTGGTACTCCAAGGTTTCCTTGGAGATGTGCGGCTGCAGGGCATCGTGTGCGTAGGGCAGCGGCGGCAATTCGAAAGCCATGATGATTCTCCTAATCAGGTCAGTTGCGGTGAGCGCAAGGCCGATCACGGGCGGCCAAACAAGCGCCGGGGAGTTTGTACTCTTTGCGGCGCAGGGGCAGGATCATAGCACCGGGGGTGCGGCAAAACCACGCAACAACTGTGTGGGATAGAGGTTCCAGAGCCTTTTGGAATAAGTTCACGGTGCGCTTATTAATTGGTAGGCCACGCTGAACATCATCACCGCCACCAGCAGGTCCAGCAGGCGCCAGGTGGCGGGGCGTGCAAGCCAGGGGGCGAGCCACGCCGCGCCGAGTGCCAGGGTCGCGAACCACAGGAAAGATGCGCTTGCGGCCCCGGCGACATAGGCGCCAGGTTCGGTCTGTTGTGCGCCGAGCGAACCGATCAGCAGCACGGTGTCCAGATAAACGTGGGGGTTGAGCAGAGTCACCGCCAGGGCACTGAGCATCACGGCGCGCAACGAGCGCACTTTTAGGTTGCCGCCTTGTTCCAGGCTCTGCGTCGAGAACGCCCGGCGCAGCGCCAAAGTGCCGTACCACAACAGGAATGCCGCGCCGCCCCAGCGCGCAATCGCCAATAGCAGCGGGTTTTGCGCAAGCACCGTGGCCAGGCCGAATACCCCGGCCGCCACCAGTAGCGCATCACACACCACGCACAATGCCGCCACGGGTAAGTGATGTTCGCGGCGCAGGCTTTGTGCCAACACAAAGGCGTTCTGGGTGCCGATGGCCATGATCAGGCCGAGGGCTACCAACAGCCCGTTCAGATAGCTCTGCCACATAAGATTTACTCCGCGCCCGCCGCCAGTTGCCGCAGCACGTGCATTGCGCGCTCCGCATCGGCGCGGCCGACAAACAGGTGATCGTGGTAGTAGCCGGCAATCACGTTGCAACTGATCCCGGCCGTACCCAACGCGCTGGCGAAGGCGGCGGTCAGGCCGACGGCTTCCAGGGCCGAATGCACATTCAGGGTGATCCAGGCGGCCACGTAATCGAAGGCCAGCCCGGCGTGTTCGGCTTGCTGGCGTTCCAGGATCAGCGTCAGGCCTTCCTGTTCGCGAAAGCTGCCGATCACCTCGCAGCCGGTCGGGATCCGATGGTCGGGCAGGGTGCAGAACACGTAGTCACCGTCATTGAGGTGCGGGCTCATGCTGCGCAGCAGGGTTGCCAGGGCGGTTTCGCCAGCCATGTGAGGTTCCTTATAGAGGTAAGCAATGCTGGTCATTCTCACGGGCGAAGCTGTATAAGAAAAACCAATATTGCTGATCGCTCATTAGAGAAACTGATGTTCGACTATAAATTGCTTTCCGCCCTGGCGGCGGTGGTGGAACAGGCTGGCTTCGAACGCGGCGCCCAAGTGCTCGGGCTGTCGCAGTCGGCCATTTCCCAGCGCATCAAGTTATTGGAAGCACGTATCGGCCAGCCGGTGCTGGTGCGCGCGTCACCGCCCACGCCCACCGATATCGGGCGGCGCCTGCTTAACCATGTGCAGCAAGTGCGGTTGCTGGAGCGCGATCTACAAAGCCAGGTGCCCGCGCTGGACGACGAGGGCATGCCCGAACGCCTGCGCATCGCCCTGAATGCCGACAGCCTTGCGACGTGGTGGGCCGAGGCCGTCAGCGATTTTTGCGCCGAACAGCATTTGCTGCTGGATCTGATTGTGGAAGACCAGACCGTCGGCCTGAAACGCATGCGCGCCGGTGAAGTGGCGGCGTGTATCTGCGCCAGCGAACGCCCGGTGGCCGGTGCCCGCAGCCTGTTGCTGGGCGCCATGCGATATCGGGCGCTGGCCAGCCCGGCCTTTATTGCCCGTCACTTCCCGCAAGGCGTGCGCGCCGATCAACTGGCTCGCACCCCGGCGCTGGTGTTTGGCCCGGATGACTTCCTGCAGCACCGCTACCTGGCATCCCTCGGCGTGGACGGTGGTTTCGAACACCATTTATGCCCATCTTCCGAAGGCTTTATCCGCCTGGCGGAATCCGGGCTCGGTTGGGGGCTGGTGCCGGAATTGCAGGTGCGCGACCAGCTGGAAAAGGGCGTGCTGGTGGAGTTGTTGCCAGATAAGCCCATCGACGTACCGTTGTACTGGCATCATTGGCGCAGTGGCGGGCAGTTGTTGGGCCTGCTGACCGATCACCTGGCCCAGGCATGTGGTCAATGGTTGGTGTCGTATGAGCAGTGACAAGCGTCAAGCGTCAAGCTGCAAGAGAAGAGCTTGCAGACCGTATTTAACTTGCAGCTTATGGCTTGACGCTGACAGCTGCATCCGTAGGAGGCTCCATGAAAGTTCTGGTCACCGGCGCAAGCGGCTTCATCGGCGGGCGCTTTGCGCGTTTCGCCCTGGAGCAGGGCCTGGACGTGCGGGTCAACGGGCGGCGCGCAGAGGGTGTGGAACACCTGGTGCGGCGCGGTGCCGAGTTTATCCAGGGTGATCTGAATGACGCCGACCTGGTGCGCAACCTGTGCCGCGATGTCGAGGCTGTGGTGCACTGCGCCGGTGCCGTGGGGCTGTGGGGGCGTTACCAGGACTTTCACCAGGGCAACGTGCTGGTCACCGAAAACGTTGTCGAGGCTTGCCTTAAACAGCGGGTCGGGCGCCTGGTGCACCTGTCGTCGCCGTCGATCTACTTTGATGGCCGGGATCATCTGGGCCTGACCGAAGAGCAAGTGCCCAAGCGCTTCAAGCATCCCTACGCCGCGACCAAATACCTGGCGGAGCAGAAGGTGTTCGGCGCCCAGGAGTTCGGTCTCGAAGTGCTGGCCCTGCGCCCGCGTTTCGTCACCGGTGCCGGGGACATGAGCATCTTCCCGCGCCTGCTGAAAATGCAGCGCAAGAAGCGCCTGGCGATCGTCGGTGACGGCCTGAACAAGGTCGACTTCACCAGCATCCACAACCTCAATGAAGCCCTGCTCAGCAGCTTGCTGGCGCCGGGCTCGGCGTTGGGCCGGGCCTACAACATCAGCAACGGCGCGCCAGTGCCGGTGTGGGATGTGGTGAACTACGTGATGCGCCAAATGGAATTGCCCCAGGTCACCCGATATCGGTCCTACGGTTTGTCCTACAGCGTGGCGGCGCTGAACGAGGCCGTCTGCGCGATGTGGCCTGGGCGGCCGGAACCCGCGTTGTCGCGCCTGGGCATGCAAGTGATGAACAAAGATTTCACCCTCGACATCAGCCGCGCCAGGCATTATCTGGATTACGAGCCCAAGGTCAGCCTGTGGACGGCCCTCGACGAATTCTGCGGTTGGTGGAAGGCCCAGGATCCAGGACTCAAGTAAGGTCACACCAGGCAACACATCGGGAACCGAATTCAGGCTCTCGGGTCGATCAGTGCGACGGGGCTGCGGTTTATACTCCCGTCGCTCGGCGACCAACCAGCTCACTCACCGATTCAGGGTTGATTCATGCGTAACGATGCTAAAGACGATTTCGACAACGTTCCCAGCCTGCGGGCCGATCACGGGGACGATGATGATTTCGAACCTTCCCCGGCCACCTCGGTGCGTTCGCGCAATACGCCAGTGGTCAAGGTCAAGGGCGCCAACACCGGCCCGCTGTGGGCATTGATCGGCGCGCTGCTGATCGCCTTTGCCGGCCTGGCCTGGTGGAGCTTCCAGCAGATATCCCTGATGGGCCAGCAATTGGTTGCCACCCAGGAAAGTTTTGCACGCATCAGCGAAGAAGCGGCGGGGCGCCTGCAGGACATTTCCGGCAAGGTTGTCGCCAGCGAAGCCAGCGTGAACAACGGCAGCGAAGCATTGAAACTGCAGATCAAGCAGTTGGAAAGCCAATTGCTCGAGCAGGGCAAGCAGCAGCTCGGCGTAGCCGGCCAGGCCACCGAACTGGACAAACGCCTGGCCCAAATGACATCCAGCACCACCGAGCTGTCGAGCGCCAATGCCAAGCTGCAAGGCCAGGTGCAGGCCCTGACCGAGGCCGTAGCCACGCTCAAGGCGGCGCAGGGTGACGCGGGCAGGCACGAGACCGAGATCAAGGAGTTGGTCGCCGACGTTGCTGCGCTGAAAAAACAAGGCAACCCAAGCGCCGCCATCGCACGTCTTGAGCAGGATTTGGTGGTGCTCAAAAGTGCGCAGGACAACCAGCCGGCCAATAGCGATGCGCCGACCAATAAAGAGTTCGACGTGTTCCGCATCCAGACCACGCGCAACATCACGACGTTGCAGAGCCAGGTGCAGAACCTGCAGCAACAGCTCAACGCGCCGGCGAAGATCACCCCGCTGGGCCAGTGACGTCTGGCATCCGGGATAACTGACAATTGTGGTGAGCCCGCTCACCACTGGAGTCATCTGTTCTTTTGCAATGTCACCACTCGGTGACATTTCCCATCCCCTTCGTTACTTGCCCACATCCCACCCTTGTTTAGACTCCGGTCATCCCACAAAAAATAATAAGGGCCACCCATGACTACGCAACCACTGCCTGCCAGCAGTTGGCTTAACGCGCCTGCCCACCATGCCTGGCTCGCTGCCGAAGGCCAGCGCCTGTTGTCATTTGCCAAGGCCTCGCGCCTGCCAGAAGGGTTTGGCAACCTTGACGACAAAGGCCAACTGCCGGCCAATGCCCACGCCGAAACCATGAACACCGCACGCATGACCCACAGCTTCGCCATGGCCCATGCCATGGGTCTGCCGGGCTATGCGGAGCTGGTCGAGCATGGCGTCGCGGCCCTCAGCGGCCCGCTGCGTGATAGCAAGCACGGCGGTTGGTTCGCCACGCCCCGGGCCCTGGATGGCAACACCGGCAAGGCCGCCTACCTGCATGCGTTCGTCGCCCTGGCGGCCAGCTCCGCCGTGGTGGCGGGCGCGGCGGGTGCGCAAAACCTGCTCAATGACGCGACCCACATCATCGACCAGTTTTTCTGGAGCGAAGAAGAGGGCGTGATGCTCGAATCCTTTGCCCAGGACTGGAGCGGCGTCGAAGCCTATCGCGGCGCCAACAGCAACATGCACGCGACCGAAGCCTTCCTCGCCCTGGCCGATGTGACGCGCGACACCCGCTGGCTGGACCGTGCGCTGCGGATCGTCGAGCGCGTGATTCACACCCATGCCGCCGATAACCAGTTCATGGTCATCGAGCATTTCGACCCGCACTGGCAACCGCTGCTCAACTACAACGAAGACAACCGCGCCGACGGCTTCCGCCCCTATGGCATCACCCCCGGCCACGGTTTTGAATGGGCGCGGCTGGTGCTGCACCTGGAAGCCGCTCGCCTGCAAGCCGGGGTTGTCACGCCAGATTGGCTGGTGAGCGACGCCAAGGGCCTGTTCGCCAGTGCCTGCGAATATGCCTGGGCCGTGGATGGCGCCCCCGGCATCGTCTACACCCTGGACTGGAGTCACCACCCGGTGGTGCGCGAACGTCTGCATTGGACTCACGCTGAAGCCAGCGCCGCAGCCCAAGCCCTGCTCAAACGCACGGGCGAGTTGCATTACGAAACCTGGTACCGGCGCTTCTGGGAGTTCTGCGAAACCCACTTTATCGACCGTATCCACGGCAGCTGGCACCACGAACTCAATCCGCACAACCAGCCCAGCAGCAACATCTGGGGTGGCAAGCCGGACCTGTACCATGCCTGGCAAGCGGTGGTGCTGCCTGCACTGCCCTTGGCACCGAGCATGACCAGCGCGTTGAGTGCTGGGTGCTATGTCACCAGGTGGTGACATTTGTGCATCCCTTTGTTACCTGCGCTCGAAAAAACCATGTTTAAACTCCGTGCAGCGCAAGCCCTAGACTTGCATGCATAACAACAAGAAAAGGTATTCAGATGAACGCGATTAATCGCCTCGCCGTAGCTATTTCCGTTGCCTCGTTGTTTCCCCTCAGTGCATTTGCCGCCGACTCCAAAGGGACGGTTGAAGTTGTGCATTGGTGGACCTCGGGTGGCGAAAAAGCGGCTGTAGATGTCCTGAAGGCCCAAGTTGAGAAAGACGGCTTCACCTGGAAAGACGGGGCCGTCGCAGGTGGCGGTGGCGCCACTGCCATGACCGTGCTGAAAAGCCGCGCGGTCGCCGGCAACCCGCCCGGCGTTGCCCAGATCAAAGGTCCCGACATCCAGGAATGGGCGTCCACCGGTCTGCTCGACACCGACGTGCTCAAAGACGTCGCCAAAGCAGAAAAATGGGACTCCCTGCTCGACAAGAAAGTCTCCGATACCGTGAAGTACGACGGTGACTACGTCGCCGTACCGGTCAACATCCACCGTGTGAACTGGCTGTGGATCAACCCGGAAGTCTTCAAGAAAGCCGGCATCACCAAAAACCCGACCACCCTCGAAGAATTCTACGCAGCCGGTGACAAGCTCAAGGCCGCAGGCTTCATCCCGCTCGCCCATGGTGGCCAGCCTTGGCAGGACAGCACCGTGTTTGAAGCGGTCGTGCTTTCGGTGATGGGTGCCGATGGTTACAAAAAAGCCCTGGTCGACCTGGACAACGCTGCGCTGACCGGCCCGGAAATGGTCAAGTCCCTCACCGAGCTGAAGAAAGTCGCGACCTACATGGACGTCGACGGCAAAGGCCAGGACTGGAACCTCGAAGCCGGCAAGGTCATCAACGGCAAGGCAGGCATGCAGATCATGGGTGACTGGGCCAAGTCCGAATGGACTGCCGCCAAGAAAGTCGCCGGCAAGGATTACGAGTGCGTAGCCTTCCCGGGCACCGACAAAGCCTTCACCTACAACATCGACTCCCTGGCGGTGTTCAAGCAGAAAGACAAAGGCACCGCTGCCGGTCAGCAGGACATCGCCAAAGTCGTGCTGGGTGAAAACTTCCAGAAGGTGTTCAGCATCAACAAGGGCTCGATCCCTGTTCGTACCGACATGCTCAATGAAATGGACAAGCTCGGCTTCGACTCCTGCGCCCAGACCGCCGCCAAGGACTTCCTGGCAGACGCCAAGTCCGGCGGCCTGCAGCCAAGCATGGCGCACAACATGGCCACCACCCTGGCTGTGCAAGGTGCGTTCTTTGATGTCGTGACCAACTTCATCAACGACCCGAAAGCCGACCCGGCCGACACCGCCAAGAAACTCGGCGCTGCGATCAAGTCGGCTAAATAAGCTGCATGTTACAAGCTACAAGCTACAAGTGGGGGCGCGGTTGTCTTGACGCTTGCAACTTGTAGCTTGTAGCTGCCTCCAGTCTTTTATTGGATTTCCCCATGAGTTCTGTTGCTGTGTTCAGCAAAGCCTCGCCGTTCGATGCACTGCAGCGCTGGCTACCCAAACTGGTGCTGGCGCCCAGCATGTTCATCGTGTTGGTGGGCTTCTACGGCTACATCCTGTG
The DNA here is from genome assembly GCF_015163715.1 of Pseudomonas cyclaminis. Lineage (GTDB taxonomy): Bacteria > Pseudomonadota > Gammaproteobacteria > Pseudomonadales > Pseudomonadaceae > Aquipseudomonas > Aquipseudomonas cyclaminis. The sequence continues at coordinate 22,976 of NZ_JADDUM010000151.1, forward strand.
GACGTTTGTGCTGTCGTTCACCACGTCTACGTTCCTGCCGAGCTACAAGTGGGCGGGCCTGGCGCAGTACGAGCGTTTATTCGACAACGATCGCTGGTGGGTGGCGAGCAAGAACCTGGCGCTGTTTGGCGGCATGTTTATCGGCATCACCCTGGTGATCGGCGTGACCCTGGCGATTTTCCTCGACCAGAAGATCCGTCGCGAAGGCTTCATCCGCACGATTTACCTGTACCCGATGGCGCTCTCGATGATCGTCACCGGTACCGCCTGGAAATGGCTGCTCAACCCGGGCATGGGCCTGGACAAACTCCTGCGTGACTGGGGCTGGGAAGGCTTCCGTCTCGATTGGCTGATCGACCCGGACCGTGTGGTCTATTGCCTGGTGATCGCCGCTGTCTGGCAAGCCTCCGGTTTCATCATGGCAATGTTCCTCGCCGGTCTGCGTGGCGTTGATCAATCGATCATCCGTGCCGCGCAGATCGACGGCGCGAGCCTGCCGCGCATCTACTGGAGCGTGGTGTTGCCCAGCCTGCGTCCGGTGTTCTTCAGTGCGGTGATGATCCTGGCGCACATTGCGATCAAGAGCTTCGACCTGGTGGCGGCGATGACCGCTGGCGGGCCGGGCTACTCGTCCGATCTGCCTGCGATGTTCATGTACTCGTTCACCTTCAGCCGTGGCCAGATGGGCATGGGCTCGGCCAGTGCAATCCTGATGCTCGGTGCGATCCTCGCGATCATCGTGCCTTACCTCTACTCCGAGCTGAGGACCAAACGTAATGACTAGTCTCGCTAACAAACCGGCCATCAGCCTGAGCCGCGTTGCGATCTATGCGGTGCTGATCCTCGCGGTGCTGCTGTACCTGGTGCCGCTGGTGGTGATGCTGCTCACCAGCTTCAAGACCCCGGAAGACATCACCAACGGCAACCTGCTGAGCTGGCCGACCGTGGTCACCGGCATTGGCTGGGTCAAGGCCTGGGACACCGTCGATGGTTACTTCTGGAACTCGATCAAGATCACCGTTCCCGCCGTACTCATTTCCACCGCCATCGGCGCATTGAACGGCTATGTGCTGTCGTTCTGGCGCTTCCGTGGTTCGCAGCTGTTCTTCGGCCTGCTGTTGTTCGGCTGCTTCCTGCCGTTCCAGACCGTGCTGCTGCCGGCGTCGTTCACTCTCGGCAAGATGGGCCTGGCGAGCACCACCACCGGCCTGGTGTTCATCCATGTGGTCTACGGCCTGGCGTTCACCACGCTGTTCTTCCGTAACTACTACGTGAGCATTCCGGACGCGCTGATCAAGGCTGCGCGCCTGGACGGTGCGGGATTCTTCACCATCTTCCGTCAGATCATTCTGCCGATGTCGACACCGATCATCATGGTCTGCCTGATCTGGCAGTTCACCCAGATCTGGAACGACTTCCTGTTCGGCGTGGTGTTTTCCAGCGGCGACTCCCAGCCCATCACGGTGGCGCTGAACAACCTGGTCAACACCAGCACCGGGGCCAAGGAATATAACGTGGATATGGCGGCGGCGATGATCGCCGGGCTGCCGACCCTGCTGGTCTATGTGATCGCAGGCAAGTATTTCGTGCGCGGCCTCACGGCCGGCGCGGTCAAGGGGTAATCATGGCTACGCTTGAACTTCGCAATGTAAACAAGACCTATGGCGCCGGCCTGCCCGACACCTTGAAGAACATCGAGCTGTCGATCAAGGAAGGCGAATTCCTGATCCTGGTCGGCCCATCGGGTTGCGGTAAATCCACGCTGATGAACTGCATCGCCGGCCTTGAGACCATCACCGGCGGCGCGATCATGATCGGTGATCAAGACGTCAGCGGCATGAGCCCCAAGGACCGCGACATCGCCATGGTGTTCCAGTCCTACGCGCTGTACCCGACCATGAGCGTGCGCGAGAACATCGAGTTCGGCCTGAAGATCCGCAAGATGCCTCAAGCCGACATCGACGCTGAAGTCGCACGCGTGGCCAAGCTGCTGCAGATCGAACACCTGCTCAACCGCAAGCCGGGCCAACTCTCCGGCGGCCAGCAGCAGCGCGTGGCCATGGGCCGCGCCCTGGCACGTCGGCCGAAGATCTACCTGTTCGACGAACCGCTGTCCAACCTCGACGCCAAGCTGCGCGTCGAGATGCGCACCGAAATGAAACTGATGCACCAGCGCCTCAAGACCACCACGGTCTACGTGACTCACGACCAGATCGAAGCCATGACCCTGGGCGATAAAGTGGCGGTGATGAAGGACGGCATCATCCAGCAGTTCGGCACGCCGAAAGAGATCTACAACAACCCGGCCAACCAGTTTGTGGCGAGCTTTATTGGCTCCCCGCCGATGAACTTCGTACCGCTGCGCCTGCAACGCAAGGACGGTCGCCTGGTGGCCCTGCTCGACAGCGGCCAGGCGCGTTGTGAGCTGGCGCTGAATGTGACAGATGCCGGCCTTGAGGACCGTGACGTGATCCTGGGCCTGCGCCCGGAGCAAATCCTGTTGGCCGCGGGCGAGGGCGACAGTGCGTCGAGCATTCGTGCCGAAGTCCAGGTCACCGAGCCGACCGGGCCGGACACCCTGGTGTTTGTGCAACTCAACGACACCAAAGTCTGCTGCCGCCTGGCGCCCGATGTGGCACCTCAGGTGGGTGAGACCCTGACTCTGCAATTCGATCCGGCCAAGGTGCTGCTGTTTGACGCCAGCACAGGTGAGCGCCTGGGCACGGCAGCTTCAGTGCCGACACAAGGGCACGCCGATAACGTGGCCCGATTCAAGGGTCGCTGAACGAGATAAGTTGTTGTTTTAGTTAAAAAATGTAACCCGCGTTAGATAAAAACAGTTTAATAACAATAAAGACGAGGATGTAGGGATGAAAAAGCAACACAACAACACCCGGCTGATCTGCCAACTGTCAGCTGCAGCAGCCCTTGTACTGTCCGCCAATGCGATGGCGGCCGATGCGTTCAGCGCCGATTCCAAATGGATGACCGGCGATTGGGGCGGCGAGCGTACCAAGCTGATCGAGCAAGGTATCGATATCAAGGCCGACTACGTAGGGGAAATGGGCTACAACGCCCACGGTGGTTACAACAACGACAAGACCGGTCGCTACGCTGACCAGTTCGGTCTGGGCGTTGCCCTCGACCTGCAAAAACTGTGGGGCTGGGACAACACCCAGGCCAAGATCCAGTTCACCAACCGTAATGGCCAGAACATCTCCAACGACCGCATTGGCGACCCGCGCGCCGGCACGCTCAGCTCGTCGATGGAAGTCTACGGCCGTGGCCACATGGTGCGTCTGACCCAGTTCTGGATCCAGCACCAGATGTTCGACAACAAGTTGGACGTCAAGCTCGGCTACTTCGGTGAAGGCGAAGACTTCAACACCTTCCCATGCGACTTCCAGAACCTGTCGTTCTGCGGCTCGCAAGTGGGTAACTACGTCAGCACCTGGTACAACTGGCCGGTCAGCCAGGCCGCGATCCGCGTGAAGTACAACATCACGCCTGAGCTGTATGCGCAAATCGGTGCGTACAACCAGAACCCGTCGCAACTGGAGCACGGCAACGGCTTCAAACTGAGTGGCAGCGGCACCAAAGGCACTGTGATCCCGGTGGAATTGGTCTGGTCGCCGAAGGTGAATAACCTGCCGGGCGAATACCGTGTGGGCTTCTACAAGAGCGCCGCCGATGCCAGCGACGTCCGTGAAGACGTGAATGGCAATGACGCGGCCACTACCCGCGCAGACTACCGCACCCACAGCAGCAAAAAAGGCTACTGGTTCGTTGCGCAACAGCAACTCACCAGCCACAACGGTGATGCTTCCCGTGGCCTGAACATCGCTGCCAACGCCACGTTCCACGACAAGGAAACCAACACTGTCGACAACTACCAGTCGATCATGCTGGTGTACAAAGGCCCATTCGATGCGCGTCCAAAAGATGACGTCGGTATTGGTGCCGCGCGCCTGCACGTCAACGATGACGTGAAGAAAAACGCCGAGCTGCTCAACGCCTCCAATGGTGTGAGCGACTACGACAACGCGCTGTTCTCGCCGATCCGCGAGACCGAGTACAACTTCGAAATCAACTACGGTTTCCACGTCACCAACTGGCTGACCGTGCGTCCTAACCTGCAATACGTTGTCCAACCGGGCGGCGTGGATAAAGTCGACAACGCGCTAGTGGCTGGCCTGAAAATTCAGTCTACGTTCTAACGCTGTTGCGATAAGCTCCTTCTCTCTGTGCGCATTTGCGGGTAGCCATGGCTATCCGCTTTTTTTTGGGCTGCACTGTGATATTCAGGACCGTGGCACATGCATGAGCATCCGCTGCAACGCTTTTTCAAATCCCTGCGCGAGCGTCCGGTGTTCGCCTGGGAGCGCTTTCAGATGCGCGACGTGCTGGTGATTGACCACCCGCTGTGCCAGGCGGTGTTCAGCCGCCAGGGGGCGCAACTGTTGCATTTCCAACCCCGTGGCCAGAAACCCTGGCTGTGGTGCGCGGCCAAGTGGCCGCAAGTCGGCGCCATCCGCGGCGGTGTGCCGGTGTGCTGGCCGTGGTATGGCCGCCACCCGAGCGAAAACGCATGGCCGTCCCATGGCTGGGCACGATTGATCGACTGGAAGCTCCTCGACAGCAGCACCGACGACGACGGCGTGCGCCTGCACTGGCAATTGCAGCTGTGCGACTGGCAGGTCGACCTGCACGCGCACTTGGGCGACACCCTGGAACTGCGCCTGAGCACCGAGCATCAGGACGAACTCCCGTGCCAGCTGAGCCATGCTTTGCACGCTTACTGGCGTATTGGTCACGTCGACGAGATAGCGCTGTCTGGGCTCGACGGTGCGCAGGGTTATGACCAGCTCAGTCGCCAGGTTTGCCAGCAGGAAGGCGAGTTGCGGGTGGACGGTGGGTGCCAGCGGGTGTTCCAGCACGAGGGTGAATTGCAGCTCAAGGATCATGCTTGGCAGCGTGAGCTGTGCATCGACACGGGTGACAGTGCGGACACCGTGGTGTGGCATCCGGGCAGCCGACCGTTGCTGGGCGTGAGCTTCAACGAGGCGTCGGGGTTTGTGTGTGTGGAGTCGGCGATGGCCGGGGCCAGTTTGGCGCCGGGGGAGAGGGCGCATTTGAGTTTGCAGGCTCGGGCTGGGGTCTAGCGTTGTGGCTGATGGCCTCATCGGGCAAGCCC
>NZ_JADDUM010000152.1 GCF_015163715.1 Pseudomonas cyclaminis
GCGTTACAAAAACAATCCGGCCGTGATGAGCCAGAACGCCAAAGGATTACAACCATGAAAAAGGTATTACAGGGCGCCACCGTTGCACTCACCCTCCTCGGCGGCGGGGAGGCTGTCGCGGTGGAATGGATGAACAACAGCCTGGGCTTTCGCTATGGCCAGCAGTTCACCAACCCGAACAATCCCGACGACTTCAGCAAGCGCATCTACAGCTTCACCCACGCCAGCGGCTACCAATACGGCAGCAATTTCCTGAATCTGGATGTATTCCTGTCCGACAGCCGCGACCCACGCAAGGGCACCGATCACGGTGGCAGCGAGGTATACGCTGTATACCGGCACCAGTTGTACGCTTCACGTGTATTGGATGTGCCGCTGGGCACCGGGCTGATCAAGGATTACGCGCTGACCCTGGGCTTCGATGCCAACCGCAACAACAACTTCGCCTCGGCGAAAAAACGCGCGCTGGTGATTGGCCCGACCTTGAAGTTCAACACCGTGGGCGTGCTGGACCTGAGCCTGATGTACTACAAGGAAAAGAACCATACGGGCATCCCCGGCGCGCAGGAATCGAACCACACCTTCGACGACACCTACATGCTTAACCTGACCTGGATGCGTCCATTCGAGATCGCCAATCACGCGGCGAAATTCCAGGGGTTTATCAATTACGTCGGGGAAAAAGGTGAGGACTACCATGGCCGCGACACGGCGCCGGAGGCCTTGATGCGCACAGCGTTGATGGTGGCGGTACGGCCGGGTAAAAGCGTGAAGCCGAACCTGTACCTCGGGGTGGGTTACGAGTACTGGCACAACAAGTTCGGCGTAGACGGCGGCCGGGGCAGCCGCACGTCGACGCGACGGTGAATATGGAAGTCACGTTCTAGGCAGCGGCCAACTCGGAGTCGTCCGCCTTCGGCCGCGCCAGCCAGTAGCCCAACACAGCCAGTGGCGCGGTCGCCAGCATCACAATCACGGTAATCAGCAGCGGTTGCTCGATCATCGACGACACCAGCAGGCTGCTGAGAAAACACAGACCCAGTTGCAAGGTGTTTTGCAGCGCCGCCGCCTTGCCGGAATTCTCCGCAAACGGCATCAGCGCATTCGCCACCACAATCGGATAACTCGCACCGTTGACCAACGCCATCAGGCAGAACGGAATCAGCAACGTGGTGAGGGTCGGCACGGTCAAGGTCGCAACCAGGTACAGCGCCAGCATGCTGATGCAATAGGCCACCAGCAACCAGGGCAGCAGCGTCTTGCCCTGGAAACGCTGCAGGGCACTGCGGCAACTGTAGCCACCCACCAGAAACGCCAGGGTCGGTAATACGTAGCTCAGGCCGATGTCATTGGGGCTGTAGCCCATGTCGCCAAGGATGAAGGGCGAAGCGGTCAGCCAGGCAAAGAAACTGGCGGAGCAGGCAGCGAAGATCATTACGTTGCCGGTGAACACCCGAGAAGTCAGCAACTGCGTATAACCCAGGCGTGATGGCGCTTCAGTCTGTGGTTTTGGCACGTTGCGCAGGAACAGCGTCGGCAGCAGCAACAGCAGCGAAACGCCCAGCAGCACCCCGAAGATCGCCTGCCAGCCGAAGTGATTCAGCACCATCGCACCCAGCAGCGGCGCCAGGGCCGGCGACAGCGACATCAGCGGCATGATGCTGGCGAACACCCGGTGTGCCTTGTCGGCCGGGTAGCGATCAATCACCAGCGCCTGCCAGCTCACGGCAGCAGAACACACGCCAATGGCCTGCATAAAACGCAAGGCCAGCAGCTGCGGTGCCGTCTCGACCCAGAACATCCCGGCGCAGCCCAGCACAAACAGGCTCAAGCCTGCGAGCAGAATGGGCTTGCGGCCCAGGCGGTCGGACAACGGCCCCCACAGCAACTGCCCCAGGGCAAAGCCGGCGAGGAAAATGCTCAAGCTGGCACCCACCGCGCCCGCGCCAATCTGCAACTGCTCGCCCATGGCGCCGAACGCCGGCAAGTACATGTCCATGGCCAGGTAACCGAGCATGCTCAGCCCCGCCAGATACCAAGTGAAACCAAAAGAATTTTTCATTGAAGCCTTGTCGATCCTGCCATCAAACTATTTGCTGACTGGCGCCCATTATGAAGCTGACAGATTGCCTGTGAAGCGATAATAATTGGACGCTCCTATCAATAATTTTGAAGACAAGCATTATGTGGTCTGAATACTCCCTGGATGTCGTCGATGCGGTGGCACGTCACGGCAGCTTCAGCGCCGCCGCTCAAGAATTGCACCGCGTACCCTCGGCTATCAGCTACACGGTGCGCCAGCTTGAAGAATGGCTGGCGGTGCCGCTGTTTGTGCGGCGCCATCGCGACGTCGAGCTGACCCCCGCAGGCCGTCTGTTTATAGACGAAGCCCGAGGCGTGATGAAAAAAATGCTCGGCACGCGGCGATTGTGCCAGCAGGTGGCAAACGGTTGGAGCGGCCAGTTGAAGGTGGCCGTGGACTCCATCGTCAAACCTCAGCGCTGCCGGCAACTGGTGCTGGATTTCTATCGACAGTTTCCCGAGGTGGAATTGTTGCTGGAGTACGAGGTGTACAACGGCGTGTGGGATGCCCTGGCCGATGAGCGCACCGACATTGTGATCGGCGCCACCAGTGCGGTGCCGGTGGCCAGTCACTTCACTTTTCGCGACATGGGCTTGTTGAACTGGCTGTGCGTGGTCAGCGCCAAGCATCCATTGGCGGCCGTGCAAGGCCTGCTCAGTGACGACCAACTGCGCCCGTTCGCCTCGCTGTGCATGACCGACACCTCACGTAACCTGCCCAAGCGCGACACCTGGACATTGGATAACCAACGGCGGCTGGTGGTGCCGAACTGGGCATCCGCCATCGATTGCCTGCGCGATGGCCTGTGCGTCGGCATGGCCCCGGCGCATCAGGTGTTGCCCTGGATCGAACGCGGTGAACTGGTGGCGCTGCAATTGACCCGGCCCTTCCCTGCCAGCCCGTCGTGCGTGGCCTGGGCACAGAGCAAACTGTCCCCGGCCATGGCGTGGTTGCTGGAATACCTGGGCGATAAAGAAACCATGAACCAGGAATGGCTCAATGGACCTGATCCAATAACCGGGTGATGGCCCGCACGATCATCTCGACCTCTTTGGCATCCAGGGTCAGCGGCGGCAACAGGCGAATGACCTTGCCCCGCGTCACGTTGATCAATAGCCCATGTTCCTGGGCGGCGCGCTGGGCCAGGTCGCGGCAGGGGCTGGCCAATTCGATACCGATCATCAAGCCCTGACCGCGAATCGCCAGCACCTGCGGGTGCTCGTCCAATTCCATCCGTAACCGCGCCAGCAAGTGTTCGCCTTGTTGCGCAGCGTTCTGCAACAGACCTTGCTCGTCGATGATGTCCAGCACGGTGCAGCCCACCCGACACGCCAGCGGGTTGCCACCGAAGGTGCTGCCATGGCTGCCCGGCGTGAACAACTGAGCGACCGCCGCCCGGGCCAGGCAGGCACCAATAGGCACGCCGTTGCCGAGGCCTTTGGCCAGGGTCATCACGTCCGGCACGATGCCTTCGTGCTGGAACGCAAACCACGCGCCGGTACGGCCGATGCCCGTCTGGATTTCATCGAGCATCATCAACCAGCCGTGGCGCGTGCAGTGGTCGCGCAAGGCTTGCAGGTAACCCGGTGGCGCTGGCAGCACGCCACTTTCGCCCTGGATCGGCTCCAGCAAGACCGCCGCAATCCGCGTACCAACGGTTTTGGTGAGTGCTTCGATGGCCGCCAGATCACCAAACCGGACTTTGAGAAAATCCCCAGGCAGGCGCTGAAAACCAAGACGCACCGATGGCCCATCACTGGCGGCCATGGTGCCGAGCGTGCGGCCGTGGAAGGCGTTTTCCATCACCACCACCAACGGTTCTTCGATGCCTTTTTTCCAGCCGTGCAATCGCGCCAGTTTCAGTGCGGTCTCGTTGGCTTCGGCGCCTGAGTTGTTGAAGAAGGCACGGTCCAGGCCGGACAGTTGTGTCAGGCGCTGAGCCAGCCGCTGTTGCCAGTCGATGCTGTAGAGGTTGGAGGTGTGCAGCAACAGGCCCGCTTGCTCGCTGATGGCTGCCACCAGTTTCGGGTGGGAGTGGCCGACGTTGGTTACTGCCACGCCCGCCACCGCGTCCAGGTACTCTCGGCCCTGCTGATCCCATAGGCGTGTGCCCAGGCCACGGGTGAAACTCAAGGCCAAAGGTTGGTAGGTGGTCATCAGGCAGGCGGCGGTCATGGTGGCAGGCTCCGGTTGGGGTGGTTGAAGTATCGTTAGCCACCTCAGATGGATAAACTGCACTTTCCTGCAATGACTTTAAATCAGGGATTGATAATGGACCTGTTCCAGGCAATGTCGGTGTACGTGAAAGTGGTGGAGACCGGCAGCATGACCGCCGCCGCCCACGCCTGCGGGATGTCGACCACCATGGTCGGCAACCACCTGCGCGCCTTGGAACAACGCCTGGGCGTCAGCCTGCTCAAGCGCACCACGCGCAAACAGAGCCTGACGGAGTTCGGTGGCCAGTATTACCAGCGTTGTCTGGAAGTGCTGGGGCTGGTGGCCGATTCCGAGCAATGGGCTGAACAAGCCCACAGTGAAGTTCCCAAAGGCACCCTGCGCATCACCGCCCCGCCCGCCTTCGGCACCGACGCCTGGCGCCCGCCTTGAGCGAATTCTCCCAACGCTACCCGTTGATCAAACTGTACGTGGTGCTCAGCAATCAGCGCATGGACATGGTCGACAGCGGCTTTGACGTCGCGATCCGCCTGGGGGAACTGGAGGCGTCGAGCCTGATCGCCCGGCCGATGCAGGACTACACCATCACCCTCTGCGCCTCACCGCACTACCTGGCACGGCGCGGCACGCCACAGACACCCGAAGACCTGCAACACCACGACTGCCTGGCGTTCGCCTACCCGTCCACCGACGACTGGCGCAATGCAGACAAGCTCTGGCGCATGACCGGCGCAGAGGGCGAGGTGGAAATCCCGGTATCCGGCTCGCTGACCATCAACAGCTCCCAGGCCCTGCGCCAGGCAGCGGTGCAAGGCATGGGCATCGTCATGCTGCCCGACGCCCTGGTGCAACCCGACCTGCAGACCGGCAAGCTGGTGGCATTGCTGACCACCTACCAACTGCCCAGCCGCCCCATGCACTTGCTGTACGGCCAGGACCGTTATCGCCTGCCAAAGCTGCGCGCCTTTGTCGATTTCGCCATGGAGAAGTGGGCGCGCTAGAAGCCCACGCCCAACTCACGCAGCCGGGCCGCCGTGTGTTCAGCCGAGACATGGTGAATACCTTGCCAGCCGAGGGCGACGGCAGCGTCGATATTGTCAGCAACATCGTCGATAAACACGACTTCCCTTGGCTGGATATCTGGCAAATGGGCACGAACCTGGCTGAGGCTGGCGTCGTAGATGGCCGGATTGGGCTTGATCAGCTTCAATTCGCCAGACACCACTATGTCGCGAAAACAGTTTAGGAATGGATAGTGGGCACGGGCATAGGGAAAGGTTTCGGCCGACCAGTTGGTGAGCCCGAACAACGGCATGTTCGCCGCGTACAGCGCCTTGAGAATCGCCACACCTTCAGGCAACGGGCCGCGCAGCATTTCGGGCCAACGGGCGTAGTACGCCGTGATCAAGGCCTTATGGTGCGGGAATTGATCGGTCAGCACCTGCGTGGCTTCGGCCAGCGGCCGACCGGCATCCTGCTCAGTGTTCCAGGCCTGGGTACAGATGGTATCGAGAAACCATTGCCGCTCGTGTTCGTCGGCAATCAGCTTGCGGTACAGGTGCTGCGGGTTCCAATCAAACAACACACCACCAAAATCAAACACTACTGCACGAATTGCCATAGCTTGCTCCCGTGTATGCAACGCGCTGGTCAGGCAAGTCTGGCATGTACCTGGCCTACTGCAGCAAGTAAACGCACGTAGGAAAGCTCTGAGAATTCACACCCTCCGCTCAGCAGAAAACAGCCGCCCCGGCTTGTAGTCAGTGCCTCACGGTGCCTGGAGGGAGTTGTGCACTACAAAAGTAGTCACAGACTTTTTCTACTTTGGGTAGCGCGCTCCGTCTAGTGTCCAGCGAGAGACATCAAGGGATGTGGGACGGGAGGGAATCATCCAACTTAGCTGTGAACATGACGTGGAGATACTGTAATGACCAGTATGATTTCCTCAATCGCCTCGCCTTCCGCGTTCAGCCTGGACGCACTGCAACGCTTTCACCCCGCCTCATCTGACGCCACCCCTCCAGGCACGAATGATCCGATGAGCGCGCTACTTGAAACGGTAAAGGAGCAGACGGGGATACTACCGAGCCACCTTGTGCCCTTGCAAAAAATAGCGGTTGCGACCAATTCCATCATCGGAATACGCCCGGTTGAATCCGTGGCGACAGGGCTGATAGAAGCCGGACACCCTACCAAGGACTTCCATATCAAAGGGAAAAGTGCCAACTGGGGGCCGCAGGCAGGCCTGATCTGTACGAACCAGGCGTTCAGCAAACTTGAACAGTTTGCTGAAAAAACACCGGCTAAAGTGGCCAGCGCCAATAAGCAAATCCAGGCCTGTATCCAAGATGGCCATGCGATCGCAACGCCTCTAACCCTCTCCGGCCAACGCCTTGATGAATTGGTAAAGCTGGGCCAGATAACTCAACCGACGCCTCAAGGACCCAACGGCACAGTGCACCTGAGTGCCCGCGGCCCCAGTGAGCAGCGCTATGAATTCGAAGGTCATCGTACGTCGCCGTCCAGCGACAACTACCTCATCTCTCATCAGGGCGAGCCACTCGAAGTACTTGCAAAACAGCCAGGCGGCAAGCCATTGACGGCAGATTACGACCTGCACATGGTCGCTCCTCACCTGAGTGACTTTGGCCCGCAGGATAAGCTGCCTGTGCCCGATGTCGCCCACAGTGTCTTCACGGATCGGATCAATCGCTACAAGCAGGTTCCAGAAGAGCTGAGAGCTGACTTTGAAAACGCTGAGCGCTTCTACCAGAAAGAAGACCCTCATCTCGGCAATGCCACGCCGCGAATAGAGCAGATGATAGAGCTCATCAATCAGAAACTGGTTGGCGAGGGTGAGCGGGTGGTCCACCACAATGCGGACTCAGGCAGCCCGGCGACAGACGTCGCCGCTAACTACCCGGCAACTTTTTTCCTGCCCGCAAAATTAGGCAGGTTCGATGTCATCAGTATCATCGCCAACAGTAGGGAAATGGCAGAACTGATAAAGACCGCCAAAGACAGCGGCTATCACGTGCCATTGAATCCACTCTGGGAGAAAGAAGTGGTCGGGATCAGGCGGTCTGACTTTCTTCGGGCAAAAAACCGCCTCGCCTGAATCAGCGTCGGGAAAACAACGGCCTGGCAATCCCGCTACCTGGGCCGTTGTCAGTCACATCGTTTATGCCTGGACCAGACCGTTGATCTTGACGGTCGGGTTCACATCAGCCTCGTAGTCAACGCCATCGATTTCAAAGCCGAACAAGCGCAGGAACTCCGCCTTGTAGCCGGCAAAATCGCTGATCTCGTTGACGTTTTCGTCGGTAACCTGATCCCACAGTGCGGCTACGGCGTCCTGGACCTTTGGCTCCAACTCGGCCAGGTCGGCACGCAAACGACCGTCGGCGTCGAGTTTCGGCTCGCTGCCGTACAGGCTGTCTTTGAACAGGCCGTAGACTTGCTCAATGCAGCCTTCGTGAGTGCCCTGCTCTTTCATCACGCGGAACAGCAACGACAGGTACAACGGCATGATCGGGATCGCCGAGCTTGCCTGGGTGACCACCGCCTTGAGTACCGACACACGGGCGTCGCCTTTCAGTGCGGCCAGGTTGTCACGCAGGGTCAGGACTTTCTTGTCGAGGTCTTTCTTGGCTTCGCCGATGGAACCGTTCCAGTAGATGTCCTGGGTCAGCTTCTCGCCGAGGTAGGTGAACGCAGTGGTCTTGGCGCCTTCGGCCAGGACGTCGGCGTCACGCAGGGCGTCGATCCACAGCTGCCAGTCAGCGCCACCCATGACATTCACGGTGCCGTCGATTTCTTCCTGGGTCGCAGGCTCAAGGGTGGTGTCGACCACAACGCCTTTGTCGGTATTGATACCGCGCAGGGTTACGGCTTTGCCGATCGGCTTGAGGGTGGAGTTATAGACTTCGCCGGTTTTAGGATCGGTACGGCGTGGCGCGGCCAGGC